>NZ_JBQCDN010000215.1:0-8467 GCF_051961175.1 Trinickia sp. | reverse complement strand
GTCTCGAGCATCCGCGCTGGGATTTTGCCGTCGAATTGATCGGCCCCGTCGTGGCGCGTATCGCCGCCGCATTGGATACGCAGTGGCGCCGCCTGGAGTTGGGCCACCGGCCCTATGCCGCTTCGGTTTCGCGCGCGCTCGTGCTTCGCGCACAGGCCGCCGCCGCGGGCATCGCCGCGCCGTCGCGGCGCTCTACTCCAACATCGGCGCATGCGCTCAAGGCGCCAAGCGTGGCTTTCGTCGCACGCGACAACTTCGTGAATCGGCGTGCGATCGAAAAGGCGTACCTGGTCGCCATCGGCCGCGCGCGCCAGGAAATTCTGCTGGCCAATCCGTTTTTCGTGCCGGGACGCAAGCTCAGACGCGCTTTGGTAGCGGCGGCCCGGCGCGGCGTCGACGTGCGTCTATTGATTGGCCGCAAGGAATTCGCCGCGCTCGATCACGCTGTGCCCTATCTTTACCGCACGTTCCTGGCCGCTGGCGCCCAGATCGCCGAATATGAAAAAACGCTGCTGCACGGCAAAGTTGCCGTCGTCGATTCGAACTGGGCGACGGTGGGTTCGTCGAACCTCGACGCTCTGAGTCTCGTGCTCAACAACGAGGCGAATGTCGTGCTGATCGAGCACTGCGAAATCGGCCAACTGCGCGACGCGATCCTGGCTGCCTTCGCCGAGGCCCGCCCGATCGATCCCGCTCGCTACGCAGCGCGGCCGTGGCCCGAACGGCTGATCAACCGGCTCGCCTATGCGGCCTATCGCGCCGCCATGAAGCTCCTGACGGTAGGCGGATACGATTAGTCTGCGCACGGCGATCAGGGCGCCGATGGCGCCCGCCACATGCCCGGAGTTTCCCTAATCGAGCCCAGCCACAAGAGCTAGCCGTCCCGTTAGATTCCGGTTTCTAATAAAGTCCTTGTTTCCCGGACGGTCGCGTTCAATAATAGTACGCCCGTTCTATTTTTTAATTGCACAGGCAGAGGAACGGTACAAAGAGGCCATGCGAAAAGGTGAACAAACGCGCGCAGCGATTCTCGATGCCGCGCTCGATCTGGCGAGCCGTGACGGGCTTGAGGGCTTGACGATCGGCTTGCTTGCCGAGCGCATGCAGATGAGCAAAAGCGGGGTTTTTGCGCATTTCGGGTCGCGGGAGGACTTGCAAGTCGAAGTCGTCCGCGAATACCACCGCCGTTTTGAGCAGGAGGTGTTTTTCCCGAGCTTGCACGAGCCGCGCGGCTTGCCGAGGTTGCGCGCGATGCTGGGCCGCTGGATGGAGCGGCGCATTCAGGAAGTGACGACCGGGTGCATTTACATCAGCGGTGCCGTGGAATACGACGACCGCGGCGACAACCCCGTTCGCGAGCAGCTTGTCCTGAGCGTGTCGACGTGGCGGGCCGCGTTGCTGCGGGCCATTTCGCAAGCCGTTGAAGAAGGGCATCTGCGTGCGGATACCGATCCGAACCTGATGCTGTTCGAACTGTATAGCTTCACGCTCGGTCTGCACCACGACGCGCGCTTTCTGCATCTGTCCGATGCTGCGCGGCTTACGTGGGCCGCGCTTGAAAAAACCATTGATTCGTATCAGAGCGCACCGGGCCGCCCCAAGCGCTCTGACGCCCCCTCGGGGGGAGCTTTGCATGGGACCGGAGTAAGCGCTGAAGCGCCCACTCCGGTCGACAGCGAACGAAGTGAACGTGGGGGCGATTTATCTCAGAGCGAGAGCCGTTAGTCAGCAGCGCTCCCACCCGGCGCACTGACTGCCATTGGCGGCTTGATCTCTACCGCTGCAAACCTTTGGAGGATGTCATGGGTCAGTACGCCGCGCCGCTGCGCGATATGCAATTCGTGCTGCACGAACTGCTGAACGTCGAAAACGAAGTCAAAGGCATGCCGAAGCACGCTGACCTCGATGCCGACACGATCAACCAAGTGCTCGAAGAAGCCGGCAAGTTCTGCGCCGAAGTCCTGTTCCCGCTGAACCAGAGCGGCGACGCGGAAGGCTGCACCTATGCGGGCGACGGCGTGGTGACGACGCCGAAGGGTTTCAAGGAGGCGTACAGCCAATACGTCGAGGCTGGCTGGCCCGCGCTCGGCTGCGATCCCGAATACGGCGGCCAAGGCTTGCCGGCATTCGTGAATAACGCGCTCTATGAAATGCTGAACTCGTCCAACCAGGCATGGACGATGTATCCGGGCCTCTCGCACGGCGCCTACGAATGCCTGCATGCGCATGGCACGCCCGAGCAGCAACAGGTTTACCTGCCCAAGCTCGTGGCGGGCAAATGGACGGGCACGATGTGTCTGACCGAACCGCATTGCGGCACCGATCTCGGCATCCTGCGCACGAAGGCCGAATCGAACGGCGACGGCTCGTATCTGATTACCGGCACGAAGATCTTCATCTCGAGCGGCGAACACGATCTTGCCGAAAACATCGTTCACCTCGTGCTCGCGCGTCTGCCCGATGCGCCTCCGGGAACGAAGGGCATTTCCCTGTTCATCGTGCCGAAGTTCATCCCGAACGCGGCCGGCGAGCCGGGTGAGCGCAACGGCATCAAGTGTGGCTCGATCGAACACAAGATGGGCATCCACGCGAACGCCACTTGCGTGATGAATCTCGACAACGCGAAGGGCTGGCTTGTCGGCGAACCGAATCGCGGCCTGCAAGCGATGTTCGTCATGATGAACGCGGCGCGCCTCGGCGTCGGCATGCAAAGCCTCGGCCTCACGGAAGTCGCCTATCAGAACTCGCTCGTCTATGCGAAGGAACGTCTGCAGATGCGTTCGCTGACGGGCCCGAAGGCGCCCGAGAAAGCCGCCGATCCGATCATCGTGCACCCGGACGTACGCCGTATGCTGCTGACGCAAAAGGCGTATGCCGAAGGCGCGCGTGCGTTCTCGTACTGGTCGGCCCTGCAGATCGACAAGGAGTTGTCGCACGAAGACGAAGCCGAGCGCAAGGAAGCGGCCGATCTCGTCGCGCTGCTCACGCCGATTCTGAAGGCGTTCCTCTCGGACAACGCGTTCGAATGCACGAACCACGCGATGCAGATTTTTGGCGGCCATGGATTTATCAAGGAATGGGGCATGGAGCAGTACGTGCGCGACGCCCGCATCAACATGATCTACGAAGGTACGAATGCCGTGCAGTCGCTCGATCTGCTGGGCCGCAAGGTACTGGGCGACATGGGCGCGAAGCTGCGCAAGTTCGGCAAGCTCGTGACGGATTTCGTCGAAGCCGAAGGCGTCAAGCCCGAGATGCAAGAGTTCGTGAACCCGCTCGCCGACATCGGCGACAAGGTGCAGAAGCTCACGATGGAAATCGGCATGAAGGCGATGGCCAACCAGGACGAAGTGGGCGCGGCGGCGGTGCCGTATCTGCGCACGGTCGGCCACCTGGTCTTCTCGTACTTCTGGGCGCGCATGGCGCGCATTGCGCTCGACAAGGAAGCGTCGGGCGATCCGTTCTACAAGTCCAAGCTCGCGACGGCGCGCTTCTACTTCGCGAAGCTCTTGCCCGAAACGGCCAAGACGATCCGCGAAGCACGCGCGGGTTCGAAGACGCTGATGGAAGTCGACGAGGCGCTGTTCTAAGCCAGCGCTCCTGCCGCGCGGCGCGGCCAGGACGCAAGCGCCGCTCGCTTCCGATTCACCGCGGCTCGATCCGCATCGCAGCGCGCGATGCGCAGCCATCGAGCCCGCGAAAACGCATGACTCCCAGGGAGGAAAAACGTGAGCAATCTGATCATTCGCAAGGTGGCCGTGCTCGGCGCCGGCGTGATGGGCGCGCAGATCGCCGCGCACCTGATCAATGCCAAGGTGCCGGTGCTGCTGTTCGATCTTCCTGCCAAGGAAGGCCCGAAGAACGCGATCGCGCTGAAAGCGATCGACAATCTGAAGAAGCTGTCGCCCGCGCCGTTCGGCGCGAAGGACGATGCCCGGTACATCGAGCCGGCGAATTACGAAGACGATATCGCCAAGCTCGAGCAATGCGATCTCGTCATCGAGGCGATCGCCGAGCGGATGGACTGGAAGCACGATTTGTACAAGAAGGTCGCGCCGCACCTCGCGCCGCATGCGATCTTCGCGACGAATACATCTGGCCTCTCGATCACGAAGTTGTCCGAAGGATTCTCCGAAGAACTGAAGTCGCGTTTCTGCGGTGTGCACTTCTTCAATCCGCCGCGCTACATGCATCTCGTCGAACTGATCCCGACAACGCATACGCAGCCGCACATCCTCGACGATCTCGAAACGTTCCTGACGAGCGTCGTGGGCAAGGGCGTCGTGCGCGCGAAGGATACCCCGAACTTCATCGCGAACCGCGTCGGTATCTTCTCGATCCTCGCGGTCATTACCGAAGCCTCGAAGTTCGGCCTGCGCTTCGATGAAGTCGACGACCTGACGGGCTCGCGCCTGGGCCGCGCCAAATCGGCCACGTTCCGCACGGCGGACGTCGTCGGTCTCGACACGATGGCGCACGTCATCAAGACGATGCAGGACAACCTGGCCGACGATCCGTTCTTCCCCGTGTATGAAACGCCGGCCGTGCTGGCCGCGCTCGTCGCCAAGGGGGCGCTCGGCCAAAAGACGGGCGGCGGCTTCTACAAGAAGGAAGGCAAAGCGATCAAGGTGCTCGACCCGAAGACGGGCGAGTACGTCGAAGGCGGTGCGAAGGCGGACGAATTGATCGGCCGCATCCTGAAGCGTCCGCCAGCCGAGCGCCTGCAGCTCCTGCGCGAATCGGAGCACCCTCAGGCGCAATTCCTGTGGTCGATCTTCCGCGATGTCTTCCACTACATCGCCGTGCACCTGGAATCGATCGCCGATAACGCGCGCGACGTCGATCTCGCGATTCGTTGGGGCTTCGGCTGGAACGAGGGCCCGTTCGAGGGCTGGCAGGCGGCCGGTTGGAAGCAAGTCGCCGAGTGGGTGCAAGCGGATATCGTCGCGGGCAAGGCATTGGCGAATGCGCCGCTGCCGTCGTGGGTATTTGAGGGCGACGTGGCGCAGAAGGGCGGCGTCCATACGGCCGAAGGTTCGTGGTCGCCCGCGGCAGCGAAGTTCGAGCCGCGTTCGACGCTGCCCGTCTATCGCAAGCAGGTATTCCGTGCCCCGCTCGTCGGCGAAACCGGCGTCGATCCGAAGGCTTACGGCAAGACGCTGTTCGAAACGGATTCGGTGCGCGCATGGGTCGATGACCGCGCGGGCGAGGACGATGTCGTCATCCTTTCCTTCAAGACGAAGATGAACACGATCGGCCCGGGCGTGCTCGACGGCCTCGCACAAGCGATCGAATTGGCCGAGCAGTCGTACAAGGGCGTGGTCGTGTGGCAGCCCACTTCGCTGAAGCTCGGGACCCCGGGCGGCCCGTTCTCGGCCGGCGCCAACCTCGAAGAAGCGATGCCCGCCTTCATGATGGGTGGCGCCAAAGGGATCGAGCCGTTCGTCAAGAAGTTTCAGCAAACCATGCTGCGCGTCAAATACGCGAACGTGCCCGTCGTGGCCGCGGTCTCGGGCATTGCACTCGGCGGCGGATGCGAGTTCATGCTCCATAGCGCCAAGCGTGTGGCACACATCGAGAGTTATGTCGGGCTCGTCGAAGTCGGCGTCGGTCTTGTGCCGGCGGGCGGCGGCCTGAAGGAAGCCGCGTTGCGCGCGGCCGATGCGGCTGCGGCCGTCGGGGCATCGAACGGCGAGCTGCTGAAGTTCCTCTCGAAGTCGTTCGAGAACGCGGCGATGGCGAAGGTGTCCGCGTCGGCCATCGAGGCCCGTGCGATGGGTTATCTGAAGCCGTCGGACACGATCGTCTTCAACGTGTTCGAGTTGCTGGACACGGCGAAGAAGGAGGCGCGTGCGCTGGCCGCCGCGGGGTACCGTCCGCCGCTGCCGGCCAAGCAGGTGCCGGTGGCTGGCCGCTCGGCGATTTCGACGATCAAGGCGCAGCTCGTGAACATGCGCGACGGCAACTTCATCAGCGCGCACGATTTCCTGATCGCCTCGCGTATTGCCGAAGTCGTTTGCGGCGGCGATGTCGAAGCCGGCAGTCTCGTCGACGAAGAATGGCTGCTCACGTTGGAACGCCGCGCATTCGTCGACCTGCTTGGCACGCAAAAGACGCAAGAGCGAATCATGGGCATGCTGCAGACCGGTAAGCCGGTGCGCAACTAAACAGGCAGGAGCGCCAAATGAGCAAACAATTGCAAGACGCATACATCGTCGCCGCGAGCCGCACGCCGATCGGCAAGGCCCCGCGCGGCATATTCAAGAGCACGCGGCCGGACGAGCTGCTCGTGCACGCGATCAAATCGGCCGTGGCGCAAGTGCCCGGGCTCGATACGAAGGTGATCGAGGACGCGATCGTCGGCTGCGCGATTCCCGAGGCCGAGCAGGGCCTGAACGTCGCGCGGATCGGCGCGCTGCTCGCGGGCCTGCCGCAATCGGTGGGCGGCGTAACGGTCAATCGCTTCTGCGCCTCGGGTGTGACGGCGCTCGCGATGGCGGCCGATCGTATCCGCGTCGGCGAAGCCGATGCGATGATCGCGGGCGGCTGCGAATCGATGAGCATGGTGCCGATGATGGGTAACACGCCATCGATGTCGCCGCACATCTTCGACAACAACGAGAACTTCGGCATTGCCTACGGCATGGGCCTCACGGCCGAGCGCGTCGCCGAGCGCTGGAAGGTGAGCCGCGAGGATCAGGACCGCTTCTCGCTCGAATCGCACCAAAAGGCGATCGCCGCCCAACAAGCCGGCGAGTTCAAGGATGAGATCGCGCCTTACACGATCGTCGAGCGCGTGCCCGATCTCGCGACGGGCGAAGTGAAGACGAAGACGCGCGAAATCGCACTCGACGAAGGCCCCCGTCCCGATACGACGCTTGAAGGGCTCGGCAAGCTGCGCGCGGTCTTCGCGAACAAGGGCTCGGTGACGGCGGGCAACAGCTCGCAAACGTCGGACGGCGCCGGGGCGCTGATCGTGGTGTCCGAGAAGATCCTGAAGCAGTTCAACCTGACGCCGCTCGCGCGCTTCGTGAGCTTCGCCGTGCGCGGCGTGCCGCCCGAAGTGATGGGGATCGGCCCGAAGGAAGCGATTCCGGCCGCGCTCAAGGCGGCGGGCCTGACGCAGGACGATCTGGATTGGATCGAGTTGAACGAAGCTTTCGCGGCGCAATCGCTCGCGGTGGTGCGCGAGCTCGGTCTCGATCCGTCGAAGGTCAACCCGCTCGGCGGTGCAATCGCACTCGGCCACCCGCTCGGCGCGACGGGGGCGATCCGTGCGGCAACGGTCGTGCACGGTTTGCGCCGCCGCAATCTGAAGTACGGCATGGTGACGATGTGCGTCGGCACCGGTATGGGCGCAGCGGGCATCATCGAGCGGCTGTAACCCGGCCGTGACCCGGTCACGACGGTGACGGTTCGTGAGCCATGGAGCAATCCTCCGGGGCCACGAACCGTTTTCCTTTGGAGAGAGACGATGGACATAGTGGTTGAGCGCAGTGCCGAAGGCGTGATGACGATCGCCTTGAATCGGCCTGAAAAGAAGAACGCGATCACGTCGGCGATGTATCAAACGATGGCCGATGCGCTGGCCGATGCGCAGGAGGACGCAGCCGTTCGCGCGATCTTGATCCGCGGCAGCGAGAACGTCTTTAGCGCCGGGAACGATCTCGAAGACTTTATGAAGTCGCCGCCAAGCAGCGAGGACGCGCCGGTGCTGCAGTTCCTGCGGCGCATCAGCGGTGCGGAAAAGCCGATTGTGGCGTCGGTCGCCGGCGTGGCGGTGGGCATCGGCACGACGTTGCTGCTGCATTGCGATATGGTGTACGCGGCCGAGTCGGCCACGTTCTCGTTGCCGTTCTCGCAATTGGGGCTGTGCCCCGAGGCGGCATCGAGCCTGCTGCTGCCGCGCCTCGCGGGCTATCCGCTCGCGGCCGAAAAGCTGCTGCTCGGTGAAGCGTTCGATGCGAAGGAAGCGCATCGGATGGGCATCGTCAATCGCTTGCTGCCCATGGGTGAGGTCGATGCATTCGCATACGCACAAGCGGTTAAGCTCAGCGCGCTACCGGCTTCGTCGCTGCGCGTGACGAAAATGCTGATGAAGCGTGCGCACGGGCACGAAATCGCCGATCGCATGAAAGAGGAAGTCGTGCACTTCGGCAAGATGCTGCTCGCCCCCGAAGCACGCGAAGCGATGATGGCGTTCTTTCAGAAGCGCAAGCCGGATTTCAGGCAATTTGGTTGAACCGATGCGAGGCAAAAGACCCGAGCGTGAATCCGTTTAGACATTGCGCTCGGTTGTCGGTCAATGTGCGGGGCGAACCGAATGGCTCGAGCATCGAACAGCGAGCGACCCGGTGTGCCGCGGTATATCGGTGGGACGTGCAACGTGCGCGCTGAGCGCGCACGGTGGACGCTGGGTTAACGCGAAATATTACCGGTTTTGATCTTTTCGAGGCAGTCCATCGGC
>NZ_JBQCDN010000214.1:0-7171 GCF_051961175.1 Trinickia sp. | reverse complement strand
GCGCGCTTCGTTGAGATGAGTCGGTCGGGAAAGAACATTTACGAGAGGATACAGAGTGCGGTTATAGGCGTCTACAACCACCCTCTCACCCTTCGCTGTGAAACGCGGCAAACAACGGCGGCTCTCCTGGATCCGCTCCCGGAAAGGCTCACCGGAACCCGCGGTTGGCAGGGAAGCGCGCCATTGTGCGGCATGGGATTTCATTGCCAGACGCGATGAAACTGCCGGCCATATGCGCCATAAAGCGCTCCCGTATCGACTCACCACAGCCGATGTCGCTATTTTGCGACGACGATCCCAATGGACATTTCCTCACGGCACACGAGCCAGGATGTCCCGTTTCGGACCGCCAATCGCGAGTAACCGCCGCATGTTTTCTGCCGCGGCAGCACACATCCCGAACAAGCTCACCTTTGGGCAGCCTGGAAACCCGTGCAGCCATGGGCTCGAGCCATGTCGATGCGCGATGCCACGTCATCCGCTCCCGAAAACGCTCACCTGGAGAGCGCGCATCGCCAGGACGCGAGGGATTTGACGTCCACGTATCACCCTCCCGGAAAACCTCACCTCAGCGGTCATCTGTCGAGATTTCTCAAACAGATCCGATAGTTAGCCTCTTTGCTTCAGCGACAGACTCATCACCGTTTGCTCCCGAAAAGGCTCACCTTATTGAAAACGCTCTTTTGCGTGCCTCGTTTATCGACCGCAGTCCGATACACCCGAAAAAGCTCACCTTACCGGCCACGCACCCTTCTATAGCGCACTCACCCATGCGGTAAAGACTAGCGCTTAGCGAAAGTGCAGACTAACTTCGCCGTCAAAGGCATTTCGGCGCGCGATTCAACTCCCGAAAATGCTCACCTTTTACCCAATGACCGCTTCAACTTGGTTGAGCCGGCCCTCCGTTCATTGATCCCGAAAACCTTCACCTTAAGCGCCAGGGAACCGGGCAACAGCCCATTCAACGGGTTCCGCAATCGCGGTTGCGCGGCGAGCGCTCCCGAGAAGGCTCACCTTTGGGCAGTTATCGGTGGCTTTTCCCACGGGTTTTCCCGAAAAGCCTCACCCGACGTGCGCGTTTTTTCCCGGAACACCTCACCGATGCCTGTCGAGAGGGTATTTCGACCACGAAATCGGCTGTTTTCCAACATCCCGCAGGCACTCACCTTTGCGAAATCCCGCCGTAGCAGCACGCCACCGTCTCACGCGGGTTTCAGTGGCAACGGCTCCCGAAACGCCTCACCGTCCGACAAAGGCAGCGTTCCGATCTGTCCCGAATCCCCTCACAATCTTTCCCGACACCGCTCACTGATGTTCCTGAAACCCTTCACGAAGCCCTCCCGTCAAAGCTCACTACATCTCCCGCAAAGCTTCACCCAACCGGCCGGAGAGCCTTACCTGGCAAGGTTTTGCCGTGGCGTTAACGTTTTTAACGAAGGTTCAAGGGTGTTTACTTCAACTACTCTCTAGGCGCGCCCCGTGTGTTCCTCGAAATACCGGCTCCTAAAAAAACGGATCCGTCCCGTGAAACAAGCGCGGACCTAACAACAAAACCAGCTAACATTGAAAAAACAAAGAGTTAGCTAGGATTCCTCGTTTTGTTTCACGAAACGAAGGACGGCGAAGACGCTTAGACCGCGCCCTGCCCTCACGGAGAGCTTGTTTGTGTCACGACATCGACGCGCCATCAGCGAACGTACCATTTGATACGTAATCCGTTATTATCAACACATTCTTATCTCCGAAATCGCATCCATGACCCTCGACGAACAACGCGAAGTCATAAAGAGAGAGCTCGAAGCCCTACGCGAGCGCGGCGTTCACCGGCGCGAACTCTCGCTGCATGCCTGCAAACGCTTGTTCTTCGACTTGGGCATTCGCCCTTCCGCGGCCACCGTCCGCGAGCTGACCCAAACCGGAAGCGCGAGCGACATCCCCAAAGACATCGATCATTTTTGGGAAAGGATTCGCGACGCCTCTCGCGTAAGGATCGGCGCTGGAGCCATCCCGCCGGTGCTGGAAGAAAAAGCCGGAGAACTGCTTGGGGCCCTGTTCGAGCATGCGCTCGCAGAAGCGAAGCAAACCCTGGAGAGCGAACGCAAGGCAATCTTCGAAGAACGCGATCGTGCGATGAGCGCGTTGCGTGAGGCACAGATCCGTCAAGAGGCGGCAAACGAAGCCTGCCATCGCAGCGAAGCGCGTGCAGAAGCCGCGCTCGAACGTGTGCGAACGCTCGAGGCTCAACTGAGCGCCTCGGCTGCCACACGAACGAGTCAGGAAGACGCACTGCAAGCCTCGTTCGCCCGATTGGAAGCCGAGCGAACGAGACTGGAACAGCAGCTCGACACGGAACGGATCACCAACGCCGCATTGCGCGAGCGTATCGATTCCCTTCATCAAGAACTGCGTCACAGCGCGGAACATTACGCCGCGCAGATCAAGGACGCGGTGTCCGAAGCCGAACGACGCGTCAAGCCGATGCTCGTCGAACTCGACTCGCTGCGTACGATGGCGTCCACCTATCAAACCGGCATTCGCGACGCGAGCCGGAAAGAGTTCGATTTTATCCAGCAACTTAGCGCAGCGAAGGGGCGCGGCGATCGCCTCGAGGCGCAGGTACGCGAGCAGTCCGACGAAATCGATGCGCTCACTCGCCAACTTGCCACTGCACGCGAACAGGGGGCGTTCTCCCCTGAACTGGCCGCGCTGTTGCGTTCTTGGGCCAAGACGGGGCGACTGGCCGAGGCGGATTTCGCGGCGCTCGGCACGTCGGCCGATGCGATTGCGGAAATCCCCGCCCATTGTCCGAAATGCGCCGATGGCGAGCCGGAACTGGCTCGCGTCGAAGACGGCTTCGAACTCCTATGCCCGGAATGCGATCACTCCTCCGGGGTCAAACGATCGCGCCTGGAAGCGGTAACGGGCTTCATCGCTAGCATACGCGCCGATGCCTCTGACCTAAGTGCTTGATTTTCCGAAAATCGCTGGCGCAGGGGCTTAAAAGGTGAGCAATTTCGGGATCTGACGGGTGAGCGTTTTCGGGAGCAGCGGGCTCAACGCCGCGAGTGCGAAGCCCGCTGCGCGGCGCCCTGCCGGCCCATCGCATCGTGCGACTGCTCCAGCTGCGCTTCCTCATACGCGGCCACCGCAAAGGCAAATGCCGTGGGCAACGCATTGGATTTGCCGAAAGTCGCGGGATCGTCCGTTTCCGGGTACGTCATGTCTTCGGGGCGTTTGAACAGCTCGAGTACGTCCGGTTCATGCCGGCTGGCGAATCCGAGATCCGCCAATGCTTCGGCTTCAATCGCATGCAACAGCCGCCACGTCAGCGGCACGCCTTGCACGACATAGCGCGCCGCGATATGACGGACGATGTGTTCGAGGTCGCGCGCCGCGGCCTGAAAGCGCAGCGCGGCAAGATCTTGTTCTCTCATAGCCGCTCTTCGAATATTGAGATACTGTGCAAATATACAGTATTGCAGCGAGGTGGCCAATCGAAGTCAGCGGCTCGCGGCCTGCCCAACCGCCGGAGCCGCTTCGGACACTAACCATGAATCACGATGAGCAGCGCCTTGGCCTCGGCCTTGCCCGCGTTGCGGATCGCGTGCGGTACGTCGGCCTGATAGCGAGCGGTATCGGCAGCCTTGAGACGCTTGGTTTCTCCGTCCGCTTCGATTTCGATGGAACCGTTGAGTACCGTCAAATGCTCGCGCGTACCGGGCTCGTGCGCGTTTGAAACGAGTGCGCCGCCCGGCTGTAACGTGAGCTCATACCATTCGAATTTACCGGCCAGCTCGATCGGCCCCCACACGCGCAGCTGATACTTGGCGTCATGCCCATCGAGTGTCGGGATTTCGTGCGGCCCGGACACGGCAATCGTTTCATGCGCGCGCTGGGCGGCGAACAATTGATCGAGACTGACACCGAGGGCGTTCGTGAGCCGCCACGCCACGGCAATCGTCGGATTCGCTTTGTCGCGCTCAATTTCAGAGAGCATCGACTTCGATACGCCGGCGGCCCGGGAAAGGTCGTCGAGCGTCATCTTTCGCTCCATCCGCAGCCGCTGAATTTGCTCGCCGACGCGCGGCGGCGAAGAGGCCGCGGAAGGTGCGGCTTGAGCGGCTACTGACGCCGTGCGTCGCCTGACGGAGCTTGCCATTTTGTTTTCGATCGCTTAAAGTCGTTCGCTATATCGAACTTTTGTTCGGAAAATTGGAATTGTTCGGCAAAACCGGACAACCGACTATAACAGCAATAGACGACCGTCACGCCCGCCACCCGGAGCGAGCGGCACCCTTCCTGTCAGGAGCGAACCGATGCGCGACACCTTCCTTAGCCACTTGCGCGGCACGATCGATCAGATCCGAGCCGACGGCTTTTACAAAACCGAGCGCGTAATCGCAAGCCCGCAATCATCCGATGTCCATCTCGCCAGCGGCGAAGACGTCCTCAACTTCTGCGCGAACAACTATCTGGGGCTCGCGGATGACGCGCGATTGATCGCGGCGGCCAAAGAGGGGCTCGACAAAGACGGGTTCGGGATGGCTTCGGTACGTTTCATCTGCGGCACGCAGACGGTCCACAAGGAACTCGAACGCGCGTTGTCCGCTTTCCTCGGTACCGAAGAATGCATCTTGTACTCGAGCTGCTTCGACGCGAACGGCGGCCTGTTCGAAACGCTGACCGACGAAAACGACGCAATCATCAGCGATGAACTCAATCACGCGAGCATCATCGACGGCGTTCGGCTATCGAAGGCGAAGCGCTATCGCTACAAGAACAACGATCTCGCCGATCTTGAAGCGAAGCTGCGCGAAGCCGATGCTGCGGGGGCCCGCTTCAAGCTGATCGCGACGGACGGTGTCTTCTCGATGGACGGCATCATCGCGAATCTCGCCGGTATCTGCGATCTGGCCGATCGCTATGGCGCGATCGTCATGGTCGACGATTCGCACGCCGTCGGTTTCATCGGCGAACATGGCCGCGGCACGCCGGAGTTCTGCGGCGTCGAAGGACGCGTCGACATCATCACGGGCACCCTCGGTAAGGCGCTCGGCGGCGCATCGGGTGGATATATCGCGGCACGGCGCGAGGTGGTGGAACTGCTGCGGCAACGGTCGCGGCCCTACCTGTTTTCCAATACGCTCACACCCAGTATCGCAGCGGCCTCGCTGAAGGTGCTCGAACTGCTTGCGAGCGACGAAGGCACCCGACTGCGTCGGCGCGTTCGTGCGAACGGTGAGCATTTTCGGGAGGCGATGAGCGCGGCGGGCTTCGACCTCGTGCCCGGTCAGCATCCGATCATTCCCGTCATGCTCGGCGATGCATCGATCGCTTCCAGCATGGCCGATGCGTTGCTCAAGGAAGGCGTCTACGTCATCGGTTTCTCGTATCCCGTCGTGCCGAAAGGCCGTGCGCGCATCCGCACGCAGATGAGCGCCGCGCATACGCCGGAGCACATCGATCGCGCGGTCGATGCCTTCACGCGCGTAGGCCGTTCCCTCGGTATCGTTTAAGGAGCCCCCAAATGAAAGCACTCGCTAAACTCGAACGCGCGCCGGGGCTGACCTTGACGCAGGTGGACAAGCCCGAAGTAGGCCACAACGATGTCATGATTCGCATCAAGCGCACGGCGATATGCGGCACCGACATCCATATCTGGAAGTGGGACGACTGGGCACAAAAGACGATTCCCGTGCCGATGCATGTGGGGCACGAGTACGTTGGCGAAATCGTTGAGATGGGACAAGAGGTGCGCGGTTTTGCCATCGGCGATCGCGTATCGGGCGAAGGACATATTACGTGCGGCTTCTGTCGCAATTGCCGCGCGGGGCGGCGCCACTTGTGCCGCAATACGGTGGGCGTCGGCGTGAATCGAGAAGGGGCTTTTGCGGAATACCTCGTGATTCCGGCGTTCAATGCCTTCAAGATTCCCGACGAAATCTCCGACGATCTCGCCGCGATCTTCGATCCGTTCGGCAATGCGACGCACACGGCGTTATCGTTCAACCTGGTGGGTGAGGATGTGCTCATCACGGGGGCGGGGCCGATCGGCATCATGGCCGTGGCGATTGCCCGGCATGTCGGGGCGCGCAATATCGTCATCACCGACGTCAACGAGTATCGGCTCGGGCTCGCGCTGAAGATGGGCGCGACGCGTGCGGTCAATATCGCGAAAGAGTCATTGCGCGACGTCATGGCCGAGTTGCATATGACCGAAGGATTTGACGTCGGCCTCGAAATGTCGGGGGTGCCCAGTGCCTTCACGGGCATGCTCGAAGCGATGAATCACGGCGGCAAGATCGCGTTGCTCGGCATTCCGCCGGCGCAAACGGCGATCGACTGGAATCAGGTGATCTTCAAGGGGCTCGAGATCAAGGGCGTCTATGGGCGCGAGATGTTCGAAACCTGGTACAAGATGGTGGCGATGCTGCAAAGCGGCCTCGATCTCTCGCCGATTCTCACGCACCATTTTGCTGTCGACGATTACCAACAAGCGTTCGCCACGATGCTCTCGGGCGAGAGCGGGAAGGTCATCCTGGATTGGACGGCGTAACGGGATCGGCCCGCATCGGCCGTTTCGCCGCTCCTGACGGCGTTTGCTTGTCCGTGCTGACGGCGCCCGCGATGACGGGCGCCGGTTCGTTCTCCTAAGCAATTCGGTCTAACGCCGGATCAGCCCGCCGATAGGCTATTCGTTCGCGTTGGATGCGGCGGCTCGATCGAATTCGGCTTCGATGCGCACGTGCACTTCGTCGCCGACGGCCGGATACCATGTGGCCAATCCAAACTGTGCGCGGCTGAATGCGCCTTGCGCCGAGAACCCGAGCGTGTCGGCCTTTGTCAGTGGATTGCGTCCGTATCCGTTGAACGTCACATCGAGTGTGACCGGCCGTGTCACCGTACGGATCGTGAGCGCTCCCTCCAACTTGCCCTGCGCAGGCCCCGTCCGCACGAAGTGTTTGCCGACAAAGTGAATCGTCGGATACGTTGCGACATCGAACATGTCGGGGCCCTTGACCATCTTGTCGAGCAACGGCACTTTCGTATCGACGCTGCCCGCGTCGATCGTTATGTCGGCGGTGCTGGCATTGAGCCCGCCCGGTTTCCAGTCGAGCGGGCCCGGCGCCCGATCGAAGCGCCTCGCGCAGCGCGAGGACATCCAGTGCTC
>NZ_JBQCDN010000213.1:0-4350 GCF_051961175.1 Trinickia sp. | reverse complement strand
TTGGTAGGCCGTACTGGATTCGAACCAGTGACCAACGGATTAAAAGTCCGCTGCTCTACCAACTGAGCTAACGACCCGAAGAGGCGAGATTATAGCGGCGCTGATCGGGCTCGTCAACATCGAGCCTTCATCGGCGATCCGGCCGTCAGCCTTCACGCGCCGCTACCGTTTACTTCGTCTGCGCCAGCTTCTGCTGCGCTGCCTGCGCCACGTCCGACCCGCCGTACTGCGAAATGATCTCTTGCAACGTCTTGCGAGCCGCGGCCTTCTGCCCCTGCTCCAGTTGGTTGTTCGCGATCGCCAGCAGTGCCTCGGGTGCGCGCGGATGCTGCGGGTAGTTCTTCACGACGCTCTGCCAAATGGCCGTGGAGCCCTTGTAATCGTGCAATGCGTACAGCGCATTACCCAGCCAGTACTGCGCCGTCGGCTGATAAGGGCTCTGCGGATATTTGGCGATGAAGCTGCGAAATGCCGCTGCCGCGCCTTTGAAGTCGCCGCTGCGAAACTGCTGCGATGCCGCGTTGAACGCCTCCGTTTCACCGGGCTGCACCGTGCCTTGGACACCATCGACCGTCTGCGTCTGCGGCTCCAACTTCTTGAGCCGGCCGTCCAGGTCGGTGTAGTAGTCCTTCTGCTGCTTCTGCAAGGTCGTGACCTGGTTCGCCAGATCCTCGTTTTGCCCCCGCAGCGTCGCGATCTGCTGATTGAGCTGATCGAGGCGCCCCTGCTGATCGATCAAGGAGCGCTGCGCCGCCGACAATTGGCTCGTGAGGTTATCCGTCTTTGCACGCAAGTCAAGAATCGCTTGACGTGCCTGATCGTCGTCGAACAGACCGGCGTGCGCCGGCCCTGCCACGAGCGCCGAAGCGGCCACACATGCGGCTGCGGTACCGCGCAGCCAGGAGAAACGGTGCGTCATACGCGTTGTCACCCGTTACGAATTACTGATAGATGATATCTGCGCGGCGGTTTTGCGCCCACGAGTCTTCATCGTGACCCTGCGCCATCGGCTTTTCCTTGCCCAGGCTCACGGCTTCCATTTGCGATGCCGGCACGCCGTCGGCTTCGAGCGCTTGCAGAACCGCTTGCGCACGCTTTTGGCCCAGCGCCAGGTTGTACTCGGCCGTGCCGCGCTCATCCGTGTTGCCTTGGATCAGGATGTGGCGTTGCGGATGGGCTTGCAAGTACTGCGCGTGCGCTTGCAGCAGCGACGTGTATTGGCTCGAAACGTCGTATTTGTCGAAATCGAAGTACACGCTGCGCTTGGCCAGCGGGCTGTTCGGGTTGTTCAGCTCGTCAACCGTGACCGGCGCGACCGCGTTCGGGTTCGGCTGCGTGCTGACCGCACCTTGCGTCGGGTTTTCGTTCAGCTTCGTGCCCGAATGGCAAGCGGCCAACGCGCTCACGAGCGCCACGGCAAATACGATACGAAGTTTGGACATCATTTCTTACTCTCCTTGTGTGTCATTGCATAAAGGGACCCCAAGACGGCTCGGTCACGGTGCCGCCCCGAACGGACAGAATCTGCCGCGTCCGACCGTCGGTCGAAACAGCGGCCAGTACGCCACGGCCGTTCGCCTGTGTGGCATAAAGAATGTACTGACCATTCGCCGCGAAGCTCGGCGATTCGTCATGTGCCGTATCGGTCAGCGCCGTGGCGACGCCCGTCGCGAGGTCCTGTATGTAGAGCTTGAATGCACCGCCCACGCGCGAAATGTAAGCGAGCTCCTTGCCGTCGGGGCTCACACGCGGGCTCGTGTTGTAATTGCCCGTAAATGTCACGCGCTGCGCACCGCCGGCACTTTCGCCTTGTGCGGGCATTTTGTAGATCTGCGGCTGGCCGCCCCGGTCGCTCGTGAAGTAGATCCACTGGCCATCGGGAGAGTAGAACGGCTCGGTGTCGATCGACGTGCTGCGCGACAAGCGGCGCAAGCCGCCGCCGTTCGCATTCACGGCGTAGATCTGCGTATTGCCCGTCAGCGTCAGTGCGACGGCTACCGTGCGCCCGTCCGGCGACCAGGTCGGCGCGCTGTTGCTGCCCTTCTGATCGGAGATGACAACGCGGTGCCCCGTCGGCAGATCGTGAATGTAGACGATTGGCTTACGCTTTTCGAACGAGACGTAGGCCACCTTCGTGCCATCGGGCGACCAGGCCGGCGAGATGATCGGTTCGGGACTCGACAGGGCCACATGTGCGTCCTGACCGTCCGAATCTGAAATCTGCAGTTGATAACGATTGCCGACCTTCACGACGTACGACAGCCGCGTGGCGAAGACGCCGCGCGAGCCGAGCAGCTTCGCGTAGATGTAATCGGAGATCTTGTGAGCGGTCAGCCGCAAGCTGTCCGCGGGCGTCGTGAAAGACAAGCCGCCCAGGCTCTGCCCCTTGACCGCGTCATACAGCCGGAAACGCACGTCGTATTGACCGTTGGCCGTACGCTGAATGCTGCCGGCGACAAAGGCGTTGGCGCCCTTGGCCTTCCAGGTGCCCAAATCGACGGAATCGGTTTCGGAGACGGGCGTGGAACCGGCATCGACAATCGAGAATTTGCCGCTGTGCTGCAAGTCCTGACGCACGATTTCACTGACCGACTGCGGCGCACCCGTTTCACCCGCGAAGTTCGCCGTGGCGATGGGGTACTGGGTGGAGCCGACACCCGTCACGAGTACGTTGAGCTGAGCGTGCGCCGCACCGGCCGACGCGATCAGGCACGACGCCAACAATGTCCTCAAGCCTAGCTTCGTCATCAAACTCATGCTGAAAATCCCAAAAAACGAAAAAATGGCACGACAGCAAAGAGACTACGCGCTGCAGGAATCGTTCCTGACAGGGGCGGATCCGCGCGTCCCGGCCATCGCCGCCCCGGTCAGCCCGCCGGCCGCAGCGTGATCAGGAACGACGACGGCGCTTTCCCGTTCGTATCGAGCGGCATCGGATTGGACGCGTTCACGGCGTTCAGGGCGGCCTGATCCCATTGCGCATTGCCGCTGCCCTTTTGGATCGACGCCGACAAGAGCTCGCCGTCCGGCGCGCAGTGGACCGAAACGACCGTTTCGAGCCCCGCGGTCTCGCCGGCCCAGATGATGTTCGGCCGTACGCGCCGGCGCACCTTGTCCGAATAGCCGGGTGACGCAGCCGTACCGCCCGAGCCGCTGCCCGTACCGCTCTTCGCGAGGCCGTTGCCGCCCTCGCTTTGGCCGGCCAGACCCTGCAATTGCGCGAGCCGCGCGCGCCGCTCCTGTTCGAGCTGCTGCTTTTGCTTGGCCTGCTGCTGGGCCTGGGCCTTGGCTTTCGCGGCCTTTTCCGCGTCGGCTTTTTGCTTGGCTTCGAGTTGTTGCTGTTTCAGTTGCGCCTGCTTTTGCTGTTCCTGCTTCTTCAGCTCGGCCTGTTTTTCCTGTTGCTGTTGCTGTTCGCGCAGCTTCTCGGCCTGGGCTTGCTGCTGTTTGAGCTTATCGGCCGCGGCCTTTTGTGCCGCCTGCCGCTGGGCTTGCGCCTGTTGCTCCTGCAGCGCCTTTTGGCGTTGCGCCTCGGCAAGCTGGGCGGCCCGCTGCGCGGCTTCCTGTTCCTTACGCTTCTTTTCCTGCAGCGCGATATCGGCCTGCTCCTGAGCGACGGGCGGCGCCGGCTGTACGCGCACGGGCGGGGCCGGGGGAGGAGGAGGCTGCGTCGGCGCCGGTGTCACGTTGGTCCAAAGCTCGGCTTCGGCGCCGGCCGGCGTGCTGTTCTGCCAGTGAATGCCGTGATAGAGGAACAACCCCAGCAGCGCGTGCATGACGAGCGCGAGGGTGAACGCGCGCCCGGTACCGCGCTCGCGGGGCGGTTGCAGCGGGTAGACGGACTTCTTGGGCTTCATTGCGATTTGACGAGCAGGCCCACGCGCTTCACGCCGCGCGCCTTCAAGTCGGACATCACGTTCATCACGGCATCGTACTGCACGGTTTTGTCGGCGGCGATCACGACCGGTTGATCCGGGTGCGACACTTCTCGCTCGGTCACGAAACTGGCCAGATCGCCGCGTGTCATCTGCTGTTCTTCGGCGTTGCCGGAATCGTCCTTGTAGCGAACGGTCATCTTGCCGTCGCCGCGAATATTGACGACGACGGGAGGCGTTTGCTGCTGGGGCGCGGCACCGCCGACCGTGGGCAGGTTCACGATCGAAGGCGCGACGAGCGGCGCCGTCACCATGAAGATGACGAGCAGGACCAGCATCACGTCGATGTATGGCACGACGTTGATGTCGGCCATCGCGCGGCGCGAGCGGCCGCCGCGCATGCTGGATCGGTTGGTGGAACCGGCCATCGCGTACTCCTTAATGCGCCTGGCGCTGCAAGATGTTCGAGAACTCTTCG
>NZ_JBQCDN010000212.1:0-7324 GCF_051961175.1 Trinickia sp. | reverse complement strand
TCTGATCGATTTCCTCCATACTCATTGGGTTCTTGGGATTTCCCTTCGGGTAATCCTTCCAGGAATCGACCGTTATCGACAATATCGTGGATCACATCCAGTACGTTATACGGTTCAGATTTTTCTGACGGGATAACAAATTCGAGCTTGCCAGTGGCGCGGTACGCTATATCGCCCTCATCACTGACTGGCGGACGGGTTGCATTGTTCTGGGGAAGATAGCTGAGGAGCTCACGCGCGAGGGCGACGGCGTGAGGTCGTCCATCCGCGCGAAAATGGGCAAGCCCCGTTACCTCAGCATGCATGCGACTACCACCAATCTCAGCTTTGGTCACACTTTCGCCAGTTGCGGCTCGAATGACGGATGGCCCGGTCAGGAACATTGAAGCTTCATCGCCGGCCATGATGATGAAATCGGTCAACGCGGGTGTATAAGATGCTCCGCCAGCGCAGTCACCGAATATCACAGAGATCTGTGGCACAACACCCGATGCCTTTACCGTCTTGTAAAACACATCGGCAAACTGGACGCCTGCATCCACCCCTTCGTGGATCCTGATGCCAGAGGATTCGTTCAGCCCAATAATCGGCGCGCCAATGCGTAGCGCGAGATCAAGGAGGTTGGATAGCTTGACTGCATGCATTCGACTGGAACTGCCGCTCAGGAACGCGCGATCGTGCGCGTATATGAGAACGGTGCGGCCATCGATTTTTCCATGGCCAGTGATAAGACCGTCGCCCGGCGCGGTGCGGCGTTCAGCGCCGAAGTGGCGCGAGTCGTGTTCGACTAGGCTGTGCAGCTCTGTGAATGTGCCGGGGTCGACGAGCATTGCGATGGCCTCTCGCGCGTCGATTGGCTGTGTGGCGTGCACGGGTAAAGCTTGAGACTTGACGCTCATTGTTTTTGGTCTCTCAGGTTGATTGTTATCGGCAGCCTCTATGCGAAGCCCGTCCATCGCATAGATCCGCTTGTCCACGCATATGCATACATACGGGCTGCGTGACTGTACATATAACCGACCGGACGGTCAATTATTGAGATGAAAACGCTAAGGTGACGGGCGTGGCGCATCTGGCCTTTATTGCAGCGGACACAAGAGGGCCTCGGCGAGAGCCGTCAGCTTATTGGGGCATCCCCATGGCCAGCTCCAATTTCATTAACGGCAGCATCTGGGCCGATGTCGGTATTCGGTGGACTGTCCTTCGCGCGGGACGCCCGAACTGCCTCGGCCGCACGAGCTAGCAGGCCTTTCGCGGAAGACCTGCGGGATAAGCTGAATGCAGCGCTCGATGAGACCGATGCAACTTCCCGGCGAACGACAGCATCGAGTTCGTCGATCAGGAACTCGTCATTCACAAGCCCCGCAAGGAGCCCAACCCATGACAAATCAACCGGTGACGACGATTCGGCGCGAATGCCTGCAGCGCGCCATCTACTGGGCTCGGCCGACCGGCGCGGAAATTCAGGAGGTGGTCCAGCTCGCCGGCTTCACGGGCAGAACGGCCGCTTGCTATGACCTTGCGGATGAGTCGGGGCGGCAGATTCGGCGGTGGGATCAGCGGCGAAGCGGATATCCCTATTCGGCGCGGGCCCTGCTTTGCCACGCCGCGATCGCGTCAACGTACCGTGCGGCGGTCTGCGGCGCGCCGGCCGCCCGCGATCCGCGCTTCGATCGCGTCCAGTTGGTCGCGCACCGGGAGACACCTAGATTTGCCGACGCCCGAGAGCCGACTGTGTCTCCAATGGAGACACAAAAAAGCCCGCTCAGATAGCGCCGGCTTCCCGAATTGACTCCGCAAGTTCCGTCAGCTTCGCCTCATTGAAGACCTTCCGAGGTTGCCACGGGTTCGGCACGATGTCCGCCACTGGCAATTCAGACGTCGAACCAGCTTTTTCCAGTTCGGCGACGCGCTGCTGCGCCGCAGCCAGGGCTCCCGCCATTCCGGGCGCCATGCGCGCAGGCGCTGCCTCGGTTGCTGGCGGTCCAATTCAATGTCTTTCGCCGACCGCAGGTCAGCCGTCTTGCTCATCATGCGTTCGCGTAGGTTACTCATTGGCCGGCTCTCCATTGCGCGACGTATTGGTCATCGATTCACTTGCAGTAGTCCATTAGCCATTAGCGCGCGTTCTCGATCACGAACCGGGCGAGGTCCCGCAACAGTCGGCCCACGGCCTCATTGGCTGCGACGACGCCCGCGTAGGGATTCCTTTCGTCCAGTTGCTGCTGCACCGAAAACGCTTTCGCCGCGATCGGCTGATGGGTCGTCTCCCGACTGAGATCGAACCGCACCGTCAGCCGCAGTACTGCCGGATCCGACGTGAAATCCTGATTCAGCTCGAGGATTTCTGTACGAAGCAGGAAGGTCGACCGTCCCAGATCGGGAGGCGCGCGCACAGCGCTGAAATAGTGCGTGCGCCTGATCGTCTCTACGATCAACGGCAATATCATCTGCGCAGGTGTTTCCACCCATTCGTTCCGACTGAAATAGGCGATCTGATATTCTTGGCTGGTGTAAGCCATGCGGGGCGTAGCGAAGGCCGGCACCGTCTCCGGAACGAGGACCGACAGTGTGACGGCGTGCGTCCTTTCGGCAGGAAGATCGACCGGGATGGTGCTCAGCACATATTGGTGGGTATCGATGTCGACCGGCGTGAACAAACTGCAACCGGAAAGCGAGACGATGCACAGTGCGCTAATCGCCGCGGTCGCGGTCATGGCTTTTCCCCCGGTCCAAGCGCAGGTGGCGCCGCGCCACGAATGAGGATCGACGGGTCTCGGTTGATCCTGTCCGTGACTGCAGTGAGGGAATTCGACACGTTATCAAGGTCGGCCAACACCCTATGGGTTTCGGGCAGGATTTGCAACTGAAGCGCGCGCACGGTCTCTTGGGTCGATGTCATGACCGGCTCGAACCGATGACTGGCGCGTTCAGTATGGGTCACGATGGCATCGAGCTTTCTCGTATCATCGGCCATGCTCCGAGTGATTTTTTGCAAACTTTCCGCGGATTGCTTCAAGGATGCGATGGTCTGCTTGTCGAGAACCGATGTGAGCAGCGCGGCAACGGCCTGGAAATTGTCGTTCACTTGATTGATGGCCGTGTCGAGCGTGATAACTTTCGATCGCGCCGCCGGGATGGTGGGATAACGGTCACCGGGTCGCAGGATCGGCTGCCCGGAATCCGGCCCGACGTTTTCAAGGGCAATAAAAACGTATCCGGTGAATCCGCGTGTTGCCAGCCCCCGGGAAGTAATCGTTGCTACCGTGGCCGCAGTGACCGGCGCAGTCTTGTCGACGGACATCAGGACGTCCACCGTCTGCGCGTTGACCAGCCTGACGCTTTTGACTTTTCCCACTTCGATGCCGTGGAATTCAACCGGCGCGTCAGCCATGAGCCCTGAGACGGACTCTCGCGTATAGACGTGATAAGTGGCGTATTGGCTAACCGAGAATAAGTACCAGGTCGCCCCCGCGATCATCAAGACAAGCAAGCACGCTGCGAAAAGGAGCTTGGCCTTTGTGTCGGTGCCATTTTTCATAGCGGCGTCCTCCAGGCAAGTGAGTCAGCTCGGCGAGCCCTACCAGCTGAATCTTCAGCGCCCGTTTCGCCATAAGAACCGACGATGGATTTCGCTATAAAACCAGTTTAGATCGAGACGCGACGGATTTTTCGCGAATCCTGGCCAACTCGCACTCCGTGGTGGGCCGTCGAGATCGGTACGCGCCAAGGCGGCGCAGCCAGGGGCGAAGCGCGTTACGCAGATCGGGCACCACCCGAGGAGTAGCTGGCCTGCAATGCGGCGCAACGCTCGCGCAGGAAGACATGCAACTCGTTCATCGCGGGCGTCAGTTGCGCGCGGTGGGCGCAGATCAGGTGCAGCGGCGCAGGCTCGCCATACTCCGGCGGAAACAGCTCCACCAACCGGCCTGCCTTTAAATCGTCGATGAGATCCAGTCGCGACTTGTAGACCAGGCCTTCCCCGGCTATTGCCCAGCGACGAACGGCATCGGCATCGTCGCTGATGCGATTGCCCGTGACGGCCACGGTGCGCTCGCCGCCCGGCGGCGTAAAGCGCCAGCGTTCATGTATCTGCTCGCTCCAGACGTACCGAAGGCAATTGTGTCGCCGCAGGTCGTCTACTTTGGTGGGTGCCCCATGCCGCTCGAGGTATGACGGTGCGGCACACAATGCGCGCCGGTTGTTCTCGACCAGTTTCATGGCCAGAAGAGACGAATCGGGCAGCGTTCCGTAGCGCACGACTGCATCCAGCGGTTGGCGAATGAGATCGGCCGCACGGTCGCTCATTTTCACGTGCAGCGACAATCCCGGGTGCCGGTGCTGAAAGTCATCCAGCCACGGCAACAGCAAATTTCGACCAAAGTCAGACGGAGCGGACAGGCGCAGCGGGCCGGACAGCACCCCGCGTCCGTTTGCCAGCGCCTGCTCGCCTTGCTCCAGCGCTTCAATCATGACCCGCGCATGCGGCAGGTAACGCTCGCCGGCCTCCGACAGTTGCATGCTGCGCGTTGAACGCGTGAACAGGCGCGTGTCCAGCGCCTTTTCGAGCCGCTGCACGGACGCACTCGCATGTGCGGGCGCGATATTCAGCTGGCGGGCCGCCTCCGAGAAGCTGCCGCAGTCCACCGTGCGCACGAAGATCTGGACGTCATCCAGTCGAATCATTTTCGTTGAAACGACGAAAGTATTTGGGCGAGACGGGTATTTATCCGCATATCGACGAAAGATAGCATAAGCCCCATCACTCTTGGATTGGAGATCACGTCATGAAAGCCATTGGTTTCTATCAGAACCATCCCATCAGCCACCCGCAGGCGCTGCAGGATATCGAGCTGCCGACGCCGGAACTGCGCGACCACGATCTGCTGGTGGAAGTGAAAGCGGTGTCGGTCAACCCGGTCGACACCAAAATCCGCAGCGGTGGAGATATTCCGGAAGGCGGTGCGCGCATCGCCGGCTGGGACGCAGCGGGAATCGTCCGCGCAACCGGCGCGTTAGCCTCGCGCTTCAAGCCAGGCGACCGTGTCTGGTACGCCGGTGACATCACGCGGCCCGGCAGCAACAGTGAACTGCATGCCGTTGACGAGCGCATCGTCGGCCCCATGCCGACATCGCTGGACTTCGCGCAGGCCGCGTCGTTGCCCCTGACGACGATCACGGCGTGGGAGTTGCTGTTCGACCGCCTGCGTGTCCAGGCAGCGGACCCGAGCGACCACAACGTGCTGCTGGTCGTTGGAGCGGCTGGCGGCGTCGGCTCGATTCTGACCCAGCTGGCGCGCGAGTTGACTGGCATGACCGTGGTCGGCACGGCCTCGCGGCCCGAAACCCGCGAGTGGGTGCTGGCACATGGCGCGCATTACGTCATCGATCACCGTCAGGCATGGGCACCGCAGTTGGCCGCGCTCGGCATCGAGCACGTTACCCACGTTGCGGGGTTGAACAACAGCGCCGCCTATGTGCCGCAAATCGCCGCCGTGCTGCGCCCGGAAGGCCAGTTCGCACTCATCGACGACCCGGTGGATCTGGACATCGGCCCGTTCAAGGGGAAATCCATTTCGATTCACTGGGAGCTGATGTTCACCCGCGCGATGTTCGCCACCGACACCATGGCACGGCAGCATGCCTTGCTGCGCCGCGCAGCGCAACTGGTTGACCAGGGCCGCCTCAAGCACACCCTGACCCGACGCATCGACGGTATCAACGCCGCCGGTCTCATCGAAGCGCATGCGTTGGTCGAGGCCGGCAACATGATGGGCAAGGTCGTCGTTGCCAACCGCTAATCCCTTTTGACAAGGAGCATCAACATGACATCGCCCATCATCAGCACAGCAACGATCAGCCTGGAAGCCGCGCAGGCACTGTTGGCAGCAGCGCGCCGCGCGAGCGCCGCACGGGGATTCGCCGCGACCATCGCGATTACCGATGCCGGCGGTCACCTGCGCGCGTTCGAGCGCGCGGATTCCGCTCCGTTCCTGACCGTAGACGTCGCCATCGACAAGGCATGGACGGCCGCGTCATTCGGCATGGCCACGCAACAATGGAATCAGTACATGGCCGAGCCCGCCGTTGCGCCGCTGGCGCACCATCCGCGTCTGACGCCGGTTGGCGGTGGCGTACCGATCTTCCACGAAGGGCGACTGGTAGGTGGCATCGGTGTTTCCGGCGGAACATCGATTCAAGACCATGAGGCCGCTGAGGAGGCGCTGCGTCAAGCAGGGTTTTTGCAGTGAGCATGGGCTGCCAGCAGGACCTGTGGCAGCCGCACTCACTGAGACGCCTCCGGTTCGCGCCGGTGCTTTTTCTCCAGTTTCCGGCCACGGTCACCCGCGCATATCGCCGTGTTGGCGTTGAGCTTCCGTCATCGACCGAACGAAGACGCCTGAGGAGGATTGGCTACTCTGCCGCCCATTCGGCGAGCTTTGCCACCGTGTTCATGTTGCGGGCGGTACCGGACTTGGCGGCCCGGATCTTCAGTTTCGATTTCGCCATGCCGTTCCCGTAATGCACGTAGATCTCGCGCTCTCCGAGCGCGATCTCTTCCTCCTGCTGGCCGCTCACGCCGGCCAGGGTGTCAGTGGGTGGAGGCTCGTCGAGGAATATGGCGACCGTTCGATTTGGTGCAGCTGCCGGGAAAGGATTGCCCGCGAGAACCGCGGCCAGCTCCGCGCCGGTTCGAATCAGAACGCCTATCTGCATGCCGGTGCTTGTCTTCAGGCAACGTTCCAGCTTGGTTTTCACCGAAGCTTCGGAGAGCTCGCTTTCGAAGACGACGTTGCCGCTTGCTATATACGTGCGTACCTTGGCGAAGCCAATGGACTCGCACATCGTCCGCAGCTCGGCCATGGGGAGTTTGCCTGTGCCGCCAACGTTCACGGCTCGCAAGAGAGCAACATATTGGGTCATCGGTGCATTCTATCGCCACATCCGTCGGTGCGGCTTTGGCAAGGGCGGGATCCGCCGTTCCCAGACCGAGCGTTTACCCCTACACGACAATTTATTTAATTCTAGATAATCTTTCTAGCAAGTAAGGGCCCCAACAGCGATCCGTGACCACCGCCAGTTTGCCGATGGCCACGCTAAGGAGTCCTAACTAGCTTGCCCGCTTCCTCGGTTGATGGGCTGCTCTGACGAATACTGACATTCGAAATATCGCCGATGTCGATAACTTCGATAGGAGACGCCGTACGCATTTTCAACAGCAACCCAGTTCAACAAGAGGCTCAAGCATATGAAATTTCAACTCAGACCCATCAACGCCGCGCTGACTCTCGCCTGCGTCGCCATGGCCTTCAGTCAAGCTGCG
>NZ_JBQCDN010000211.1:0-7041 GCF_051961175.1 Trinickia sp. | reverse complement strand
GCGGCGCCGGACAGACTACTCCTCGAATGGCAACGGTGCATCGCTCTCTGTACGCATCGCGAAAACGTTGAGCGTCATCGCAACCAAAGCGTAATAGCCGAGCAGCCCCACGAGATTGACCGTCGTCTCATGACCGAAACGTTGCACCGCATGGGTGAATGTCGCATCGGATACACGCTTGGCGTCATAGAGTTCGATGGCGAAGTCATAGATCAGCGCTTCTTCGGCATCGGCGAAATCGGGGCGCCGGCCCTCGAGCAGGGATTGGGCGACCGAATCCGGCAGCCCCGCTTCGATCGCGATCGGATAGTGAATCTGCCACTCGGCTTGCGCGCGCCACTGCGCGGCGGTCACCAGGATCGCTAGCTCCGACAGCCGCAACGGCAAACCCGTCCGATACCGGCAAAACGCACCGAGGCGCTGCGCATGTTGCGCGAGCTCCGGGCTGGCGATCCAGGCCAGGAACGGGCCGGCGAGATTTCCGCGCGGCCCCGACAGGATTTCATCCAACACGGCCAGTTGTTCAGGGCTGGCACCCGCCCGGTCGAACTCGGGCAAGCGCGCATCGGCCGGGACTTTCGTCTTCATGATGTGTCCTTCTTCGCGCGGAACCGCCTCAGTATGGCTCACCGGGTCGCCTCCGTCGATGCGCCAGCCGCAATGAGCGCAGCGCCGAAGGCATCGCACAAACGCTCGGCAATGCGCTCGATATCGTTGGGTGTGCAGATAAACGGCGGGGCCAGCAAGACATGATCGCCTTGTTTACCGTCGATCGTGCCGCCCATCGGATAGACCATCAGGCCGCGTGCCATCGCTTCGCGCTTGAGGACCGCGTTGAGCTTGCGAACGGGATCGAACGGCGTCTTGCCGTCGCGATCGACAACGAATTCGACGCCGACGAACAAGCCCCGCCCGCGAATGTCGCCGACATGCGGATGATCGCCCAACCGCTCGCGCAACGTCGCTCGCAGTTGTTCGCCGCGCGCCTGGACGTTCGCCAGCAGATGCTCGTCTTCGATGACTTTCTGCACTTCCAGTGCAGCGGCGCAGGCCGTCGCATGGCCGATATAGGTATGCCCGTGTTGGAAGAAGCCGGAGCCTCCGATGATCGCGTCGTAGATGCGATCGCTGACAAGCGTCGCGCCGATCGGTTGGTAACCGGCGCCCAGCCCTTTGGCGATCGTCAGCAAATCGGGCGAGATGCCCTCTTCCTCGCACGCATAGAGGTAGCCCGTGCGCCCCATGCCGCACATGACTTCGTCGAGAATCAACAGTACGCCGTACTTGTCGCATACCTCGCGGATCTTGCGGAAATAGCCGCGTACGGGTGGCACGGCGCCCGCGGTCGCGCCGACGACTGTTTCAGCGACAAACGCCGCCACGGTCTCCGGCCCGAGCGCAAGAATCTTTTGCTCGAGTTCGTCCGCGAGCCGCTGCGCGTAGGCTTCGTCGGTTTCTCCGGATTGCCGCTCCCGGTAGGCGTAACACGGGCTGACGTGATGCGCTTCGATCAGCAGCGGCAGGAACGGTTCACGGCGCCAAGCGTTACCGCCGATCGCCAGCGCGCCGAGCGTGTTCCCGTGATAGCTCTGCCGGCGTGCGATGAAATGCCGGCGCTGCGGCTGCCCGATTTCGACGAAGTACTGACGTGCGAGCTTGAGCGCGGCCTCGATCGCCTCGGAGCCGCCCGAGACGAAATACGCGTGACCGATGCCGCCCGGCGCTTTTGTCACCAGCCGCTCGGCCAACGCCTCGGCTGCCTCAGTCGTGAAAAATGACGTATGGGCGTAAGCAAGCTGACGTGCTTGCTTCTCGATCGCATCGATCACGCGCCGATGGCTATGGCCGAGGCACGAGACGGCCGCGCCGCCGCTCGCATCGATGTAACGCTTGCCGGTGGAATCGATGATTTCGATGCCGTCGCCCGCTACCGCGACGGGCAGCGGCTTGTTCGGCATCCGATGGAATACGCGGGACATAGTGACCTCGAAGTTGACACAACAACAATCGATGCGCATTTGTACATCATCACAACATATGTTGTCAATGCGGACGCGATGTGGCGCACACGGGGCTCCCGCTGCGTTTCGTCAGATGTCAGATATATCAGGGTACGTACGCGCCCTTCCCGTGCAATGCGCGCTCGGCCATCTCGAGTTGTTCGACGGCATCGGCGCCTTCGAGCGCGAGCAATTGTGCGACGAGCGATTCGGTGAGCGCCGTGGCCGCGACAAGCGACGGAAAGAACGAAGGGCTCTCGTGCGAGAAAATCAAGACGCTGTCGGCATTGAGCGCGATGGGCGACACGGCGCTATCGGTAATGGCAACCAACCGGCTGCCTTTTTCCAGCGCCACCTCAGCCACGCGGGCGGCCTCCACCGAATAGGGCGCGAAGCTGATGACGACGGTGGCGCTCTCTCGCGTGATGGCACGCAACTGCATTTCGAGCGTGCCGGCTTCGCCCGTGAGCAGCGACACGGACGAACGAAAGAGCCCGTAGCCATAGACGAACCCGAACGCGACCGGGTAACACGAACGAAAACCCGCCACATGAACGTGCCGAGCCTTGCGCAGTACGCGCGCAGCTTGCAGGACGTTGCGTTCGTTGTGGGTAGCCGTCGCTTCGAGATTGAGCTGCTGCGCGACGAGCAAATCCTGCGCAAGCGTGTCCTTCTTGCCCGCTGCCATGAGCGAGCGCGCACGCGCCGTTAGCGGCTCGGGACGCGTACGCACGCGCGCGACGCACAGGTCGCGCAGTTCGTTCCAGCCGGGAAAGCCGAGTTGCTGCGACAAGCGCACGAGCGAAGCCGGTTGAACCTGCACGCGCTCGGCGATTTTACGCATCGACAGCACCGCCACTTCGTCGGGATGATCAAGCAGGAAGGCGGCGCCCGCTTGAAATTGCGGGCTCAGCTCAGCGAAACATGCGCGGATCGATGCGGCCAGCTGATCGAATGATTCGGGCATGGGAATGGCGTGCGGGAGTGGATGGGCGGTTGCGAGACAGCTGCGGGCCGCCGCGCTGTTGCGGCGACAACAAATGTTACCACCGCCGCAACAGCGCACCCTGAGTTATGCCGAGCGCGCGGAAACGAGCCAGCGCCATCATCGAACCGGCTACGCACCGGCTCGATGTCGACGAAAGCACACTGAAGGGCGAGCTCACGCGTTACGACTTCAACGCCGCGAGCATCAACTCCAGGTTCTGCACCGCCGCGCCGGACGCGCCCTTGCCCAGGTTGTCGAAAACCGCCGACAACAAAACCTGCGCCCGTTCGGCGTTGGCCAACACGCTCAGGCGCAAGCCATTGGTCCCATTCAACACCTGCGGATCCAAATGCGTCATCGCCCGCGCATCGGCGAGCGGCATCACTTCGACATAGCGCGCCCCCGTGTAGTGACGCTCAAGGCACGTATGCAGCTGTTCGCCGTCCACGCCAGGCGCGAGCAGGCGCAACTCGATCGGCACCGTCAGCACGATGCCTTGCCGATACGCGCCGTAAGCCGGCACGAAGAACGGACGATGCGCCAGCCCCGTATGCAGTTGAATCTCCGGCGTGTGCTTATGCTCGAGCGCAAGCCCATAGACCTTGAACGGCGCCGCACCGGCCCCGTCATTGGATTCGTATTCATCGACCGCCGCCCGGCCCCCGCCCGAATACCCCGAAAGGGCATGGATCGCCACCGGGTAGTCGCGCGGCACGAGCCCCGCTTCGATTAACGGCCGCAGCAACGCGATCGCTCCGGTCGGATAGCACCCGGGGTTCGTCACGCGGCGGGCCTCGGCGATCCGCTGCGCCTGCCCCTCCGCCATTTCCGGCAAGCCGTAGACCCATTCCGGCTGCGTGCGATGGGCCGAGCTCGCGTCGATCACGCGCACGCCGGGATTCCGAATGAACCCGACCGCCTCGCGTGCAGCCGCATCCGGCAAACACAGTATCGCGATATCGCATTCGTTGATGGCTTGCGCGCGACGCTGCGGATCCTTACGCTCGGCGGGCGCCAGCGTAACGAGCTCGAAATCCGTCCTGCCGCGCAAACGCTCGTGGATCTGCAAGCCCGTCGTGCCCTGGTCGCCGTCGATGAACACCGTCGGTAAGCGCATCGCCATCATTCCTTCTCCCATTCCATCGTTCAAGGTGAAGGACCTATCGTGCGCCCACCGCTTAGAATAGGAAAAGTTGAATTTCATGACGGACTCATTCATCTTTCCTGAATCGGAGGAGGACGGCAATGCGAGAGATCAGCCTGGATCGCCTGCGTACGCTCGTTGCGATCGCGGATAGCGGGTCGTTCGCGGCTGCGGCGCAATCGCTGCATCTCGCGCCGCCTACCGTCAGCCTGCATATCGCCGAACTCGAGCGCCGAATCGGCGCCCCGCTGCTGTCGCGTACGCGCGGCAATGTACGGCCGTCGCCAATCGGGGAAGCGTTGATTGCCCGCGCGCGGCGGCTGCTCGCCGAAGTCGAATCGACGCTCGAAGATGTCAGCCGGCAGGTGCAAGGATTGACCGGACGCGTTCGTCTGGGTGCGTCCACCGGTGCGATCGCGCATCTGCTGCCGCAAGCGATCGCGCAGCTGCGCGAACATCATCCGGATATCGACGTGCAGATCGCGGTGCTCACGTCGCAAGACACGCTTGCAAGGCTCGCGCAAGGCACGCTCGACGTCGGGCTGGTCGCCTTGCCTCAAGCGCCTGTCACGGGCCTTGACATCCGGCCGTGGCGTCGCGATCCGGTCGTCGCTTTCCTGCCCGCCGATTGGCAAGCGCCGGCTCGTGTCACGCCGGCATGGCTGGCCGCGCAGCCGTTGATTCTCAACGATGCCCATACCCGGCTCTCGCGGCTGACGTCGGAATGGTTCGCGCTCGGCGGGTATCGGCCGGCGGCGAGGATCGAACTGAACTTCAACGACGCCATCAAGAGCCTGGTCGCCGCCGGCTACGGCGCGACGCTGCTGCCGCATGAAGCGGGCGCACCGCATACGGACGAACGCGTGACGATGCGCCCGTTGCGACCGGCGCTGTGGCGGGAACTCGGGATCGCGCACCGGACGGGGCAAGTCGAACGCGCCACCCAGCATGTGCTCGGTGCATTGTGGAAGCTGAAGGTGCGCTAAACGGCAACCGGGCGTAGGGCTGCCTCGTTAGACCCCTTCGACGCGACGCGTTATCGGCGAACGATTCCCGCTCAAGCAAAGCTCACGTGATAGATCGGCGGAAGATGCGCCGAGAGTTCGCGCCAGCTTTCGCCGCCATCGTTCGATGTCCAGAGCCCGCCGGTCGTCGAGCCCATCGCAAGACGAGTGCCGGTGGCGTCGATGGCCAGCCCGTGCCGGTAAACCAGATCGTAAGCAAGCCCTGACGGCAGGCCTTCGGAGAAAGATTCGAACGTGCGGCCGCCATCGCGCGTGCGCGTGACCACGAATCGGCCATCGACTGGAATGCGGCATGCATCCTTGACGGCGGGCACGAACCAAGCCGTGTCGGGATCGTGTGGATGGACGGCCACGGCGAAACCGAAGTTCGACGGTTGCGCCTCGATGCGCGTCCAATGCAGGCCGCCGTCGATCGAACGGAAGATCGCGCAATGATGCTGCGTCCAGAGCTTGTCCGGCGCGGACAGGCATTGAGCGACACGATGCGGATCCTGCGCATTCTCTTCTTCGCGCCGCTCGGGCGGCATGTAGTCGGCTTGCATGCCTTTCGACGTCGGACGCCACGTCGCGCCGCTATCGAACGTTTGCCACACGCCGCCGGACGAGACGCCGATCGTCACATGACGGCTGTCACGCGGATCGACCAGCACTGAATGAATGCCCGCGTGATCATAGCCACCACCGCCCCATTCGCGGCGCTCGGGACGGTCCCATAGCGAGCGCATCAACGTCCAGCTTTCGCCGCGGTCATCGGAACGGAACAGGCCGCCAGGGATCGTACCAGCCCACAGCGTGCCGGGTTCGTCGGCACCGCCAGGCTCGAGCGTCCAGATCTGTTCGAGCGACCATAACGGTTCAGCTGCCGGAGCGTTCGTTTGTGGGCCGTCTTGTGCGTTTGCGCCTGCCGACGCCTCAGTCGCGCTTGCCGCTTCGGCCGCCGCCAATTCGGCTTCGGGCTGCGGAGGATACACCGGGCTCGCGCAAGGTTCCCACTCGCTCGCGCCCGCGGGCATGCGATGCAGCTTCACCCCGAAATGACCGAGATTGAGCGCGGCGTAAAGCGTGCCGTCGCGCGGATCGGCGAGCGCCGAAGTCACCGGCTCGCCAATGAAATGGATCGCAGTCTGTTTCCAGCGGTGCGGATCCGCCTCATCCGATTCGAACACGAACAGCCCTTTACGGGTGCCAACGATCAAGCGGTCGTCGTTCACGGTGTGTCTCCATCGTTATGTGCGCAGGGTTGCGCGCGTGGCGTCAGCCGCCGGAGAGTGCTTGCACTACGTAAATGCGACTGTTCTGATCGACAGGATCCGAAAGATGGCGGCGATCGCGCAAGGGCATGCCATCGACGAAGACAGAGAGATGCCGGCGCAATCCGCCTTGATCGTCGAGGATATAACCGCGCAGGCGCGGCTCGTCGGCGAACGCAACGGCTAGCGCCTCGTCGACGGAACGTGCGACCACATCGCGTGCAGGCATCGCGATGTGTCGTTGGATCGAAGCGGCAAAGAATAGGTGCGTCATCTTTGGATCGGCGTTTCGACGGAGGTTCTTAAGTGTAGTCGAAGGCAACGGGGCGAATTTTGCTTGCGCACGCTGCGGTGTGGAACATCTTCGCCGCTTTTTGCCGTGCGATGAAATATTTCCGATGGTTTGGGCCATTGCGGGGCGTGATGTCTATTCAACTACAACGCTTTTGAACCGATAATGTCGCCGGACCGAAGCGATTGGCCGCGCTTTGGCTCACACCATTCAGTTGCCGGGCGCGCAATCCTATTCCCGGCGAGGATCGCGCCGAGCGCGTGCGCGCGTCCTCGGCAACTGAAGACTGGATTGCCGGTTAATCGGATAAGGAAAACAAAAGAACTTAGCGTTCATCACCGA
>NZ_JBQCDN010000210.1:0-3573 GCF_051961175.1 Trinickia sp. | reverse complement strand
AGCCGCGCTGAAGTCACTTAAAAAGCGAATCGTCGATCATCTGGAGTTCAAAGCCCGTCGTGCTTGCGCTTACTGCAAGCGCCCGGTAGGGCATTACGGATATGGCTGGCACATCGAGCACGTCTATCCCAAGGCGAGCTACCCTGAGCGCACCTTTGCCTTAGGGAATCTCACAATCGGTTGTACCGACTGCAACCAATGGAAAGCTGCGCGCGTCGATCGGGGGACGCTCACCGGGGGCCTAACGATCATCGACCCGGTCGTGAATGGGTTCCGCTATGGCGATCATATTAACCTCGTTCACATCGCGACCGAGGAAATTTGCTTCGTGAAATACCGACCGACAAGCGAAACCGGCCGGGCAACGTACAAGAAGCTGCAGTTTGCCGACATCGAGCGATCGACGATCATCGATAGTGTCAATGACGATCTAGCGGCACTCCATCGACGCATGAACGACGCACTCGCAAAGGTCCAGACGAGCGATTCAGAGAGTGAGCTAGGCGCCCTCCTTTGCACACTGAGGTCCAGGATCTATGGCCTCGGCTAGAGGCGCAAGCTGAGCTGCGGATGGCCGCACCCCCCAGTTGCTCAGATTTCGAATGCGCTTGACACCGCAGCGCGTTCTCCCGCTCAGTCGTAGTATTTCACGAGCTGAACAACGCCATTGTCGAGGCGTCGTACGCCAAAGTCATGACCGAGTGCTTGGCTAAGCGCGAATCCGCTAAACTGGACGCCACCTCCAAAGGAGACGCCAGGCTGCATAACCACGCCGTTGATGTCAACGGTAACCTTTGGCGACAGGTTACCGTTCGAGTCAATAACGAAAATTTCGTCGAAATGCACGCGCATCAGACCATCAGGGGCGGCCGCGGGGGACTGTGTCGGTTGCTGCGCTGCGGCTTGCTGTGACTGGTCGGCAGTCTGATTCGCCGTCGGCGTGGGTGAGGCGTCGGGAGACGCGGTCATCGATGCCGGAGATGCAGCGGAAGCTTCTTGTGCCGGCGCCTCCTGCTTATCGCCGCAAGCAGCCAAGAATGCCAGCGTGGCAAATGCCGGTACAAACATCACTTTCTTCAGATTCATTTCGTTCATTTTCCTCTTTCAAAGTCGGCAGACCCGACATTGGGACATAACGGCATTTTTTGTTCACGCCTTTACAGATGCGACGTCACAACGCTCGCCTGGCAGCTCGGAAATGATGATGAGCAAGCAGCAGACACGTGATTGGGAGCGCGTCAGCGATGGTCTGAAGGAGATATTGGCGGACCCGGCCCAGCTCGATGAAGCCCTTCGGGCCCGCTCGAGGGCTTCACCGCAACAGGGTACATAAGTCTAAAGAGGGTGCCGCGAGCAAGCTTGCGGCACCCGGAACATTCCCAGATTCGCCACTTCAGAACGCGCCCGTCACACCCTCACTGACGAGCCGCTGAATTTCACTGGCCTTCCAGGCAACGCAGCGAGGACCAAGAGAGACGGGTTGCGGAAAGCGGCCGCTCTTCACGCCCGCGTACCAGGTTGCGCGGGGAACCGGGATAAGCGCCAGCACTTCCGGAAGGCGCAAAAGAGAGTCATGCTGGACTTGCATGATGCAACGGCGTACCGGAAAACAGCGGTGCAATTCTGCATCGCGCGATGCGCCGTATCGCGGGCACCGCGCTGCTCAATTCGCCGCAGGCATGCGAGGACTTCCGGTGCGGTGATGTCAGATATCGGTCGCTTGCCCAGCCAGGGAAAGATGTCATTCTCGAGCCGCGCGATGACCTTGACGCGGTGAGACTCGGCCTTGTCGGACATCATCCTCTCGTGCCATTCCCGGGCAACCGCTTCGAAGTTGTTGGCCGCACGCTCCAGCCTCGCTGCCTTCACCACCTTCTTGTGCTCGCCGGGGTCAACGTCTTTCGCCAGAAGCTTGCGCGCGTCATCGCGCTTCTCACGCGCGTCCTTCAAGGTCACGTCGGGGTACTTGCCGAACGACAGGCGCTTCTCGCGCCGGTCGTACCGGTACTTGAAGCGCCACAATTTTGAGCCTGCGGTTGAGACTTCGAGATACAGCCCACCGGCGTCCCAGAGTCGCTGGGTCTTCTCGATGGACTTGGCGTTTTTGACGGCGAGGCCAGTGAGTGGCATCTGGGGGCATCCGTTTGTGGGGGCAGCGAACTGGTTCCCCCATGGTGCCCCCAACGGCCTGATTTACCAACAGATGCAGTTGGACGACCTCAGACGTAAAAAAGGCCGGAAGCCTTGTGTAACAAGGGCTTCCGGCCTTTTGCTGGACCTAGCCAGACTTGAATTTGGTGGAGCGGAGGAGGATCGAACTCCCGACCTTCGCATTGCGAACGCGACGCTCTCCCAGCTGAGCTACCGCCCCAACGAAGCAGCAATTCTGTCACGGCGTTACGGGGTTTGACAAGCCCCCTTGGGACATGAAAAACCCCAACGACCGCAACTACTTAGCGTTGGTGGCGACAGAGGTAGGCGCCCCAGCCAGCACCCAAGCGACGACGGTATGAATATCCGCATCGCTCATCCGCGGATGGGATGGCATGGGAATAACACCCCAAACGCCGGACCCACCGTCCTTAACCTTCTTTTCCAGCCGCCCTTGCGCCTGCCCATCGCCCTTGTACTTGCTCGCGATATCCCGAAACGCAGGCCCGACAAGCTTCCGATCGACGGTATGGCATCCGAGACAGGCATTCTGCTTAGCGATTTCAAGCCCTGCAGGCGCCGAAGCGGCCAAAACCGCCCCGGACAACCCGACCGCGACAGCAGCCAAAACGCTCCCAGCCGCAACCGCCGCCGCGCGCCGCCGAAGAACCCCAAACCCCATCACTTCACCTGCCCACGACTACCCGGGTGCACCTGCGTGGAATTACTAACCGGAGCCGGCGTCGCCGAGGTATCGAGCGGCTTCTCCGTCACCCCACCGCCAATGGGCACCGCCCCCACCGTAGCCTGCGAATCCGCCGACTGAGCCGAACTGGGCGCACTAGCCGCCTGCGCCGCCGTAGCCGCCACCGCCCCCGCCTGCTCCGGCTTCACGTACTGGAAAACCTTCACAACACTCTTCACCCCGGGAACATTCGCCGCAACAGCCGCCCCAAGGTTCCCCTCATGCTCCGTCACGAGCCCCATCAAATAGATATTCCCAGCCTCACCGACAACCTTAAAGTCATTCGCCGAAATCCCTTTCTCGGCGATGAGCATCGTCTTCACCCGCGTCACAAGATAGGAATCATTAGCCCGATCCGAAAAATCCGTAACCGGCCCGACCTTAAGCTCGTTAACGATGGCCTCAACATCCCCCACCCCACGCGCAATCTGCTCCGCCTGCTGCTTCATCGCCTCAGTCGGCACTTCCCCGGTCAACAACGCCCGCCGATTAAACACCGTCACATCGACATGCGCCGAATCGCCCAACTGATTGGCAATCTGCGAATACGCCTTCACCTGAATCTCACGGTCGGCCGTCTGCGTGCCGAGCGTGCGTCGATCGGTCGCCATCAGCGCCCCGCCGCCCGCCGCGCCCGCCACCGCCAACACACAACCCTGCAACGACGCCACCAATGC
>NZ_JBQCDN010000209.1:0-16376 GCF_051961175.1 Trinickia sp. | reverse complement strand
TCATATGCGAGTTGTCGCCGAACAGCCGCTGCCCGAGCCTGTCCTTTACATAAAAACCGAAGATCAATCCCGAGACGTCCGTGCGCGCTGCGACCTTTATTTCCAGCGTGACGAGTTCGCCGCCGTGCAGCAATTGCACGCTGTTGCCGTCCTCGTCGATGAGACCGACATCGACGATCGTCGCATCGCCGGCACCAAATCCGGGCCCGACTGCATCCGGCTCGAATTCGAACACCTGGATCGTGTTCGCCGCTTTCAATCGGTCGAGGCGCGGATCGGCGATGTCGCTCGCAGCCATCTTCGCACGCACGCGTTCGGCCTTGGCCACCGAAACGGCTACGCCCTGCGCCTTACGGTCGAGCACGTGCTGCTCGGCCAAGTATGCTTCGACAACTTCCTTCGACGGCCCGTCTAACCTGACGCTGCCGCGGTCAAGCCAGACCGCGCGCGAGCACAGCCCCGTCACCGCACCAACGTCATGGCTCACGAAAAGCAGCGTTCCGTTCTTTTGGAATTCGCGCAGAAAACGCATGCACTTCTGCGTGAACCGAACATCGCCCACCGAGAGTGCTTCATCGACAACGAGGACATCGGCATCGACATGCGCAGCAATGGCAAACGCGAGACGCACGTACATCCCGCTCGAATAGGTCTTCACGGGCTGCGAAACGAATGCACCGATCTCGGCAAAGTCGATGATGGATTGATACCGCTCCTTGAGCTGCTTTTCCGTGAGACCGTAAAGCATCCCGCTCAGGTAGACGTTTTCCTCGCCGGTGAATTCGGGATTGAATCCTGCCCCGAGTTCCAGCAACGCCGCTACCCGACCGTTGCGCAGCACCTCGCCCTGAGTGGGCGTGAGCGTCCCACACACCAATTGCAGAAACGTAGACTTGCCGGACCCGTTCTGGCCGATGATGGCCACAGTTTCCCCGCGCGCGACGGTCAGGTCGACACCGCGCAATGCCCAGAATTCTTTGAAGTATTCCTTCGGCGCACGCCCCGTCATGCGAGCAAGCCGAGGAAAAGTCATCTGCTTTAGGCGGTCCAACGGCGCGTCATAGATCTCGTATCGTTTCCCTAGGCCGCGCGCCTCGACGGCAGGTTGAACAACGTTGTCAGAGCACATCGGCAAACCCCTTGCGCGTCTTTTGGAAGAAGAGCAAACCGAACGACGCAACAACGTAAGCAACCGCGCAATAGATCAGCCATCCGAGCCAATCGGGTTGTCCACCCCAAATCGCCACCGTTCTCAACTGGTCGATCACGAAGGTCAGTGGGTTGAGCATGATAAGCGGCCGTAGCTTGATCGGCACTGACGCAAGCGGGTAGAAAACGGGCGCCATAAACATCAACAATGACGACACGATGCCCATGACCTGCCCGAGATCGCGCATGAATACGCCAAACGAAGCGAGAAACCAAACGAGCCCAGCGATCAACACCAGAAACGGCACAATAATGAGCGGCGCGTAGATCACGGTCCAGGGGAGATGCCCTTGCCAAAAAAGGATTGCGATGAGCAATATCACTGAGGCAACGAGCATGTGAAATAGAGCTGTCCCGATGGCAATCCAAGGCAATGTTTCCAAGGGGAAAACGACCTTTTTCACATAGTTGGGATTGCCGACGACGAGCATCGGTGCGCGCGTCAAGCACTCGGAAATCAGATTGTGCGAAAGCACACCGACGAACATCACGACGGCAAACTCGATATGGTCGGTCGACCCTGTGCGCCACCTCGACTTGAACACGAAGCCGAACACGAATGTGTAGATGCTCAGCATCAACAGCGGCGTGACAAACGACCAAAAGAGCCCTAGAAACGAGCCCTTGTATCGCCCGGCAACCTCTCGCCTCACGAACTGGGCAATCAGGTGCCGGTTCGCCATGAGTGAATACAAAACCGCCAGCGGATGCAACTGCTGGTTACGTCTGTTCATAAGATTCCTAACGCGACAATCATCGGAGAAACAGGCTGGCTATCGCGCCCACAAATCGTCTAAAGCCAACTCGAGCGCATCACGCCAATCGAGACGGTGCAACTTGAAGCGTCCGTCGAACTTGCCATTATCCAACAAAGAGTTGCGCGGGCGACGCGCGGGCGTCGGATAGGCGTCAGAGCCGATTGGCTCGACGGCGGTCGTCTTCACAGGCTGTTGCTGCGAAGCCCGGGCAGCCTCGATGATGGCCCGCGCAAACCCATGCCACGTAGTACCGCCCGCCGCAGTCATATGGAAAAGCCCAGATTCGAACGAACCCGTGCCGCGCTCGCGCTGAGCTTGCGCCAACACGTGCGCGGTCAGATCGGCGATCAAGCGGGCCGACGTTGGCGCGCCCGTCTGATCGGCGACGACACGCAATTGCTCCCGCTCCGCAGCCAGGCGCAGCATCGTTCGCAGGAAGTTGCGTCCACGCGCCCCGTAGACCCACGTTGTGCGGAGTGTCAGCCATTCACCGCCCACCGCCTCGATAGCCCGCTCACCCTCGAGCTTCGTTCGACCGTAAGCGTTCAACGGCGCCACGACGTCACTTTCTATGTACGGTCTTTCACTACTACCGTCGAACACGTAATCGGTCGAGTAATGGATCAACAGGGCACCGTGTTTCCTGGCAGCACGAGCCAATTCGCCGAGGGCATCGCCATTGATGATCCGCGCGGCGTCCTCCTCGGTTTCCGCCTGATCGACGGCCGTATAGGCCGCCGCGTTGACGATTGCATCGGGACGCACGTCCGCCACAAGCCGACCGAGCGTCTCGGGGCGTGCCAGATCAGCTTCATCTCGCCCTAAGGCGATAACTTCACCGAGCGGAGCCAGCGAGCGGCGCAGCTCCCATCCAACTTGACCATTGCGGCCCGTCACGAGCACTTTCACGCGTATACCTCAGCGTCAGAGAGCCGGCTCCCCGCCGCATCCTTCGCGGCCAGCAACGGCTCGAACCCGATCGGCCAGTCGATGCCGACCTCAGGGTCATTCCAAAGCAGCGTTCGTTCGAATTCGGGAAACCAGTAATCGGTCGTTTTATAGAGAAACTGCGCCGACTCCGACAACACGACGAATCCATGAGCGAAACCAGGCGGAACCCATAGCTGCTTATGGTTTTCGGCGGATAAGACGACGCCTTCCCACTTACCGAAATTCGGCGAGCTACGCCGGATGTCCACCGCCACATCGAATACTTCGCCTTCCACTACCCGCACCAGTTTGCCTTGCGCATGCTGGATCTGATAGTGCAGCCCGCGCAGCACGCCCTTTGCGGAACGCGAATGGTTATCCTGGACAAATTCGACGCCACTCGCGACTTTTTCCGCAAACTCACGAGCATTGAAGCTCTCGAGAAAATATCCTCGAGCATCGCCGAACACCTTCGGCTCGATGACTTTGACTTCCGGCAGCGATGTAGCGGTTACTTGGATGGCCATGCGACGTGGTCCATGAGAATGTTCTTCAGATATTGTCCGTAGCCGTTCTTGGCCAGCGGCTCGGCAAGCTTCAGCTCCTGCTCGGCCGTGATCCAGCCGCGGCGATAGGCGATTTCTTCGGGACATGCCACCACGAGCCCCTGCCGCTTCTGCAGCGTAGCGATAAAGGTGGCCGCCTCGATCAGCGAATCGTGCGTACCCGTATCCAGCCACGCGTAGCCGCGCCCCATGATCTCGACATCGAGCAAACCATCCGCCAGATAGCGCGCGTTGACATCCGTAATTTCGAGCTCGCCCCGCGCAGAGGGCTTGATGTCCGCGGCGATGTCGCACACGCGATCGTCGTAGAAGTACAGCCCGGTGACCGCATAGTTCGACCGCGGTTGGCTCGGTTTTTCCTCGATCGACACCGCACGGAATTGCTTGTCGAATTCGACCACGCCATAACGCTCGGGGTCCGTCACGTGATAGGCGAATACCGTTGCCCCGGACGGCCTGCTCGCGGCCCGCTCGAGCTGCTTGGCCAGGTCGTGTCCGTAGAAAATGTTATCGCCGAGAATGAGGGCCGACGGATCGTTGCCGACGAAATCCTTGCCAATCACGAACGCTTGCGCCAAACCGTCGGGCGACGGCTGCACCGCATATTGGATGTTCATTCCCCATTGACTGCCGTCGCCCAGCATCGCTTGGAAGCGAGGCGTATCGTGCGGCGTCGAAATGACGAGAACCTCACTGATGCCGGCCACCATCAGCGTCGAAAGCGGATAGTAGATCATCGGCTTGTCGTACACCGGAAGCAGCTGCTTGGAGACGACATGCGTGATCGGGTACAGCCGGGTGCCGGATCCCCCGGCCAAAATGATGCCTTTGCGTGCCATGACTGCGGCCCTCACGCGCGCTGCGCGTAGTTGGTCTCAACCCACTTTCGATACTCGCCCGAAGCGACTTCGTCGGCCCAAGCCTGATTGTCCAGGTACCACTGGACCGTCTTCGCCAAACCCGTCTCGAACGTCTCTGCCGGCTTCCAACCCAACTCGCGTTCGAGTTTTCGCGCATCGATCGCGTAACGGCGATCGTGCCCGGGCCGATCCTTCACATAGGTAATCTGATCGCGGTAGGAGCCTGCCGCTTTGGGGCGCGCCCGATCGAGCAGATCGCATAGCGTATGGACAACTTCGAGGTTCTTCTTCTCGTTCCAACCGCCCACATTGTAGGTTTCGCCCGGGACGCCACGTGCCAGCACTTCGCGGATCGCCGAACAGTGATCACCGACGTAGAGCCAATCGCGCACGTTCTGGCCATCGCCGTACACCGGAAGTGCCTTGCCCGCCAATGCATTCGCTATCATCAGAGGAATCAGCTTTTCGGGAAACTGATACGGCCCGTAATTATTCGAGCAATTGGTAGTCAGTGTCGGCAAGCCGTACGTATGATGATAGGCACGAACGAGGTGATCGGAGCCGGCTTTCGTGGCCGAATACGGGCTATTCGGCGCGTACGACGTGGTTTCCGAAAATTGAGGGTCGGTTGCGGACAGCGAGCCGAAGACTTCGTCCGTCGAGACGTGCAGGAAGCGGAACGCGGCTTTATCGGCTTCGGCAAGGCCGTTCCAGTAGCCACGTGCAGCCTCCAGCAACGTGAATGTGCCCACCACGTTTGTCTGAACGAAATCGGCCGGGCCGTGAATCGAGCGGTCGACGTGGCTTTCTGCGGCAAAATGCACCACCGCGCGCGGCTTGTGTTTCGCGAACAATGTTTCCAGTGCAGGCCCGTCGCAAACGTCGACTTGGGCAAACACGTGCTTCGCATTGCCCTGCAGGGATTTGAGCGTACCGAGGTTGCCGGCGTACGTCAGTTTGTCGACATTCAGAACCGGCTCGTCCGATTGACGCAGCCAGTCCAGCACAAAATTGGCGCCGATAAAGCCGGCACCGCCCGTCACCAAAATCATGGGGATGTCCTACGAACGAGTACGGTGGGAAGTTCAAGCGCACAATTATATAGGCTGAGGAGAGCGGCGCGGCTTTCTTCGAAAAGTGTCGTATGCTCCGGGCGCAATGTTGCCATCCACCGTGGCGCCACAAGCAGCCGATACGCGATGGCATCCGAGTCACACAATCGCCAGACAATGACCCCTTCGTCCCCCACCGTCCCCTTCGCTTTCGGCGATCTCCAAGGCTGCCATGCACCGTTCAAACGGTTGTTCAAGACCTTACCCCTCACCCCCGAGACCCCCGTCTGGTTTGCCGGAGACCTCATCAATCGCGGTCCCGATTCGCTAGCGACCTTACGCGACGTCGTGGCATTGGGACCCCGTGCGGTCGCCGTACTCGGCAACCACGACCTGCATTTGTTGGCCGTCTCCGCAGGCCTCCGCGCCTAGAAAAAAAGCGACACACTCGCCGAGATCCTGACCGCGCCCGACGGGCCGGATCTGCTCGACTGGGTCCGCCATCGTCCGTTTGCCCATTTCGAAAACGGCATGCTGATGGTTCACGCCGGCGTACTCCCGCAATGGGACGTGACACTCGCACTCGAGTTGGCCGACGAGCTGCAACGTGAGTTGCGCTCAGCCAAGTGGAAAGAGAAGCTCGCGCAGTGGTACGGCAACGAGCCCCGCCGTTGGAGCCCCGATCTGAAGAAGGCGGACCGGCAACGGGTCGCCTTCAACGCCTTCACGCGCATCCGGTTCTGTACGCCCGCCGGGGAGATGGAGTTCGCCTGCAGCAAGGGCCCAGAGGCCGCCCCAGCGGGCTATTTGCCGTGGTTCGACGCCCCGGACAGACGCACGGCCGGCGTCACCGTCGTTTTCGGGCATTGGGCCGCCCTTGGGCTCATGTTGAAAGACAATCTGATTGGGCTTGATTCTGGCTGTGTATGGGGGAATCGCCTCACGGCCGTGCGCCTGGCCACCGCGCCAGAGGAACGCCAAGTCGTGCAGGTCGACTGCGATGGATGCGCTTCCGGCGCCGAATAAGCGCATGATCTCCCTCTCCGAGCGCGAGGCTACCGCGATAGAGATGCCCAAACTGTAGATGTAGAGTTTGGTGCAATGTTCGGTAAGAATCGCAAGCGAGGCAATGCTTTCGCGGTATCCTCTCGCCTCATAAAATAGTCACGCTATTTCAACGCCCCGCCCTGAGCGCACAGCAGGAGAAACAATTGCAGCAAGCCGTTAGCCGCGTCATCGCCGAATCGAAAGAAGAAGCCGATATCTCGACACAGGAGGCGGGCGGCGTGCTGTGGTTAACCGGGTTGTCGGGGGCCGGCAAGACGACGCTGTCCAAGGCGCTGAAGCAGCGACTCGTGGACGAAGGTTGCCTGGCGGTCGTGCTCGATGGCGACGAATTGCGCACCGGCCTGAATGCGGGCCTTGGGTTCAGTCACGCCGATCGCCGGGAAAACGTCCGGCGCACGGCCGAGGTCGCGGCGCTGTTCAAGGCGCAGGGCTTCGTCGTTATCTGCGCCTTGATCTCGCCGGCGGCGGCGCAGCGGCAACTGGCGCGCGCCATTGTCGGCGAGCGCTTCTTTGAAGTGCACGTGAGCAGCGATCTCAGCGTATGCGAAGGGCGCGATCCAAAGGGCCTGTACGCCAAAGCGCGCAGCGGGGCACTGGCTGAATTCACGGGCGTTGCCTCCCCCTACGAAGTACCCACCATGCCGGATCTGGCGATCGATACCAGCCGCTCGAGCATTGCGGAATCGCTCGCCGAGTTGGAAAGCTTCGTTCGCGCGAGGCTGCACCTCGCACACAGGCTGGACTGATCCGTACTGCACTGCGCTGCGCTCACAGGGCTGCAGACAGGATCAAGGCCTGTGAGCACTCAGTGGGTGCGCTTAGAGGTCGCCCGGCACGGCAGGACTGGGTGGAAGCTCGTCGCCCGAGTCTGACTGCAGCGGATGAACTGGTGCCGGTGCCGGTGCGATCGAAACCTTCAAACCCTCCTGCAACGCCACCAACCCCGCCCCCACCGCGTCCCGCGCCTTCGCCGACAACGCCCGCCGATCGCTCATCGGCTCAATCGCCGCGCCGACATACAAGTGCGCCGTAAACGGCCCGCCGCGCAACACGGCATCGAGCGACTGTCCGAGCGATACGTCATCGATATAAGCTGGGGTAGTCGATTGCCGCCCATCCCGCCCCTCGTACATCAGGCACACAGGCTGCACCGGACACTGCGCCGAAACCGCCGCCTGGAACAAGTTCGCATGGAACGGCAGCAGCGAGACCCCATCCGACGTCGTGCCTTCTGGAAACAGACACACCAACCCGCCCCCGGCTACCCGCTCGACAATTTCATGCATCGTCCGATGCGCATCCCTGCGCTTCTCGCGATGAATAAAAATCGTCCCTAGCTGATGCGCGAGCCACCCGACCACCGGCCACTTGCGCACCTCGGCCTTCGAAACGAACGGCGTCGGACGCCAAGCGTTGATCACGTAGATATCGAGCCAGGAGACGTGATTGCCGACAACGAGCGCCCCGTGATCGAGCCTGCGTTCGTCGTGATGGACGACAAGGCGCATTCCGGCGAGCCGGAGCATCTTGATCGACCACGCCCGATTCACTTCGAGCTTGGTTGCATCGGACATGCGAGGAAACCGCACGGCGACGATCCACATTCCATGCAGCAGATGTAAAACGAGCCGAAGTTTGGCAAATGCGAGCGTCATTGCAGCCGGTTGCTTATGATTTCGGTTTCTGGTTTGTGGTTCGTCAGTCGGTGCGCCGTCCCGCCCCTCAAGCCTGCTCGTACGCCACCTGCCCGGCAACCACAGTCGCACGCACACGAGCCGGCAGTTCATAGCCCAGGAACGGGGTGTTATGCCCTTGGCTCTTGAGCGCGCGCGGTTCGACACGCCAATAGGCGTTGCGATCGAACACGCAGACATCGGCCGCGCCGCCCACTTCGATCCGGCCCACGGGCAGGTTGAGCACCTTGGCCGGCCCCGCCGTAATGCGTCCCAACGCGCGCGCCAACGGAAGCCGCGCTTCGTCCGCCCATTTCACCGTCAGCGACAACAGCAACTCGAGCCCTGTCGCACCCGGCGTCGCCTCCGCAAAAGGCAGCAGCTTTTCGTCGTCGTCAACGGGCGTATGTGCCGAGCAAATCGCATCGATCGTGCCATCGGCCAAGCCGGCACGAATCGCTTCCCGATCACGCTGCGTGCGCAGCGGCGGATCGAGCCGGAATTGCGAATCGAAGTAGCCGATATCGACGTCGATCAAATGAATATGATTCGCGCTGACATCGCATGAAACGGCCAGCCCCTCGGCCTTCGCTTCGCGCACAAGCGCGACGCCCGCGGCGGAGGACAAATGCGACAGATGCACCCGTGCACCCGTGGCTCGCATCAACTCGAAAATCGTATGCAAGGCGATCGTCTCGGCCGCCACCGGCACACCGGACAAACCGAGGCGCGAGGCCACCGCACCGCTCGCCGCCACCCCACCCTTCGCCAGACACGCGTCTTGTGGCCGCAGCCAAATCGTATAGCCGTACGTGCTCGCATATTGCAACGCGCGCAGCAGCACCTGCGTATCGGCGATCGGCGAATCAGCCTGCGTGAAGCCCACGCAGCCAGCTTCGGTCAACCCGACCATCTCGGTGATGACCGCCCCCTTCAAGCCCACGGTCAATGCGCCCAGCGGATGCACGTGCGCGCGGTTCAGCTTGCTCGCGCGGAACTTCAGCATTTCGATGAGGCCCGGCTCGTCGAGAATCGGGTCGGTGTCCGGCGGGCAGGCCAGCGTCGTCACGCCGCCGGCAACGGCGGCCGCCATCTCCGATTCGAGCGTCGCCTTATGTTCGTAGCCCGGCTCGCGCAAACGCGCCGACAAATCGACAAAACCCGGCGCCACATAGCGCCCCTTCGCATCGATTGTCTTGTCCGCTTTGAAATCGGAGGGTGCTGCGCCGATCGCGGCAATCTTGCCATCGGCAATGAAAACGTCCGCGCGCTGTTCGGTGCCCGCTTGCGGGTCGATCACCGTGCCGCCTTCGATATGAATCTTCATGCGCTGCCTTTCTTGTCTTTCCGTCGCTTTGATAGCCGCTATAGCCGCTACAGCTGCCGTATCTGCTGTATTTGCTCTCGCCGTTCGGCGGTTCGATGCCGCCCGCTCACTCGTTGTTGCCGGCCACGATACTCATGACCGCCATGCGCACCGCGATGCCGAACGTCACCTGGTTAAGAATCACCGATTGCGGCCCGTCCGCCACCTGTGAATCGATTTCCACGCCGCGGTTCATCGGGCCCGGGTGCATGACGATCGCGTCGGGTTTCGCGCGCGCAAGCCGCTCAGGCGTGAGCCCCCAGCTCTTGAAGTACTCCTGCGCCGAGGGCAGCAACGCGCCGCTCATGCGCTCGTTCTGCAAGCGCAGCATGATGATGACGTCGACGTCTTTCAGCCCTTCATCAAGGTTGTGATAAACCCGCACGCCAAGTTCTTCGAGCCCGCCCGGCAACAGCGTGCGAGGCCCGATCGCGCGCACTTCGGGCACGCCGAGCGTCGTCAGCGCATGGATGTCCGAACGCGCGACGCGCGAGTGCAGGATGTCGCCGACGATCGCCACGCGCAGATTCGTGAAATCGCGCTTGTAATGGCGGATCGTGTACATGTCGAGCAAGCCTTGCGTGGGGTGCGCATGGCGCCCGTCGCCCGCGTTGATCACGTGCACGTGCGGCGCGCAATGCTCGGCGATCAGATACGGCGCGCCGCTCGATGCATGGCGCACGACGAACATGTCGGCATGCATGGCCGAGAGGTTATTGATCGTATCGAGCAGCGATTCGCCCTTGCTCGTCGACGATGCGTTGATGTTCAGATTCAACACGTCTGCCGATAGGCGAGTAGCCGCGATTTCGAACGTCGTGCGCGTGCGCGTCGAATTCTCGAAGAAGAGGTTGAAGACCGATTTGCCGCGCAGCAGCGGCACCTTCTTCACCTCACGATCGGTCACGCTCACAAACGGCTCGGCGGTATCGAGGATGTGCGTGAGGATCGAGCGCGGCAGCCCTTCGATCGACAGCAGATGCTTGAGCTCGCCGTTCTTCGTGAGCTGCGGGTTGCCCTTCAGAAAGCCGTAGCGAAAGCGCTCGGCGGAGGCGGATTCGCCGCCGTGATCGGCACGGCCTGGGGTGACGGTGTTCATGGTCTGTCTAATTCAAACAAGATGGAGGAGGCGCGCCGGCTCGGTAGCCCACACGCCTCATCGGTAATTCATTGCGAGAGGCGAAAAGCCTGTTGCAAAGTCAATCGCCGCGCGGTTCGGTACGGAACGTGAAATGCATGTCGCCCGCTTGCTCGAGCACGAGCGTGGCGTCAGCAGCGATTTCTGCATGCGCTCCCGCAAAGCGTGCCTCGAACGGCATCTCGCGGCCGCTGCGCTCCGCCAGCACGGCCAGTTCGATGGCCGCCGGACGCCCGTAGTCGTACAGTTCGTTGATCGCGGCCCGCACGGTACGGCCCGTGTGCAGGACATCGTCGACAAGCACAATACGGCGGCCTTCAACATCGAACGGCAGCGAGGTGGGACTGGCTTGGCTGTGCAGCCCCTTTTTGGCGTAATCGTCGCGGTGCAGCGCGACATTCACGACACCGAAGAAATTCGCGCCGAGATCGCGCGCGAGGCGTTCAGCAAGCCATGCGCCGCCGCTGTGTATCCCGGCGAGCACGGGGCCGTCCGCGGCCCCGAACGATGCGCCGTAAGCGGCGCGGATCTGGGCGAGAAGCGTCGCGTAGGACGCCTCGGCATCAATGCAACTCATCGGAAAGCCCGTCCAGGTATTGTTGAAGAATGATGCGCGCCGCCTCGGCATCGCGCATCTGCGCGGCCACGCCGCTTTCGCGCATATCGAGATCGGCTGCCACCGAGCTGTAGCGTTCGTCCACCCATACGACGGGCAGGTTAAAACGCCCGTTCAACTGGTTGCCGAAACGCTTGGCGAGCTGCGTCATTTCATGCGGCGTACCGTCCGGATGGCAAGGCAGGCCGACAACGAGCGCATCGGGTTTCCATTCGGCGATCAGCTTGCCGACCGCTTCAAAGCGAAACACGCGATCGCGATTCGGCACGACGACAAGCGCACGCGCCTGGCGCATCAGCACATTGCCGACCGCCACGCCAATGCGCTTTTCGCCGTAGTCGAACGCAAGCAGCGTCGCCTCACGCCCGACCCCTTTTATCATGCGTGGCCCGCGTCGCCCGAGAGCATCGAAGGCGTGACGCCGAGCAGCGCGAGCGCAGCCTCGAAGCGCTGTTCAGCCGGCACGTCGAATACGATCTTCGGATCGGCCTCGACCGTCAGCCAGCCATTGCGGGAGATTTCCTCTTCGAGCTGCCCTGCCCCCCAGCCCGCGTGGCCCAGTGTGAGCAGGAAGCGCTGCGGGCCTTTGCCGCTCGCCACGGCTTCGAGGACATCTTTCGACGTCGTCATTTCAAGCCCGCCCGCCACGGCCATCGACGACGTATAGGCACTACCCTCGACAGGCTCGTGCAGCACGAAGCCGCGCTCGGTTTGCACCGGGCCGCCGAAGTAGACGGGAATATGCAGAAGCGGCTCGATTTCGAGCTTCAGATCGATACGGCTGAACAGCGATTCGAGATCGATATCGGTCGGCCGGTTGATAACGAGACCGAGCGCCCCGCGCTCGCTGTGATCGCACAGGTAGACCACCGTTCCGGAAAAAGTAGGATCCGCCATATTGGGCATGGCGATCAGGAACTGGTTGGTCAGATTGATGCGATCGTTACTCTTAGGCATGGTTCGAATTTTAGCAAAGACGGTGCACGTTGGACGCCGCGAATGAGCGCAAGCACCCAGGAAAGGTCGCAAACCGTAGGCGGCGCATCCTTCGCGCCCGCCCACACCGGACCTTATTTCTCCGCACTCTATCACGCATGTGGGTTGGGCCACGCGGCTTAAGCCCTTTGGCCAAGGGTCGTACCGTCGCATCAAGGCTGCACAGTCTCGAATGCACCCCTGAGCGACGCTCAAAACGCATGCGCGAGCGCCATATCGAGGCGTTTTGGGTATCCAGGGGAGAGAAACGTGTAAAAACGGGTGGCCTGGCAGTACTGTACTTAACCTAATAACCGGAAGATGCCGGCCCCGGACCGGCCACCGGGGCGGCACGTTCGATGGCCTGTGTGAGCAGAGCAAGCGGCACCGCCGAATCGGACGGGGCAAAGCCGGCCGCCACGCGGAGCAGCATCGCCCGCAACGCCTCACCGGCCTGCTCGACCGGACGCTGTGCCGGCGCCGCCTGGGGCAAACCGATCTGTGCCGCATAAGCATGCCGGCGCCAAGCCAGGCCAAGCGCATCGGCCAGCAGCGCGACATGGCCGAGACCCAATGCCTGCGCGGCCGCGCCGAGCCGATAGGCAGCCTGCGCCGCATGCTCGGCCGCCGCACCATCGCCCCCGCCTGCGACGGCGGCCAGTGCGGCGTCGCCGCTCACGGCAAGCGCCGCCATCGACGCGTCGGCTGTTTGCAAAAAATCTTCGTAGGCCAGGACATTGACGGATACCGGGCCAAGTTCGCGCGTGACGCCTTCGCCGCTCGCTGCCGCTTCGGCTTCGGCGGCGCCCTGCTCCCACGCGGCCTGGGAAGCCTGCGTGGCAGCAATATGCCAATCGACCGTCAATCCGTAATCGTTGAGCAAGGTGACCGCATCCGCATCTTCGGCCGCTGCGCCGTACAACGCGTAATCGCGCCACAGCAGCGCCAGCGCCGCGCGGACGAACGAGCGCGGAGCCAATCGCTGGCCACGGGCTTGCTCCGCCAACAGCAGGTTGCAACGCGCATAGAAGCGCTTGGCCTCCGGATCGCCCATCCGGGCGCGGCCGTTCACACGCAAAGTGCGGGCACACGCGGTGGCCAGGCGCCACACGTCGTATGCATCGGTATCGGCGCCCGCAAGCCCGGCGATGCAGTCATCGAGTTCGGCCTGCGCCGCCCCCGCCTCCTCGTGTCCTTTCAGCACCGGCAGCAGGGCATGCTCGTAGCGTGCGCGCAAGGCGGCCAACGCCAACGGCGAGGCCGGGCGCAGGGTAGCCGGTGCGCTCGGCCGTCCCGCCAAGGCAAGATCCTCGAAGGCGACGGCATAGCCGCGCGTATGGCGCCCGACCTGGGCATTCAACGCGCGATAGTGACCAAAAAGCGTGGGCGAGCATGCCAACTCGCGTAAATTCCGGCGCGTGAGCGCCCCGTGGAAATCGACGAGCGCTGCCCGAAACTGCGGCAGAAAGTCGTCCGTGGCAAATGGTGCGACGAGCACCAGCGCATCGGTGAAACGCTGGGACGCCAGCCAGCCCGCCTGGCGCAACGCCTGCGCCGCCCGCAGCAACGGCCCGACGACCGTCATCTGCGCGTCGCTGGCCTGCCTTGCCTCGGCCAGCGCGGCCTCCGCTTCATGGACCGCGGCGCCGCGCGGGTTCGGCAAGGCCTCGATAGACGGCGAATCGACGGATGTCATGGCGTCGGGGTATGCGCCGCTCGAACCCGTCGGGCCCGGCGGCTGCGGCGTGTGGTCAGAGCTGAACCATCTCGAAGTCTTCCTTGCGGGCGCCGCACTCAGGACACGTCCAGTTGATCGGAACGTCTTCCCAGCGCGTACCCGGTGCAATGCCTTCTTCGGGCAGACCGGCCTCTTCGTCGTAGATCCAGCCGCAAATCAGGCACATCCACTGTTTGTGTTCCATTCTTGTCGCGTCGCAAAAAACCGTTAATCAAAGAGCCATGATGGTACCGTTTTTGAGGCGCCCCTGGCTAGGAATCCGAGCACCGCGCCCTTCTGACGGCGGACGGCGCCCGGAGCGCATGATGCACTGCTGCCCGATGGGTTGACCTCGCCTGCCTCGCTCGATGCACCGCCGAGACGTGCGCCGTCCGTACCATCCGAGCCCGTTAGGCCGCATAATGAATCGACTGCGCAGGCGAGCCGCCCGGCCCGCCGCTCGCGGTTTTCATCACAACGCTCTATTCCATGCAAAGTGCCGCCCCTCCGATCGTTCTGACTTTCGGCTTGTCCGACCCCACCGGCGGCTCCGGCTTGCAAGCCGATCTGCTCACGCTCGCCAGCATGGGCTGCCATGGCGTATCGGTCCTCACGGGCTACACCGTACGCGATTCGGCCACCTGCGACGAAGTGACGGGACTCGACCCCGACGTCGTCGCCACGCAGGCGCGCATGCTGCTCGAGGACATGCCGATCGCCGCCTTCAAGGTGGGCGCGGCCACGCGAGCCGAGGTGGTCAGCGCAATTGCCGAAGTTGTGTCCGATTACGACGATATTCCGCTGATCCTCGCCCCCGATTTCACGCTCGACGACGAACACGTGTTGGCGGCCGACGAGCTGCGCGAGTCGATCGCCGATCTGCTCGCCCCGCAAACGACGATCCTCATCGCGGATCAAACCACCCTCATCGCGCTCGCCCAACCGGATGGCGACGCCGAATCGCCGAGCCTGGACGGAGCGATCGCTCACTTGCTCTCTCAGGGCGCCGAATACGTGTTGTCGACGCAAACGGGCACGCATCGCCTCGTCAATACGCTGTTCAGCGAAGAAGGACAGCTGCGGCAAGATATGTGGGATCGGCCGCAGTACCGGCTCATGGGCATCACGGACACGCTCGGCGCGGCCGTGGCGGCATTGCTCGCAAACGGGCAGGAGCCCGCGGAAGCGGCGCGCGAGGCTCAGGAGTATTTGTATCAAGCAGTGCGGCAAGCCTTTCGCCCCGGGATGGGCGCGTATTTGCCGGATCGCTTCTTCTGGGCGCGCGACGACGAAGAAACCCCTTCGCCGCCGCTAATCGGCACGGATCAGATCCGGCATAAGCCATCGCAGGCTTAATGGGCTTGATGGGTTGATTCGGCCTGCTTGGGTTGATTCGGCCTGCTTGGGTTGATTCAGCCTGCTTGGGTTGATTCAGCCTGCTTGGGCTGATTCAGCCTGCTTGGGCTGATCCGTTGCAGCCATAAAAAATCCCGTGGGAGCAGACGCTCTCACGGGATTTTTTATCGGCTGGAAGACGCGCCGCCTTGCAGCGCGCCTTTCATGCGATTTCGGCGAGCGGCCTGAAGGCAAAGGCCGCCCGAAGCCGAGATTACATGTCCATGCCCATGCCGCCCATGCCGCCGGGCATACCGCCAGGCATCGGGGCATCCTTCTTCGGCAGTTCGGCAACGGCTGCGTCCGTCGTCAGCAGGAGACCTGCCACCGAAGCGGCGTTCTGCAGTGCCGTACGCGTCACCTTCGTCGGATCGACCACACCGGCTTCCACCAGATCGCCGTACTCTTCCGTCGAAGCGTTGAAGCCGTAGTTGCCCTTGCCTTCTGCAACCGCTGCCACGACCACGCCGGCTTCCAGGCCGCCGTTCGTCACGATCTGACGCAGCGGCTCTTCCATCGCGCGCAGCACGATCTTGATGCCGGCGTCTTGATCGGCGTTCGAGCCCTTCAGGCCCGTGATAGCCGTGCGAGCGCGGATCAGCGCAACGCCGCCGCCAGGAACGATGCCTTCTTCAACGGCAGCACGCGTAGCGTGCAGCGCGTCTTCGACACGTGCCTTCTTTTCCTTCATTTCGACTTCGGTCGCAGCACCGACCTTGATCACTGCCACGCCGCCGGCCAGCTTGGCCACGCGCTCTTGCAGCTTTTCGCGGTCGTAGTCGGACGTCGCTTCTTCGATTTGCGTGCGGATCTGCTTCACACGCGCTTCGATGTTCTTTGCGTCGCCTGCGCCGTCGATGATCGTCGTGTTTTCCTTGCCCACTTCGATGCGCTTGGCTTGACCGAGCTCTTGCAGCGTTGCCTTCTCGAGCGTCAGGCCCGTTTCCTCGGCGATCACTTGGCCGCCCGTCAGGATCGCGATGTCTTCGAGCATCGCCTTGCGACGATCGCCGAAGCCAGGCGCCTTGACCGCAACGGTCTTCAGGATGCCGC
>NZ_JBQCDN010000208.1:0-5897 GCF_051961175.1 Trinickia sp. | reverse complement strand
CCTCGGCAAAGTCGCCGCGCACCGTCAGATGCACGACCATCTTCTCCAGCGCAAGCCCGCGCGGCGTGGCCAACGCCACGAGCGGTACGGGCATCGTGTGCTCCGCGTCGAGTTCCACGTCCACCGTTCGCGCGGTCAACAGGCCGTCATCGTTCGAATCGAAAAACGTGTCGAGTACGCGCGTGTATTGCTGAGCCAGCAACTGATTGGCGGAGGCGGCGGCGTGTTGCATGCCGCGCGCGATTTCATCAAGCGCCAGGCCTCTGGGTGGTGTCGGCGGGTTCGATGGCGGGTTGCGCGGAGGATCCGGCGGCAACGGCGGAGGCGCGCCGGGTGCGGAGGACGATCGGTGCGAACCCGCATCCGCGTGGATCGGCCGCCCATCGTTCGGCGCGGCCGCGGCCGGTGGTTCGGCACCCGATGCTTCGGCAGCCGGCGGTTGGGCGGTACGGGGGCCCGGCGCCTGGGCGACAGATGCCGCACCGTCCCATCGCTGCCAGGCATCGGCGTCGTCGGCCGCGTGCGCTGGCGCGGTGTCCGGCGCCTGGGGCGCAGTCGGCGGAGCACTCGCGCGCCGGCGCCTAAAGAGCTTGAACATGTCGATCTCCGCTCGGCTGCGTCAAGCGTTTCAAGGCGTCGTCGCCGCTTGCGGCTGCGGCTGCGCATTAGCGGCGGGCGCCGCGGCGTCGCTCTTCTGGCCGACGAGCGTGCCGTCGGTCGGCGTGGCTGGCAGCGGCTTGACGTTCTTGGATTTGTCTTCGGTCACGACAGGCTTGGTGGCGGCATCCGTCAAAAAATCGATGACGCGCATGAGCGCTTCCGGCGGCGGTTGCCGGCGCACTTGGGTGTGAATCGAATATTTGGCGCGCGTGTCAGTGCTGCGCGTTTGCTCCGACTTGTGCGAGACACGCCCCGAAATGCTGACGCTGACCGGCCCCCAGCCGAGCTTGGCCTGGAATTCGCCGCCGGCCTCGGTCGAAGAAGAAGATTTCTCCGATTGCGTGATTTCGAGTTCGAAATCGATCGTCCCTTCCTCGATTGCGATGATGGGGTGCACGATGGCCGCCAAAAGCGGGATGCGCATGGTTTTTTGCACAATGCCCTTCGAAACGCCGTTCTCGTCGACGAGCGATTCATCGTAATCGAACTGTACGGCAACTGCTTTGCCGTCTTGAATGCAGACTTGCATCAAAAAATCGGCGTAGCTTTTGGCGGCCTGAGTTTGCGCCGTAATCATGGCCTTCAGCGGGCCTGCAATCATTTGGTCCATCGGCAATGCGTTGATCACCGACCCGATAAAATTTGCATCCATGAGAAAACCTCCGTATCAGAAATGGCGCAGCGTGGTTACGCTGTCATCGTTCAGATTACGGGGTGCGAGTAAATGAACAAAGAGGCCGCTGGTCATGGCTGGAGACACAGGCCGGATGCGCTGCGCCAGGCCGCGCGGCCACGGGCCTTTAGGATTAGTACGTCGGTCATGGATCTTCGGTGCTAGTGCGCCCCGAAGAAAACGGCGGTAAAAAGCAACCGAATGAGATGTGTTAGGCGTCGTTAATAGAACATCTCGCTACCGAGGGAAGCGCATAAATGAACGTCCTGATGATCGACAGTCTGCCCCTTTTCGTAGCCGGAGTAGCGGATGCACTGCTCAAGCTCGATAAAGATTGGAAAGTTTGGTCCGCGGAAAATCCCGAGGATGTTTATCGGGTGCGCGACGAATTACACGGAGATAGTATCGATGCCATTACCCTCGAATGGGACGACGAAGCGGCGCGCGTCGGATGGCCGAAGGTATTGCCGGCGCTATTCGGCGCGGTGCCTTGGCTCTTCGTCGTGCGCACAGGGGGACGGCACGCGATCGCGGACGCGCTGCTCGCCGGGGCGGCCGGCGTGGTGGAGCGTCATGCGACAGCCGAAGAGTTCGCCCTGGCGCTCAAGCAGGTGAGCTCGGGTGCCATTTACGTCCCATCGCGCTATCGCGACGACGACGAGCCGGCAGCACGCACGGGGGCGAGCGCAGGGGAGCGGCGGCTCGAGCGATTGACGCCGCGCCAGCTGGAAGTGCTGAGATTGCTGGCGGAAGGCAAATCGAACAAACAAATCTGCCGAGCGCTGAACGTCGCCGAGGGTACGATCAAGAATCACTTGTATGCACTCTTTCGCCAAATCGGCGTCAGCAATCGGACCGAAGCCGCGTTGTGGCTGGCTCGCCGCGTGTCGGGTGAATCGGCGCGGTTGCCATCGCCGCGCGCGGCTTGGGTGGGCGCCGATTGAATTGACGTTGCTGCGATGCCGCGATGTTTGCGATTACGACGCGGGCGTGTCGGCCGATGATGCCGCACTCGCATCACGCGCCGCGGGGCCGCCAAGGCGGATCGGCTCGGCCCCGAGCATCTTTCGCGTCAGGGCGGCGAGCCGCCGCTTCACCTCGTCGGTCGATGCGGTGTTGTCCAGTACTTGTTGGAGCTCGACGAGACTGGCCGCCATTTCACCTTGCATCTGCGTGCGTGCCTGCGCGGTCTGCGCACGCTCGGCGCTGCGCATGGCGGCCATGCCGCTTGCGGGATCGCCTTTGACCAACGTATCGAGCGTATCGACGAGACGCTGCAGCAAACGATGCACGGCAGTGGCCGAGAAGCCGCCGAGCATGGCGAGGGCGGGTTTGCCGAAGCTGCGCATGCCGCCGCTGGCGAAGAGATCGCGCGGCAGCATTTCGACCAGGATGAGGCCGGCGATCACGCCGAGGATGAGCCGTGCGCCGTACGACGCATCGTAGCGCGGATCGTACGTGGCATCCGCGATATAGCGGTGGGCTTGGAACAAGGCGGCGAACGACGCGCCGAGCCCCGCGCAAAAGAGCAGAAACAGCGTATTCCAGAGCAAGCTGGCACCGCTTGCGTCAAGAAAACCTTGCTCGATGTTCTTGGCCGAGACATCGGGGGATAGCCCGGTGGCGATGACGGCAACGAGGAATGCGATGGCGGCTGCGCTGAGGAAGCGAATCAGCGGCACGGGGCCGAGCCATGCGAACGGATGCGGACGACGATAATGCGCGTCGAGGAGCAGCACGGCTTGGGGCGTCGCGGGCGCGATCGTAGCGGACAATTTGCCGTGCAACGCGGCCAGCGTGTGACGTGCTTCCGGTTCGGCGCCGGCTTCAGGGCCGATGGCTGCCGTTGCTTCGGCCCGTGCGATCAAACGCGCGAGTTCGGCGATCGCTTCGGGCGGCACCGGCAAGCCGTGGCGAAGGGCGAAGCGGGCCATGGCTTCGCATTCGTTGCGCAGTTGGCCATCGAGCGTATCGTCGGCGCAAGCCGATGCGGCTGCATCGGCCGATGGCGCGCGAGCATGCGAGCGGAGGGGGGACCAGGGTAGAAGCATGGCGATCGTCCTCGAGCAGGAACCGAAGGGACCGGCAATCGCCGGTATCGGCTGCACTGTGCGCGCTCGCGAAGGGCGCGAACAATCCGACGGAAGTCATGCGGGCGGGACGGGGGAAGCGTTCCGGGACGAATCCCCCAAGGGCCTCGGCCGGGTTTTTCATGCGCGGTGTCGATGCCGCTAAGTCCGCTTAGCGGCATTGCGCTTGCCGTCAACGTGCACGCATCGAGTTGACCAGGAAGACTTGTGCTGTGATTTTTATTTCTGCGATGCCGCTATTTTCTCTTCTTCGCACGGACGCCGTCGGTTTCGATCATTTTCGAGATCATCGCGGAGCTATGCCAGTTCAGCGGTCCGGATCGATGTGCAGCGCGCGAAAAGCAAGGTCATGGCAATCCGCACGATGGGATCGAAACGGCAGCAGAAAGCGCGATAATGCTAAACAATCACCGCTTGAGGGCTGCATGACAAGAAAAACCGTTTGGATCGTTGATGGGGCCTACCTTTGGAACTTCGGTAAGGGGCGTCCCGACGGCGTCGACTACCTCAAGCTAAAGAAGGAGCTCGAAGCCGCCAACGGCGAATCGATTTATGAGGCGTACTATCTGAATTCGACGCCGGATCCGGCGACCGATGCGCAGAACGGCTTCCACACGTGGTTGAAGTGCGCGGCCCCGCGCGGTCCGAGAATGCGAGTGCAGTTGTACAGACTGAAGGACATGCATGTGAAGTGTCCGTCCTGCGGTCACGAGTTCGAGCGACAAGTTCAAAAGGGTGTCGACGTTGGCATCGCGACTTTAATCATCAAGTTGGCGAGCCAAGGCGTGTACGATCGGCTCATCTTAACTGCCGGGGACGGCGATTTCGAGGACGCGATTTCGTACGTCAAGTCGGAGTTACATAAAGAAGTCTGGCTCAACGGAGGGCAGAACAGTCTATCTGCTGACCTTCAATCGTACGCCGACAACGTTTTGTGGCTTGATGCAATGGTTCCCGCGATTGACAAGTGACACAACGAGCGAAAGCGAGATGCCTGATTTAACCCTTGCCGATGCGCTACGCCTCGCGATCAATGCGTTGCGTGACTCTGCTGAGTCGCGCAAGATGCCCTCGGGCGTTGGCCGGGACGACGCCGAGGCCGAGTTGCATGCAACCTGCGGCACGAACGCATGGAGTACTGGGCATCGCTCCTTGACGTGTTTCCGAGCGACGAGTTCGACGTGGCCGCTAAGGCGCCGCAATACAGCGTGGACAATGGGTCATCGGTGTTCGAAGAGGGCGTCGCGGCCGGAAGAAAGGGCGATCTCGGCTCCGAACGGGACAACCGCTACAACCCCGGCAGGTTCTTGCACGCCAAATGGGTCGAGGGATATTGGCGAGGCCGTCACGAAACGTTTGGTGGGCGCCGTGGCGCATGGGCAGGGGCGGGGGCCACTGACGCGCGCGATACTGGTCGTGATGCTTGAGCGAATGACTCGCTGGCCACCAAACCCTTGTGATGTCGGTTTCAGGCATCGAAAGTTCAAATTCACGATCGGCGCTTGTTCCGCTAGCCCCTTGGGAATCATCAATCTGCTCCAAAGGAGCTACGCGCTGAGCCGATCGGGCCGCACGATCGTCGGCCCGATGAAGACGAGCTTTCGCAACGAGCCATTCGGTCCGTGCGGCTGCATCTTGAAGTGCGGGCGCCGCCAATGGCTGCGAACTTCCCGCTGCATGCCGTCGCTCGCAGGCAGGGACGCTGCGGGCTCCGCATCAAGAATCGCTGGCCCAACGAGGTGACGGTCGTACAGCATCTCGATCTCCGCCAGACGCTCCGCGCGCCGACGCTTGCCCAGGCCGTTGAAGTTACGCGGCGCATTCGAATAAGCGCGGTCGTGGACGACATGCGCATCGCGTGCCTTCAGGTACAGCAGCATTTTGATGGCGTAGTCGAGCGCGTTGCGCCACAGTTGCCGAGCATCCTCATCTTCCGGATTTGCCCCTTGAAACTCCTTGTCGACAAGTTCGCGGATCGTCTTTTCCGGATCGTCGATAGACAGCTCCAACGCGTCCATGTACATGCCTGCTTGACCGTCAACACGGTCGGTCCAAGCCACGAAGCCGATCGAATGAGCGTTCCGGAAGATCGTAATCGCTTCCACCTCGCCCTTTTGCCCCCACCGGCTAGGCTCCGGAATAATGCAGAGCGTATCGACCGGGAGCGCGAGCAGCCGATCGGCACGTCGTCGGAGACGTAAGCGGCGTCGAGCAGCCGGTGCAAAGGCGGGTTCGGCTCGTAGAATGCGCCGCCGCGCGCTTCGAACGCCACCTACACAGCGCTGCAGGTCGAGGCCATCGCGATGACATCCGTGCAATATTCCTCTGTTCCGTCGGGCAACAGGTCCGTAAGCGAGTCGCCGACACCGTCTCGACGGTGTGAAGGAATGTTGCCAGAGTAGGCCCCACCACACGAGTAGCGGGGACCACAGTGTCAACAGAGGCACCGAAGAGAACTTCACGCAAAGGCATTC
>NZ_JBQCDN010000207.1:0-3140 GCF_051961175.1 Trinickia sp. | reverse complement strand
TGGATCATGCCGACGCTCATGCGCATGTTTGCCGCCGGCAAGCCGTGCCAGTTCGATCCGGAGGCGCCCGGCGACGAGGATCAAGCCGAGATCGAAACCGAGGTCGTGAACCACGTGTTCATGAAGCGCAACGACGGCTTTTTCGTGCTGCACGACTTCTTCAAGGACGCGCTCCTGCTGCGCAACGGATACGTCGATTCGTGGTGGGAGAAGCGCCGCAAGTCGATCGTCGAGACGTACACGGGCTTGACCGAGATCGAGCTTGCGATGCTGCTGCAGACGGACGACGACATCGAGATCCTCGAGCAGAGCGAGAAAATCGACCTGATCGACGGCCCGATGGGGCAGCAGCAATACACGTGCTTCGACGTGAAGCTGCGCCGCGTGACGATCGATAAGCGCCCGCGCGTCGAATGCGTGCCGCCCGAAGAGGTGCTTGTCTCGCCCCAGGCTCGCCGCGGCTTCGATGACGCGCCGTTCGTCGAGCGCAAGCGCACGGTGCTGCGCTCCGACGTGATCGAGATGGGCTTTGATCCGGCCGATGTGGCGGCCATCGAGATCGCGCGGCCCGACTGGCTGCAACTGATCGAACTCGCGCGTAACGAGGTCACCGACCAGTTGAGCGAAGAAGAGTCGACCGATCCGGCGAGCCAGCAGGTCGAGCTTCGCATCGTCTGGATTCGGATCGACTACGACGGTGATGGCATTGCCGAGCTGCGCCGGGTGGTCGTGGCCGGCGATAAGGTGCTCGACAACGACGAATGCGAGGAATGCTCCCTCTCTTACTGCTCGCCGATCCGCATGCCGCACCGGCACACCGGCATCAGCTACTACGACCTGCTGTACGACCTGCAGGTCATCAAGACGACGCTGTTTCGGCAGGCTCTCGACAACCTCTACCTGACGAACAACCAGGGCTACGCGGTCGACTGGCAGAAGGTGAACATGGGCGACATGCTCATCAGCCGGCCGGGCCGCATCGTGCGCACGGAAGGCGTGCCTGAAAACGCGATCATGCCGCTCACGACGCCCTCGAACATGATGGCGCAGGTGGTGCCGGCGCTCGAATACTGCGATCTGCAGCGCGAGATGCGCACCGGCATCGGCAAGGACACGATGGGCGTGGACGCCGACGCGCTGCAAGACGTTACCAAGGGCGGCCAGCTCGCGGCCATGAGCGCGGCTGCGCTGAAGGTCGAGCTCGTCGCGCGGCTGTTGGCCGAGGGCGTGAAGGATGTTTTCGGCAAGATCCATCGCCTGCTCATGCGCCACCAGGACAAGCCGCTCACGCTTCAGCTCACGGGCCGCTGGGTCGATATCGATCCGTCGAAGTGGCGCGAACGCACGCAGGTGAGCATCAATGTGGGGCTGGGCTCGGGCAACCGCGAAGAAGCACGCGCCAACTTGATGATGCTCGCCCAGGCGCAGAACCAAATCGGCCAAGCCTTCGGGCTCGTCGGGCCGAAGCAGGCTTACGAGACGTTCAAGGCGCTCTCTCACCTGCTCGGCTTTGAAAATCCCACGCAGTTCGCGATGGACCCGGATTCGCCCGAGTATCAGCAAGTCCAGGCGCAGCGCGCGCAGCAACCTCCCGATCCGCGCATTGCTGCTGCGCAGATCAAGGCGCGCGGCGATCAGCAGATCGAGGGCATGCGTCTGCAGGCAGCGCAGGCCAAGGCGAGCGCAGAGCAGCAGCAGGCCCAGGCCGAACTCGTGCATGGCGCGCAGCAGGCGCAAACCGAAGCGGCCACACAGCAGGCACAGATGCAGAGCTCCGAGTTCCAAACCATCTTCCGCGCGCTGGCGCAGATCGTTGCATCGCAACTCAAACAGGATGCGGCGGCCGACGCTGGCGCGGTGATGAATCACGACATGAGCGAGGTGCGCGGTGGCGCTTGAAGACGAAGTGAAGCGCGGCGGCGACGCGCGGCAGGTGCTCGATTCGATCATCTTCATCGAGGCACGCAAGCACGTGCTCGACGGGCTGGAGCGGCAGATGCGCAATGTGCCGATGGCCGACCAGACGATGCATACGCGGCTGATCCTCGCGCTGCAATGCTGGGATGCGCTTGAGAAGTACCTCGAGCAGATCAAGCAAACGGGCGAGATCGCGTATTTTCAGCTTGAGCAGCAAGCGGAGCGAAAACGGCGCTTCCAGATCTTCGGCTAGACCGATCCAATTCCCACGACAAGGCTCGCATTCGCGGGCCTTTTTCTTTTTCTGAGGCCAGCAAATGAGCGACTTGCAAGCGACCACCCAGACGGGCGCCGCAGATTACTCCAACTCGGACGAATCGGCGTTCCAGTCCCTCTATGACAACGGGGCATTCCAACCGAATACGAATTCGAACGATCAGGAGGAGCGCGAGCGCGTCGCTCAGCAGGCCGATCAAAACGGCGCACAGCAGGACGGCGCGTCGAGCCAAGGCCAACAGACGCCGGAAGGCGAGCAAGGGCAGCAGGGTGCGCAGCAAGCGGGCCAGGAGGGCAACGGTGAACAGACGTCGGCCTATTCGAGCCTGGACGAGCTGCTGACCTCGCTCAAGGTCGATCCGGCCTCGGCCAAGTCGCTGCCGGTCACGGTCAAGATCGACGGCGTTGAGACGCAAGTGCCGCTTGAGCAGGTTCTCAAGAGCTACCAGCTCGAAGGCCACGTCAACAACAAGTCGATCGAGGTATCGAATCAGCGACAGGCGCTCGAACAAGAGCGCACGAACTGGCGTCAGGCCACGCAGCAAGCGCTGCATCAGCACCAGGCGATGGGGCAACTCGCGCTGCAGATGCTCAACCACGACTTTTCCAAGATCGATTGGAACGGTCTGCGGCAGGCCAACCCGGCAGAGTTCGCCGCGTTGCAATCCGAGTTCCAGCAGCGCCAAGGCCAGATTCAGCAGTTCATCGGTCAAGTGCAGCAGCAGCAAGCGCATGCGCAACAGGAGCAGCAGCAGGCCTTGCAGCAAAACCTCGCTGCCGAGCGCGAGAAGTTGCATCAAGCCATTCCCGAGTGGCGCGATCCCGCAGCCTTCGAGAAAGACCGCCAACAGATTTCGCAGTACGCCCGCAACCGTGGGTTCCAAGACGCCGAGCTGAACCAGATATTCGACCACCGCTACATGCTGATTTTGCGTGATGCGGCGCGT
>NZ_JBQCDN010000206.1:0-6823 GCF_051961175.1 Trinickia sp. | reverse complement strand
GGATGGTAGGCGCGCAGTTTGCCGAGCAGCGAGCGTGCGTCGGCATCGATCTGCAGCATATCGAGATACGCTTTTTGCATGAAACCTTCGCGCACCGTGTGCTCGAGCATGGCGGTGAGCGGCGCGTAGTAGCCGCCGATGTCGTACAGCCCGATCGCCTTCTTGTGATACCCGAGCTGCGCCCAGGTGAAGACCTCGAACAATTCCTCGAGCGTGCCGGCGCCGCCGGGCAGGGCGACGAAGGCATCGGACAGATCGGCCATCATGCGTTTGCGGTGATGCATATCGGGTACGACGTGCAGCTCGGTCAGCCCCTTGTGGCCCACTTCCTTGTCGACGAGCAGTTCCGGGATGACGCCGACGACGCGGCCGCCCGCGGCGAGCACTTCGTCGGCGATGACGCCCATGAGCCCCACGCGCCCGCCGCCGTAGACGAGCGAACAGCCGGCGTCGACGAGGGCGCGGCCGAATGCTTGCGCCGCCCGCGCGTATTCAGGCTTGGCGCCCATCGACGAGCCGCAGTAAACGCAAACCGATTTCATTCGAGTTCCTTGGCGCTGCCGCCCCGGCCGCCTAGATCGCGCGGGGGCAAGTAATCGTGGAATTCGCGCTTGGGCAGCTTGCCCGAAACGAGATCGTCGAACAGCTGGCGCGAGCGGCCGCGCAGATACGGCGCCATGATCGAGATGACGTGCACGCTCACCTGATGCAGCTCTTCGCGGATCGCCCCTTGATCGTTGTACTTGCGCGGGTTCATCACGAATTGGTACGACAGCCAGTACGTGGCGATCACCCCCATGTTCGTGGCGATGACCTGGATTTCCTCGGGCGTGGCCACCATCTCCTCGTCGGCGACGAGCAGTTCGCACATCTGCTTCGCGAAGCGAACCTTGTGGCTGATGATCTGCTTGAAGTGCATCTCGAGCGTGCGGTTGCGCGCGAGCAAATCGTTCAAATCGCGATAGAGGAACCGATAGGTCCACATGAAATCGGCCATGTATTGCAGGTACGACCAGGTTTCGTCGATGGTCGGACGATGGTCTTCCGGAAACCGCAGACGCTTTTCGATCGCTTGCTCGAACTGCGCAAAGATGCTATTGATGATGTCGTCTTTGTTGCGGAAATGGTAGTAGAGATTGCCTGGGCTGATCTCCATTTCCTCCGCGATCGTCGTGGTGGTGACGTTCGGCTCGCCGATCTCGTTGAAGAGCTTCAACGATAACTCGAGGATCCGTTCGCGGGTGCGGCGGGGAGTTTTGGCTTCCATGTCGTCCGGCCCTGTGCTGCCAGGCACGCGCGGCGCTCGCGCGACACTGCGTTGATGCACCCGGCTAGGTTGGTATCTGTGGCACTGCGTCGGGCGATTATAAACCGGTCGTTCTGTTCCCTGAACTTTGCGTCGGGATTTCCTGAAAGGGGCCTTCGTGAGGGCCTAACCGCCGATCCAGCGCACGATTATCGGACCGACGATGAGGCCCCACGTCAGCACACAGGTGGAAAGGGCGACCATGACGGCCGCGCTGCCGAGATCCTTCGCGCGCCGCGACAATTCGTGACGCTCGAGGGAGATGCGATCGATCGCGGCTTCCACGCTCGAATTCAACAATTCGACGATCAGTACCAGCAGCACCGAGCCGATCAGCAGCACATGCGACACCGCATCGACGGGCACGAGCACGCCGCACGGCACGAGAATCGCGGCGAGCGTGAGTTCCTGGCGGAACGCGCTTTCTTCCTGGATCGCGACGCGAAAGCCCGCGATCGAGTTTTTCAGCGCATGCCAGGCGCGCGTGAAACCGCGGTTGCCCTTATACGGGTTGAACGGCAGTGGCTCCAACGGATCGTCGGGCGAAAGCGGCTCGTGCGACACGCTTTCGGGCTCGTTCAGATCGGGTTGCTCGTCCGGCGCGAGCGGCTCATCGCGTTTCATGCGGCCGCGTTTTCCTCTTGCTCGCCGGTACGGGCGAGCGGTTTCAGATGCGCGGCGAATTGCATCGAGGCCGCTTGCCACGAAAAGCGCTCGGCCCAGGCGCGCGCATCGGCGCGGTCGATCTTGAGCGCATCGAGGCACGCCTCGCGCAAGTCTTCGTTCATCGCGCCCGCCCGGCTGTTCGTGCCGAGCACGTCGATCGGCCCGGTGACGGGGTATGCCGCGACCGGCGTGCCGCACGCAAGCGCCTCCAGCAGGACCAGCCCGAACGTATCGGTGCGGCTTGGAAAGACGAAGACATCGGCGGCCGCATAGACTTTCGCCAGCTCCGATTGGCTCAGCACGCCGAGGTAGTTGACTTCAGGATAGCGCGATTTGAGTTCGGCGAGCGCCGGGCCTTCGCCGGCCACCCATTTCGATCCGGGCAGATCGAGCTTGAGAAAGGCTTCGACGTTCTTTTCGATGGCGACGCGGCCTACATACAGAAAAATCGGCCGGGCCGTATTGAGCACCTTCGATTCCATCGGATGAAAGATATCGAGATCGACGCCGCGTGTCCACAGGACGACGTTGTCGAAGCCGTGCTGTTCGAGGTCGCTTTTCACGACGGGCGTCGGCGCCATCACGGCCAGCGAGGGCCGGTGGAACCAGCGCAGGAAGCGATAGGTGGCCGTCGTCGGAATGCCGAAGCGCGCTTGCACGTACTCGGGGAAGCGCGTGTGGTAAGCCGTCGTGAACGGCAGGCCCCGGCGTATCGCATAGGCGCGCGCCGCGAGCCCGAGCGGGCCCTCGGTGGCGATATGCAGGGCATCCGGCGCGAACTCGTCGATCCGCGCATGCACGCGCCGGCGCGGCAGCAGCGAGAGGCGAATTTCGGGATAGGTCGGGCACGGGATCGTGCGGAACTCGAGCGGCGTCATCAGTTCGACGCGATGGCCGAGCGCGGTCAGTTCGCGCGTCGTGTTCTTCAGGGTGCGTACGACGCCGTTGACTTGCGGTTCCCAGGCGTCGGTGACGATCATGATTTTCATGCGGTCGGATCCGGTTCGTTCGCGAAGCGATTAGGCCGTAGCCTTGGTTTTACCCGGCTGAGCGGCCGGCGAGCGCATGACGGTCCAGTAGACCACCTTCAATTCCCCGTCGAGCGTTTCGACGAGTGCCGACAAGCTCTCCACCCAGTCGCCGTCGTTGCAGTACAGCAAGCCGTCGACGTCGCGGATTTCGGCCTTGTGGATATGGCCGCAGACCACGCCGTCGCAGCCGCGCCGGCGCGCCTCGTCAACCATCACCTGCTCGAACGAGGAGATAAAATTGACGGCGTTTTTGACCTGATGCTTCAGATATTGCGAGAGCGACCAGTAGTGCAGGCCGAAGCGGCTGCGCAGGCGGTTGAACCAGCGATTGAGGACGAGGATGCCCGTATAGGCCGTATCGCCGAGATAGGCGAGCCATTTCGCGTGCTGGATCACGCCGTCGAACAGATCGCCGTGGACGATCCACAAGCGCTTGCCCGTGAGCGTCGTGTGACACGCTTCGCCGCGCACATGGATGTCGCCGAACGCGAGATCGCAGAATTGACGCGCCCCCTCGTCGTGATTGCCCGGGATGTAGATGACCTGCGAGCCCTTGCGCGCCTTGCGCAGAATCTTCTGCACGACGTCGTTGTGCGCTTGCGGCCAGTACCAGCCTGTCTTCAGTTGCCAGCCGTCGATGATGTCGCCGACGAGATACAGGTATTCCGACTCGTTGTGCCGCAGAAAGTCGAGCAGATAGGGCGCCTGGCAGCCGCTCGAACCGAGATGGATGTCGGAGAGCCAGATCGTGCGGTAGCGCAGCGGTTCGCCGACGCTGTCGTCGTTCTGGCACCCCGCGGTGTCCTCGGTACCCGGCCCCGGCACGTGCGCCGCCCCGCCGCTCGGCAGGGCGGGTTGAAAGGGGACGGTATCGACGCTTGCGCCGAGTTGCCTGAGAAGGGAAGTCGCGGACGTCGTGCGGTCCATGGCTTCTCGCGTCGAGTTGGACATGCGCACATTGCGCCATGCGACCGTGACTGCCACATGACAGTCACGCGAAGTTCTTATTACGTGCGTTTAAGGGCGCGATCGGCGGGTTCGCTGCGAGGGACCGGTATCGACGGGTATCGACGGGTATCGACCGTATCGACTGGTATCAGCGGCGCTCGGCTGCGACGATGCGCGTACCGGCGAGGCGGTCGTGGGGGAACTGGCGGGCGGGATCGAGCCGCGCTGCGGCCGCCCAGAGGATGAACCAGGCGGCCGTGGCCGCGAGGGTGGCGGGGACGGGGGAGTGAGCGAGCGGATGCAAGGCGAGCGGCGGCAGGAACCAGAGCCACGCGGCGAGATAGCGGGCAAGCGCGCGCATGACCGTGGGCGGCTGGCCTGTATGCGCGGCGACGAGCCGCAAACGCCACGTCTTCATCGGCAGCGTCTGGCCGCCGCGGGTCCAGCACCAGACGAAATAAGCGCCGACGACGAGCGCGATCCACACGGTCAGCACATTGTGGTGCGTGAGCCCATTGCGTTGTTGGGTGAGCGTGGCGAACAGATAGCCGGCGATGAACACCACGCCGAACAGCAGCACGCTTTCGTAGACGAGGGCGGCAAGGCGCCGGCGAATGGTCGGCAGGGGCGCGGGCGCCGGCCCCGGGGCGGCCGGCGGATCGGCCTGCGGCGACGTGACCGGTGCTGGGGGCGCCATCTTGCTCAGGCGCCGCGAAAGATGGACGGCTCGTCCGACGGCGACATCGGCGTCGGGGGGACCGGAACCGTCGTATTGACGGGACCTGATGCGCCCGAACCCGAGGCGGACGACGCAGACCCTGCGCCCGAAGCAGCGGCCGCACCGCTTGCCCCCAGCGGCGGATTCACGAGGCGGTTCAGGCCGCGGACCTCGCTGCGCTCGCCGAGCGGCGGCGCGCTGACGATCGTCTGTTTGCGCTTGCGCCCGATGGCGGCGAGTTTCGCCTTTTGTTCGGGCGAAAGCTCCTGATAAGCCTGCCAGGCTTTCTTGCGCGCTTGCGGCGGCAGCGCCTTGGAGACCTGATAGTTTTCGCGGGCGACACGCCGCTGATCGGGCGTCATATGCACCCATTCAGCCATCCGCTCATGCAAGCGTTTTTGCGCTTCCGGCGACATCTTTGCGAAACGTGCTGCGATCTTGATCCATTTTCGCTTACGTTCGTCGCTGAACGTATTCCACTCGGCGGCGAACGGCGCCAGCGCCGCATGTTGGTCGTCGCTCAGATGCGACCACGAGAGCGGATTGGTGTCATTGACGAGCGGCGGGAACTCGACCGAGAGCGGCGCGAGCTGCACGGGCGCGACGCCTTGCGCGCCCGCCGCTTGATGCGCGGGTGCGGTCGGAAAGAATCGGGGGTAGGTGGCCGCGAACGCGACCGCCGCGGCGATCGCGCACCCGAAGACAACGGCCAGGCCGCGCTTATAGCTCACCGGCGTTATTCTCCGCCTGCCTCAGCGTGCTCGTGACAAGTAAGCATTGAACCCGTGGTCAAGATAAGCATTCAGAGGCAAATCATCGCTGAGCATGGCCGCATCGATGTCGGCCAGTTCGGCGGAACGTTGCGCGTTTTCCCAGTAAGCGATGAACGCGACGCCGCCCACCAGCGCCACCAGCGGCCAGACGCGCAGGATGCGGCCAAGCGGCGAAAGGCGGCGCTTGGCCACGGGCGGCAGATCGACCGCGCCGCCGGCACCGGCGTGCGCGAGCACCGGCGCGAAAGCCGGGGCGGTGACAGGTTCAGGCTTCTTGCGAGCGAGGGCGAGACGACGCGCGCCGGCCAGGCGATCGAGCGTGGCGGCGGGCAGGTCGGCGGCGCTTTCGTCGAGCGCGCGGCGGATCTTGCCCGCGAACTCGAGTTCTTTGATTTCTGGAGCGGAGCTCATAGCGTAATTCCTTTGGCCTTGAGCGCGACCGCCAACGTGTGCGTCGCTCGGGAGCAGTGCGTCTTCACGCTGCCCTCCGAGCAGCCCATCGCGGCGGCGGTCTCGGCGACATCCATATCTTCCCAATAACGCATGAGGAACGCCTCCCGTTGACGCGCCGGCAGCTTTTGAATCTCTTCGTCGATCGAGGCGAGGATTTGCTCGCGCTCGAGCCTGAGTTCGCTGCTCAGGCCGGCGCTCGAGCTGTCATCTGCTTCGATCGTCTCGAGCGGGTCGAATTCCTCGTCGTCGGCGCCGCCGAGCGACGAGAACAGGCTGACCCAGGTGTTACGCACCTTCTGACGGCGAAAATAGTCATGCGTCACATTCTGCAAGATACGCTGAAATAGCAGCGGAAGCTCGGCAGGCGGACGGTCGCCGTATTTTTCGGCGAGCTTGATCATCGCGTCCTGGACGATGTCGAGGGCGGCGTCGTCATCGCGCACGGCGTAGACGGTGTGCTTGAACGCGCGCCTTTCGACGCCCGCCAGAAAATCGGCGAGTTCCTTGTCTGATGCCATCCGAGGGGGGCGGCGCGATTTTCGCGGTGCGCCGTAATCGATAGAAAAATGTCGTAAAACCCGCGGATGCTAGCAAACTTTCGAGATACTGGGGGACGACTTGACGCTATTAGAGGTGAAAAGCCGGGGTTTCGGGCGCAAAACGACCGGTTCCGCCGCGGTCCGGACCCGGCCGGGGTAAGCATTTTCGCTTGATTTTTCTTGACCTGCGCGCGCTTAACCGTTAAGGTTTCCGGTTCGCAACATAAGTGATTTGTCTCTTTTTGGGCGGGCCCATGAAGCTCGTCTGTCAAAGTGGACGCGCCGCTTGAACCCGAGCCATAAGCCCGGCAGAGAGCACCCGATCAATTTTTTGCCGAAAATTCGAAAGGTTAACGATGAACATGCCCAGCGCGGAATTCTCCACGTCG
>NZ_JBQCDN010000205.1:0-4222 GCF_051961175.1 Trinickia sp. | reverse complement strand
AGGAACATCAGTTGCAAAATGTCGCCGCGGGGCAGATCAGCGCCACCAGCACGGACGGGGTGAACGGCTCGCAGCTTTTTAGCCTCGCCACGCAACTGTCGTCACTGGTCGGAAAAGTCAATTCGCTGCCGGGCGGCAATACGAACGTGCTCGATTCAACGGGCGCGGCGACGGGCACGGGTGCAACAGCGGGCGCTGTCAATGCGACGTCCGTCGGTTCGACCAGCAACGTTACCGCTGACGGCGGTACCGCCGTCGGCCATCAAGCGGTCGTCACTTCGACCAACGGCACGGCTGTCGGCACGAACGCCAATGTTACGGGCACGAACGGCACGGCCATCGGTTCGAACTCCATCGTCACAGGCAACAATTCGGTTGCCTTGGGTGCAGGTAGTATCGCAGACCGGGACAACACGGTTTCGGTTGGTGCGCCGGGTGCTGAGCGTCAAATTGCCAACGTTGCCGATGGTACGGCTCCCACTGACGCGGTGAACGTGCGCCAACTGGATAGCGTCCGCAGCGATCTCAATAAGTTCCGCAAGGATTCGGACGCGGGTTCGGCCGCTGCGATCGCAATGGCGAACATGCCGCAGGCCGTGTTGCCGGGCGAAAAGGTCGTTGCGCTCGGTACTGGGACGTACGGCGGTCAATCGGCGATGGCTGTCGGTCTGTCCGTCGCTACGCGTTCGTGGATGGTGAAGGGCTCGATCTCCACGCCGGTTTCCGGCCACGGTTCCGTGGCAGCTGGCGCAGGCGTCGGCTATCGCTGGTAATCGTCCGCGCAGGCCGCTATCGGGTTCGAGGTTTTCGATAGATGCCTGCGCAACGAGTCAGGTGACGGTAACAGGCCCGTCGCAGTCCCTTCCGGCGGCTGCGGCGGACTTGAAACAATGATCGAGCTCCGGGCTCGACGCAAAATAAATTGGCGCTTTGGCAAACGCACGAACGATGTCCGGCATGCATGCTTTGAACATGCAAACCGAAATCAAACGTGAAATGCAGGCGGTACGTTCCGGGCTTTTGAAGCCGCGGCGCACGCTGTCACGCAAACGAAAATTCAGTCCAGTGCGCGCATCGCGCACGCGCGCCATCTCCTCGATTCAGTCCACATGGACGGCCAGCGAAACGCGGCAAGCGCAGCGTCATTGCTCGACTCGGCGTCGCGTTGTCTATGACTGGCTCGCCTCGCTTTCCGCCTCGGCCGGCGACATTCAACGCCTGCCGCGCGAACAGCGCGGAACGACAACCGAATTCCGGCTTTCGAACCTGCATCCGGCGATCCGAATTTTCGTCAGCGGCACGACGCTCGCGGCCAGCGTCCATTACCGGGGCCGCTGCTGGGATGTGCTGAAGCATTACGAGGCGCTACCGAAGCCAGTCGCACACGGTTGGATTAATCTCGCCAGCGCGCCGGAACGTGAACGGGTGTATTCAAACGTCGATGCGCTATGGAAGGCAGAGGTGTTCGACCGTTTCCGTGACTGGTTCGAACTCGTCCTGGGCGCTGCAGACACGGTGATGCTATTCGGCACACCCGACGGAACCACATGGGCGGAGCTCATGCCGTTTGCCACCTCTCGCGATGTGGACGAAGTGGCTCGCTTCCCGGTGTGGACCGCCCTTGTCCGGGCGCAAGCGCGCGCTTGCTTGGGCAGTGCCTGCAACGAAGCCCCTTTAGTCGACGCCGAGCCGTAATGGCTCCCGCGGCACCTTTCCCGAATCGCAACCTTAAATTGCCCTCAAGTCGTCGTCAATGCCGCCGTTATCTAATGTCGTCGGCGCATACCGGCACCGACGCTTGCATCTAGAAACAAAAACGAAAAAGGGCAAAAATTGAAAACGATTTCCATGTTTGGGGGCGCGCGGTTGGCGTTATCGGCATCGTTGCTTGCAGTGTTGGCCGCATGCGGGGGCGGCGGGGGCAGCAGCGGTGGTTCATCGTCGCCGGCGACCGGTTCGACCGCCAACGCGCAGACGCTGAGCGGTACCGTTGCGGTAGGCGATGCGCTGGTAGGCGCGACGGTGACGGTGCTGGATTCCGCGGGACATACCGTGACGGCGAAGAGCGGCACCAATGGCGGTTATTCGGTCTCGCTCGCTAACCTGACGCTTCCGCTTTTAATTACGGCCACCGATTCCAGTGGCGCGAACTCCACGCTGTACTCGATCGTCGTAGGCACGAGCACCAGTGCCTCAGGCACGACGGCCAACGTCACGACGCTCACGACGGCCGTCACGGCGGCGTTGACGACGGACGGTAATCCGGCCGATTTGACGTCGACGGCCACGCTGAGCGCTGTCACGCAGGCACAGGTGAGCGCGGCGGTATCGCAGATCAACACGGCGCTGGCCCCGATTCTTGCGCAAAACGGGCTCACGGCTGCATCGTTCGATCCGATCGGCGGCGCCTTCACGCCGAACCAGACCGGGGCCGATGCCGTCATCGACGCCGTGCAAGTCACGCCGTCCTCGAGCGGCACGGGGCTGCAACTGTCGAGCCTTTCCGATCCCAACACGCGGATCCCGCTGAGCCGAGGCGGCAGCAACACCACGACGTTGCAACCGCCGGCGCAACCGGCAAACTACCTGGCATCGCTGCTGACTTCGTTGAGCCAGTGCATGGCGGGCACGAGCTCGGGTTGCGCGACCGCTATCGACTCGCACTACCTCAACGACGGCTTCGCGACGATGCAAGCGCGCCATACCGGGCTGTTCGGGCAGGGCAACACGCTGATCGGCGCACGTACGATCGCGTTTCTGCCGGCGAACACGTTCTCGGCCATCAGCAACCCCGGTGCACTCGTGTACTTCCTGTACGTCACGCCGAGCGGTTCGATGAACTTCGCCAGCGAGTTCGTGCAACAGCTGCCGAATAAGACCTGGGACATCATCGGCAACCAGGAGCAATTCAACCTGTATATCGCGTCGTTCGTCGACAGAAAACAGTTCACGGATAGTGCCGACGCCGCGAACGCACGGTTCGACGCGGGTATCGAAATCCAGATTCCGCAGGCGGTCACCGTGAGCGGAACGTTGACGCCCGTGGGTTCGGCGCTGGTGCAAGGGCCGGGGATCAACGGCGGTAGCCTCTATATGCTCAACACGGCATCCGGATTCGGCAAACCCGGCTTCGACCTGACGATCCCGACGCCGGCCCTGACGGCGCCGTGGACGGGCTGCGGCACCTGCGCGCAATCGAACAGCACGACCTCGACGTACAAGTGGGATTGGGTATCGCTCGAGGGCGGCACGAGTTCGTTCTCGCCGAACGGCGCAGCCGATTACACGCCGGCGCCGATTAACGTCGCAGCGCTGCCGCAGCATCCGATCTACACGATCACGTTGTTTGACGCGACGGGCAATCAGATTGGCCAGCCGCAGCAGGTGATGAATATCGCCGGCAACGTAAGCGCGACGGTGGGACTGATGATTCCGTGGCAGACGCTGGGCAGCGACGTGATCGCCAACTTCCTGACGCCGGGCGGTTCGCAGGCGACGGCCGCGCAAACGTCGGTCAATCTCGACTGGACGGTTCCGACATTCGCCGGCATGGCGCTTCCGACGCCGAACTTCGTAGTCGGTATCGGGGCGGTGACGTTTGCCACGGGCACTTCGCCGGAAGAGGCGTACTCGCACGGTCTCAGCATTGCGCCGACTGCGACGTCATCGTCTTCCTTCGCCGAAACGTTCTCGGTCACAGGCGGCTCGGCCATTACGGAAGGGCTCAGCGCCGAGGCGCAGCGTTACGTGAAGCTGGGCTGGCAAAGCGGGGATGGCATCTACTTCGCCAACGAGTGGGTGTACAAGCAGCCGGCAAACAACTAGGCTTCGCCTCCCGCCCTTCGTGCCGTGCGACCGAACCGAACGCATCGTTCTCGGTCGTGCGGCGGGTGGGGATCAGCGCCGAAAAAAAACCCGGCCGGAGCCGGGTTTTCGTAGGGACTGCAGTCGAATCAGTCTTAAGCTGCCGACTGAATGTTCGATGCCTGCTTGCCCTTCGGTCCTTGCACGACTTCGAAACTCACCTTCTGGCCTTCCTTGAGCGTCTTGAAACCGTTCATCTGGATGGCCGAGAAGTGGGCGAACAGATCCTCGCCGCCTTCATCCGGCGTGATGAACCCGAAGCCTTTCGCGTCGTTGAACCATTTGACCGTACCAGTTGCCATACCTACTTCCCCTGTAACTCATGTCCTACCACGAGCGCGCTCGAAAAGCTCGACAG
>NZ_JBQCDN010000204.1:0-25091 GCF_051961175.1 Trinickia sp. | reverse complement strand
GGCCTCGGGCTCGGCTACGTCTCGCCGGTCTCCACGCTGATCCGCTGGTTTCCCGATCGCCGCGGGATGGCGACGGGCATGGCGATCATGGGCTTCGGCGGCGGCGCAATGATCGCCGCACCGCTGTCCGTCGCCTTGATGAACCACTTCAAAAGCGCGACGAGCGTGGGCGTGGCGCAAACCTTCGTCGTGCTCGGCATCGCCTATTTCATCTCCATGTCGATCGGCGCGCTCGCGATCCGCGTGCCGCCGCCCGATTGGAAGCCGGCCGGCTGGGTGCCGCCTGATACGGCCCACCGGATGATTACGCGCAATCACGTGCACATCGATCGCGCGCTGACGACGCCGCAGTTCTATCTCGTTTGGCTCGTGCTCTTTTTGAACGTCACGGCAGGCATCGGGATCCTCGGTCAGGCCTCCGTCATGATCCAGGAAAGCTTCAAGAATACGGTGACGCCCTCGGCGGCCGCCGGCTTCGTCGGGCTGCTGTCGCTGTTCAACATGGGCGGCCGGTTCGTCTGGGCCTCTTCGTCCGACAAACTGGGCCGCAAGAACACCTACTTCGCATTCTTCGTGCTCGGCGCCGTGCTCTATTACCTCGTGCCGAGCTTCGCGACATCGGGGAATATCGCGTTGTTTGTGCTCGCCTACTGCGTGATTCTGTCGATGTACGGCGGCGGCTTTTCCACCGTTCCGGCCTATCTGGCCGATCTGTTCGGCACGGCGTTCGTCGGCGGAATCCACGGCCGATTGCTGACGGCATGGGCCGCGGCCGGCGTAGCCGGGCCCGTCCTCGTCAACTACATTCGCGCCTATGAAGTCGCGCATGGGGTGGCCAAGGCCGACGCCTACACGATGACGGTTCACATCATGGCGTTCCTGCTCGTCGTCGGCTTCATTTGCAACCTGCTGGTGACGCGCGTCGATGCGAAGCACCACATGTCCGAAACCGAACTCGCGGCCGAGCGCTAAGGAGACGATCAAGCATGCAAAACGCTACGCAAACCCGCTCGCAAACGAGCACCGCCAGCCTCGTCGTATTTTGGGCGTACGTGCTGATTCCGTTGGCATGGGGCGTCGTCAATACGCTGACGCAGGCAATGAAACTATTCGGCTGAGCGCGTCAGCGCATCCACGCCGAGAGAGCCGGGCCGAGCCCGGCTTTTTCTTTGGGCGGCATGGCGTCCGAACATCATGGCGCCGCGCAGCACACGGCGCGCCCGGTGATACACTCGCATCACCCAGTTCCGCACTCTCCCTATGAAATTCTGCTCAGTCTGCGGCCAAGCAGTCAGCTTACGCATCCCCCCCGGCGACAACCGCGAGCGTTTCGTTTGCGAAAGCTGCGGCACCGTGCATTATCAGAATCCGCGCAATGTTGTCGGCACCGTCCCGGTATGGGAAGACAAGGTGCTGCTGTGCCGGCGGGCGATCGAGCCGCGTTACGGTTATTGGACACTGCCGGCGGGCTTCATGGAAATGGGCGAAACGACGGCGGAAGCGGCCGCGCGGGAAACGCTCGAGGAAGCCGGCGCACGGGTCGAGGTGCAGCATCTTTTCTCGCTGCTGAATGTCCCACACGTGCATCAGGTGCATATGTTCTATCTCGCGCGCCTGCTCGATATCGATGTAGCCGCGGGCGAAGAGAGCCTTGAAGTGCGGCTGTTCAACGAAGCCGATATCCCGTGGGACGACATCGCCTTCCCCACCGTCGGCCAGACACTGCGCTTTTTCTTCGACGATCGGTCAGCCGGCAATTACGGGCTGCATACGGGCGACATCTTCCGCTCGCTGCGTGACGGCTGATCCCGCCCGCGCGATTGCCACCGTGACCACCGTGACCACCGCAAGCCAGCACTAACATGGTCCCCTGGCTCGGCCCCGACGATCCCTTTCCGCCCGTCGAGCGTGCGCTCGGCCAGACGAGCGGCGCGCCCGGTTTGCTCGCCGCGAGTTCCGATCTGCTGCCCTGGCGGCTCGTCGATGCCTACCGTCACGGCATCTTTCCGTGGTACTCGGACGGCCAGCCCGTTTTGTGGTGGAGCCCCGATCCCCGGATGGTCCTGCTGCCGCGGGAATTCAAGGTTTCGCCGTCGCTGCGCAAGACGCTCAAGCGCGTACTACGCGATCCGCGTTGGGAAATTCGCGTCGACGCCGATTTCCCGGCCGTCATGCGCCGTTGTGCGCAAGCGCCGCGCCGCGGCCAGCGGGGCACCTGGATCACCGCCGAAATCATCGATGCCTACGCGTCGCTGCATCGCATTGGCGATGCCCACAGCATCGAAACCTGGCTCGACGGCGAACGCGTGGGCGGCTTGTACGGCGTTTCGATCGGCCGCATGTTCTTCGGCGAATCGATGTTCGCGGAAGTGAGCGACGCGTCCAAGATCGCGCTGGCCGCGCTCGTCGGCCACCTGCGCCGTCACGAGATAGAAATGATAGACTGCCAGCAAAACACGCCGCATTTAGCGTCCCTTGGCGGGCGCGAGATCGCGCGCAAGACGTTCGTCGCTCACGTGCGTTCCGCTGTGGCCGCGGCCCCCATTCCGTGGCACTTCGATAAAGCGGCGCTGCTCGAAGTCCTGCCGCATGCGGTATAGGTTGAGGCCCGCCCGATCGCCAACGATCGGGGCGGCCCGTCAGAACTACGGACGATGCATTGAGAGCCGCCAATGACTCACCCGAATGAGCTGCCGCTTTCACCGCTTTCCGCACTGCAGTTTTACGCGACCGCGCCCTATCCCTGCAGTTATCTGGAAGGCCGCATCGCGCGCTCGCAAGTGGCGACGCCGAGCCACCTCATCAACTCCGATGTCTACACCGATCTCGTCAAGGCCGGCTTCCGGCGCTCGGGCGTGTTCACTTATCGGCCCTATTGCGAGGGCTGCCGGGCCTGCGTGCCCGTGCGCGTGCCGGTAGCCGCATTCACGCCGAATCGCACGCAGCGGCGAGTCTGGAAGCGCCACGGCACGCTCGTCGCCGCCGTCTCGCCGCTGCACTACGAGGAAGAGCATTACGTACTCTATATGCGCTACCAGGCGGCCCGTCACGCCGGCGGGGGCATGGATCGGGACAGTCGCGATCAGTACGAGCAATTCCTCTTGCATAGCCGCATCAATTCGCGGCTCGTGGAGTTCCGCGAGCCGCCCGATGCGCCGGACAACGCGGGCGTGCTGCGCATGGTCAGCATGATCGACATCCTCGGCGACGGGCTCTCCTCCGTTTATACGTTCTTCGAGCCCGACGCCGCGCACGCGAGCTACGGCACGTACAACATTCTCTGGCAGATCGAACAAGCAAGAAGCCTGGGCCTGCCGTATGTCTACCTTGGATACTGGATTCGAGAGAGTCCAAAGATGGCGTATAAAGCCAATTATCGGCCGCTCGAGGGGCTGCAGGACGGGCGTTGGGCCCCCCTCGCCTGCACGGCCGCCGATCCAGATCGAGCGTAGTTCAGTATCGCCAGAGGATTCGCCTTCGGCCCCTGGGCTCGGCCCATTGCGCGCAGTGCGCACCCGTGCCTGGGGCACCCGCGCCGAAATCGCTAAAATAGCGGGTTTTCTTTTTTCCCACCGACCGCTCAAGTGCTCAGTTCCCTTTACCCGCTAGTCCGCGCCCGCCTCTTTCGCATGGATGCGGAAGACGCCCACCACCTCACGCTCGGGATGCTCGGCGCCGCCGGCCGCACCGGGCTCGCCCGCCTGCTCGCGCCGCATGTCCCTGACTTGCCGCGCACCGTCATGGGCATCGCGTTCCGTAATCCGGTCGGATTGGCAGCGGGGCTCGATAAGGAAGGCGCCTGCATCGACGGGCTCGCCGCGCTCGGCTTCGGCTTTATCGAAGTGGGCACCGTCACGCCGCGCGCGCAACCGGGCAATCCGCGGCCGCGGATCTTTCGGCTGCCCGACGCCGGCGCCCTCATCAATCGGATGGGCTTCAACAATCGCGGCGTGGATCAGTTCGTCAAAAACGTGCAGGCCGCGCGTTACCGCGGGCCGCTGGGGCTGAACATAGGCAAGAATGCCGATACCCCGATCGAGCGCGCTGCCGACGATTATCTGTATTGCCTCGAACGCGTCTATCCGTTCGCGAGCTACGTGACCATCAACATTTCTTCGCCGAATACGAAGAACCTGCGTCAGCTGCAAGGCGCGAACGAACTCGACGCGCTCATCGGCGCACTGAAGGATAAGCAGCAGCGCCTCGCCGATCTGCACGGCAAGCTCGTGCCGCTCGCGCTGAAGATCGCGCCCGATCTCGACGATGAGCAGATCAAGGTAATCGCCGATACGCTGTTGCGCCACGGCATCGAAGGCGTGATCGCCACGAACACGACGCTATCGCGCGCGGCCGTGGCAGGCATGCCGCATGCGGACGAAACCGGCGGCCTGTCCGGCAAGCCTGTCTTCGATGCGTCGAATGCCGTGATTCGCAAGCTGCGCGCCGAAGTAGGCGAAGCGGTGGCCATTATTGGCGTGGGCGGTATTGCGTCGGGTGCGGACGCCGCGGCGAAGCTCGCCGCCGGGGCTTCGCTCGTGCAGCTGTACACAGGCTTCATCTATCGCGGTCCGGCGTTGGTGGGAGAATGCGTCGATGCGATCGCCCACGCTCACCCGGCACGCATATAGACATAAACAAACAGTATTTCTGACGTGATGGGTACTTCGCTATCATGGCTGCACTCGCGATAGCCCCTTCGGGATAGTCAGCACAAGGAGATCAAACGATGAAGTTTGCGACGTTCAAGAAGATTCTCACGGCCGGTGTGATCGGCATGACGTTCGTGGCCGCCACGGCGCACGCGGAGGATCTGCTCGATCAGGTCAAAGCGCGCGGCACGCTGCGGATCGGCTGCGAAGGCACGTTCCCGCCGTTCGATTCGAAGGATACGAAGACGGGCGAGCTCGTCGGCTACGACGTCGACATCGCCAAGGCCATCGCGGCCAAGCTCGGGGTGAAGCCGGAGTTCGTCACGACCGAATGGAGCGGCATCATCGCCGGCCTGCAGGCGGGCAAGTTCGATGTCATCGTCAACCAGGTGGGCGCGACCGACGCGCGCAAGCAGGTGCTCGATTTCTCGCCGGCTTACACGTATTCGGGCGCCGAGTTGATCCAGCGCAAGAACGACGACCGGCAGTTCAAGTCGCTGGAAGACTTGAAGGGGCATAAGCTTGGCGTCGGTCTCGGCACGAACTACATGGACATGGCCAAGGCCGTCGGCGGCATCGATATCAAGACGTATCCCGGTGCCCCGGAGTATCTGCGTGACCTTGCCGCAAGCCGGCTCGACGCGGCGCTCAACGATCGGCTGATGGTGGCTTACTTGCTGAAGAACGCTCAGTTGCCGCTGCGTCCGGGCGCGATGGTCGGATCGGCACCGCCTTCCGCCATCCCGTTCAAGAAGGGCAACCCGAAGTTCGCGAAGGCGATCGACGATGCCATGACGCAGTTGGAAGCCGATGGCACGTTCGCTAAGATCTCCGACAAATGGTTCGGCATCGACGTGAGCAAGCCAGCAGCAAAATAAGCGATCACGGATAGACCCACCCCGGCCTGAACGCACAAGGGCGGCATCGCAACGATGCCGCCCTTCGCTTTTGCGCCGTCCGGCATACGCCCCTGTACACCGCGAATGCACGCGCAGTTTTCGACGCGTATATCATGTGCGCTCGCGCGCATTGCGCACACCGGCGCTATCCGTCCTATCCGCCCTATCTGCTCTGTCCGCTATCCGGTAGCAGTCCTCAACAATAAACGATATGTCCACCACCACCCTGCTCGTTCAATCGATGTCCGTGCTCGCGCAGGGCGCCGTCCTGACGGTCAAGTTCGCCGTCCTATCGATGATCTTCGGCCTGATCGCGGCCGTGTTCCTCGCGCTGATGGGCATCAGCCACAGCAAGCCGCTGAACTGGATCGCGCGCGTGTATGTGAGCCTGATGCGCGGCACACCGCTGCTCGTGCAGATCTTCGTGGTTTATTATGGACTCCCAAGTATCGGGATTTCCCTCGATCCGACGCCGGCCGGTGTCATCGCATTGTCTGCGAACGTCGCGGCCTATCTCTCGGAAAGCATGCGTGGTGCGATCAACGGCATCCATCGCGGCCAATGGCTCGCCGCCTATAGTCTCGGCTTGTCGCGCCGTCAAACGCTGCGCTATGTGATCGGGCCGCAGGCGCTGCGCATCGCCGTGCCGAGCCTGTCGAACAGCCTCATCAGCCTCATCAAGGACACGTCGCTCGTGTCCGTCATCACTGTCACCGAGCTGCTGCGCAGCGCGCAGGAGATCATCGCTTCGACGTATCAGCCGCTGCCGCTGTACCTCGCGGCGGCAGCCGTCTACTGGGTGCTGTGTCAGGTGCTCGAATGGGCGCAGCACCGCTACGAACGCCGGCTCGCGCTGCCCTCGCGGCACTGAGCGCAAGGCAGGAGGCGCACCGCGGCGCGCCGCCGGCCAGGCCACTTCGCCGGAGGGGCGGTTGCGCTATTCCGCCGGGAATTTCACACCGAGCGTCTCCCGCGCCGCGTCCGCCATCGTGATCATCTGCAGCGACTTCTCATGAGTCATGATGGGGCTCTCGAGCGCCCCCGCTCGAATGAGTTCGCAAAAGTGCTCCGTCTCGTAGTTGAGCCCGCCGCCTTCGAACGGCACGTTGAGTTCCACCACGCGGCCGCCAACATAGCTGACGGTCGCACGCACGGGATTCCACCACTTCTCGTGAATCGAAACGTGTCCGAGCGGTCCTGCCAGCAGCGCGTCGCCCTTTCCGTCCAGATCGAGCCCGCAAAAAAGTTGCGCAATGCCGGTTTCGTGCCGGCTATGCACGCTCGCGAACGTATCGACGCCCGTAGGACCCTTGCGCCCGAACGTCTGCACATCGAGCGGCGCCCCAAGCCAATCGACCGCCAGGAACAGCTCGTAGATACCGATATCGAGCAGCGCGCCGCCGCCCTCCGCCAGCGAGAACGAGGGATGATCGGACGGCACATCGGCCAGCGAGCAGCCCGCCCGGACTAGGCCGACCGGGCCGATCGGGTCGGCCGTCAAATGCTCGCGCAGCTTGCGGTACAGCGGAAAGAACGGCGGCTTCATGGCTTCCATGAATAGCCGCCGCGAATCACGGGCCGTCTCCAGGACGGCTTCGAGCTGACGCGCGTTCAGCGTCGCGGGCTTTTCGCAGAGCACATGCTTTCCCGCCGCGAGGGCGGCCCGCGCGAAATCGATATGGCTGTCGTTGAGGGTGGCGATATAGACGGCATCGACCTCGCTGGCCAGCAGATCCTCGAATCGTTCGCTTGCCTGACCGCCATGCCGTTGCACGAACGCATTCACGCTTTCGGCGCGGCGTGACCATACGCGAGCGAGGCGCGCGTCGCGCACGTGCGCAAGCCCTTGCGCAAAGCGATGCGCGATATGTCCCGCGCCCACGATACCCCAGTCGATTCTTCCCACTTCGTTCATCGTCGCATCCCTCATTCATTTCATCTCAGCTTGATCGTGAATCGCAACTTCCTTGATTCAGATCAAAGCGCTCGACATGATAAGACGGTCGATATCGCAATCCGTTCTGTTTTCACACCATGACAAATCCGATCAATCATTGCCGCAAATGAAAAGACCGGCGCATGACGGCGCCGGTCTTGCATCCGATGCGAGCGAACCTATTTGCGGTTCGGCATTTCCACCGAAAACTCACGGCTGATTTCATCGGCTGCGAAGTCGATCACGGCCAGCGCCGCCGCTTCAGCCTCTTTCGGATCGCGGCGCTCGATCGCTTCGACCAGCCGCTCATGCGTGCGCACCGAAATCTCCCATGCGCCGGGCTTTTGACTGAGCATAGGATGCGTAGCCGATAGCGCGCCGCGAATGATTGCCGCCATTTGCTGGAAAAACTGGTTGCCACTCGCATGTACGATGCGCGTATGCAACAGTTCGTCAGCGCCCTGGTACCCGGCATCGCCCGGTGCGAGCGTTTTGAACACTTCAAACGCCTCGCGGATCGCGGCAACCTCGGAGACGCTGGCCCGCGAGGCCGCTTGGGCGGCGGCACGCGGCTCGATCAGCATCCGGAACTCGATCACGTCGCGCATGAATTGCGGATCGGGTTTTGCACGAAACCGCCAATTCACGACGTCTTCGTCGATCATGCGCCAATCGCGCATCGACCGGATACGTGTACCCACTTTTGGACGAACATCGAGCATATCGCGCGCAAGCAGCATCGACAGTGCTTCGCGCATGACCGTCCGGCTGACGTCGAACTCTTTCGACAGCACGTCTTGCGGCGGCAGAATCGCGCCGTATTTTTCTTCGACGATCCCACTCACGAGCCCGTCCATGACCTTGCTCACCAGCGAACGGTCTTTGCTCTGCTCCATCACTCCCCCCGATGCGCCGTCCGACGCTTCTTTGCCTGTTTCATTGCGCACCTCCCGCACCGCAGCCGGTAGGCAATACGGTGCTGCTATCCACGGCGGTGCGCCATTGGGAAACGCCTGAAGAGGGTTATCCCTCTGACGAAATCCGTGCATCCCGCACACTGCTATTTCGTTGTCTCACCCAGCTTTCGCCTTCGCATTCTCGTTCGTTTCGGACACCTACACGATTTCACGAGAATGCGACTCATTCTTTGACGCGCCTCACCTGTACAAGACATTCGACCATCGGCGGGACGTTTCGTTGTCCGAAACAATGTACGACGAATCGCTATGCTGCACGGTACGTCCGCGGCAACCGTAAGACCGTTCGGCATCGCACCCACATCGCGGAGTTCATCCGCCATTGGGGAAACCACGCAACGGCGAGGCATTTCATCCGTGTCTCAACAATGAGTCACTTCCGACACGCCGATCGATAAGCCTGCGCACACCCTCGCCAAGCCCGCGCCAGCCGCCTTGGGCGCGTACCGCTGCGCAGCGCCATACCGCGATCAAAACGGCGAAACAGGCGGCTCCGCGCCTGTCGGGCGTGAGCCAGGTCCGACGAAAAGACGCTCGGCACGGCGCCGAGTGTGCTTTGCAACATAACTGAATCATTTCGCTCGCTCGCGGCTCGCCAGCGGTACGTATCCGTCCATCCCCGCCGCTAGGTGCCCGCGGCACTGCCCCCTGTTAAACGCCAAGCCGATCAACGGTCTGAGCGAATGGGCCGACCGTGTCTTGCAAGAGGCGGCCGCCGCTGCCGGATGTGCAGATTTGAAACAAAAAGCCGAGGCGGCTCACATTGCGCACGATGCAACGTCGCAGGCGACGCGTGCAACCCCGGCGCGATGGGGCTTGGCACGATCCTCGCAGAACGGGGCCCGCAAACCGAGCGCTGCCGCACAGACGGCGCAGCGGCCAGGGAGGCCGACACGACGCCGGGAAGCGCGCATCAAGCCGACGATTTTTTCTTCGCCGATGGGCGCGCCGAAACCGGCCCAGTAACGAACAAGCCGCAACAGCACGTGCGGGAGACGCACGGTGCGGCAAGGAACCGAGGACCGATCATGTTGACGCTACAATCCGACCTTCACGGCAATCACCTTCTCGGCGCGCTGCCGTCACACGAATGGCAAGCGCTGACGCCACATCTTGAATTGGTCCATCTGCGCACGGAGCAACTGCTGTGCGACTGCGGCCATAAGATCCATCACGTCTACTTCCCCACCACCGCCATCATTTCGATCCTCTCGATGATGGAAGACGGCGGCTCGGTGGAACTGGCCGCCGTGGGCCGCGAGGGCATGACCGGCGTCCAGGTGCTCACCGGCGGCGAGACGATGCCCAGCCGCGTACAGGTGCAGTGTTCGGGTTTCGCCTATCGGATGAGCGCGCAACAACTGAAGCAGGAAATCGCGCGCTCCGACCTGCTGCGCCGGCTCATGCTGCTCTACATGCAGGCGCTGCTGACGCAGGTTGCGCAGACGGCCGCCTGCAATCGGCACCATTCGCTAAGCAAGCAGCTATGCCGTTGGCTGCTGATCGAAATCGATCGGGCTGCGACGAATGAGTTGGCCGTCACGCAACAGTTGATCGCCGATATGCTCGGCGTACGGCGCGAAGGCATTACGGAAGCGGCCGGCAAGCTCCATAATCAAGGCTTGATTCATCACAGCCGCGGACACATCAAAGTGCTTGACCGAGAAGGCCTCGAATCGCGTGCGTGCGAGTGCTACGGGCTCGTCAAGCGCGAATTCGACCGCTTATTGCCGAGCCTTCACCAAACGAACACGGTGAGTTGAGCGACGCCGGGCAGGGAAACGGGGGGGCGCCGATTAATTAGCATCCCTAAGCATTCCGGCTCGCCGTCATCGCGCGATTGCACCCGCAACGGCGAGCTTGCGCTCGAACAATCGGCACAATCGGCGCAATCGGCGCATTCAATGCGTCTCGGAATCGATCCGTATCCGCGCTTGAATTTCGAACAAGGCGGCGAGCATGCCCAAATGAGCGCGTTCCTCCGTCGCCTCCTCTTCGGTCATCCCGCCGCAGGCTTGTCCGCCGACGACGATACCGAGCCCCAGCGCGTAGTTGCTTGCGAACGTGGTAGGGTCCGCCTGCCCGTCCCTCAGCCGCGAATAGGCCGTATCGAGGGCCTGCCTGAGTTCGCATTGCATGATGGGTTCTATCCTCAAAACGTGTGAAACGCCGCCGCGCTCGTGCGCGAATCTGGCTTCCGTAGGAAGCCGCCGCGATTAAACGAACCCGGCGGGCGGACAACAAGGTAGCCGGCACCGCCTATTGCCGCCGCGCACGAACCCTGACGATCACCTTTCGGGGGTGGGAAGGGCTCCATGGCTCTGCGGTGTATGCCGCAATACCGGTTACGCGGTACTACGGCAAGAACCGCTCCACCCTTTAGCCCTGCGAGCGGTAATCGATCGTTTCCACGCCTGAATCCGAGCCGAGCAAGCAAAGATCCGCGCCGCGGCTGGCGAATAGACCGACGGTGACCACCCCCGGCCACGCGTTGATCTCCGCTTCGAGCGCGCGCGGGTCGTGGATCGCCAGATGTTTGACGTCCAAAATTTCATTGCCGTTGTCGGTGATGTAGGGTGTGCCGTCCTTCGTGACGCGCAGCACCGGCACACCGCCGAGCGCCATCAGCCGGCGTCCCACTGCGGTGCGCGCCATCGGCACGACCTCGACGGGAAGCGGAAAGGAGCCCAGGACCGGCACCCGCTTCGACTCATCGGCAATGCAAACGAAAACTTCGGACACCGAAGCGACGATCTTCTCGCGTGTGAGCGCCCCGCCGCCGCCCTTGATCATGGCACCCGTTGCATCGATTTCGTCCGCGCCGTCGACATACACGGGCAGCGATTCGATCTCGTTGAGGTCGAACACCCTGATGCCATGCTGCTGCAGCCGCGCCGTCGTGGCGACTGAACTCGATACCGCACCGCGGTAGCGGTGCTTCTGGGCGGCAATCGCATCAATGAAGCAGTTGGCGGTCGAGCCCGTGCCGACACCAATCACGGTGCCTTCAGCTACGTTGGCGTTTACATAATCGGCAGCAGCTTGGCCGACCAATCGCTTGAGTTCGTCTTGAGTCATGGGGCGGAGAAAAATGCAGGCGAAAGGCGTGAGTTTACCGGAGTTCTCCGCGCCGGCGGACGCGTTAGCGCTCGATCTCCTGCTCGATTTCCCTTAGGCCGTCATCACGCCGCAGGCGCGACCGCCAGCCCATGCGCGGGGCGCCGCTTGAGTGCGACATCGAAGGGATTCGTCAGCGGGCCGATCGAATCGGCCTGGCGCTTCAGCAGTTCGACCACCATCGGCAGCCGGTCGTCTCCCAGCCGCGATGCGAGCGTGCCGACGCTCAACGCCGCGACGGCCGTACCGGTGCGATCGAGAATCGGCACCGCGACACCGGCCATCCCCTCGAGGACACCGCTGTTGCGCGCCGCGTAGCCGAGCTGGCGCACGCGCTCGATTTCCGTACGCAGGTAGACTTCATCAAGCACCCCGAAACCGCGAATGCGCGGCACGTTATAGCGGATGATCTCTTCGCGCTCCGCCTCGGGCAAAAACGCGAGAATCGCGAGGCTGCCCTGGCCCACGCCGAGTGCGATTCGGCCGCCCACGTCGTTCGTAAACGAACGAATCGGAAACGGCCCCTCGCAGAGATCGAGACACACCGCATCGAAGCCGCTCTTCGCCAGCAGAAAGATCGTTTCGCCCAGGCTCGCGCACAGGCGGAGCAATGCCGGACGACACAGCGCACGCATGCCGCCGGGATTGCCCGCTTGCGCCGCCAGCGCGAAGAAATCGACGCCGAGCCGGTACAACTTCGTGCGTTCGTCTTGCTCGACGATCCCCTCTGCGATCAGCGCACGCAAGATGCGGTGCGTCGTGCCCTGCGTGAGCCCAACCCGCTTCGCGAGCTGCGTCACGCGGACGCCGCTCGTTTGCAGCGAGGCCAGAGCGCGAACGAGTGCGAACGCGCGCGGCAGCATTCCGGCGCCGGGCGCATCCGCGCCTTCCTCCCCGCCTGCCAGTTCGTCGTCTTGCGTCGCGTCGTCGATCATCATCCAGGACCCCTCCGGTGTCATCGTTTCATTCAATGGAATGCATTTAGCCCGTTCATTCGCCCAGCAGTATCGCAGCTTTTACCACGCTGCGCCGTGTGCCGATATCATCCAAGGGGAAACCCTGAAACCATCGCATGAAATTCAACGGGCTGCATCAGCCGGTATCGTTCCGTCAAACGGAATATTTCCGATATTCCTATCGTTGATCGGAATTCCAAATTGACTCGCCTTATATGGCTGGACAGAATCGGCTCTGCCTGATGCCCTTACGCCCATGCGCCTCGCGAGGGGCTTCGCTCACAAGGAGCTTCAATCATGTCGTTCCTCACGCTCGCCGATGTCTCGAAGTCGTTCGGCCCTTTGCATGCGGTCGCCAACCTGAATTTGTCCGTCGAAAAGGGCGAGTTCGTCTCGCTGCTCGGGCCATCTGGCTGCGGTAAAACGACGACGCTACAAATGATCGCCGGCTTCGTGGAGGCGACCAGCGGCCGCATCGTGCTCGACGGCCGTGACATCACGGACATGAAGCCGAATCAGCGCGGGCTCGGCATCGTCTTTCAGAGCTATGCGCTGTTCCCGCACATGACGGTCGCGCAAAACGTGCGTTTCGGTTTGGAAATGCGGCGCATCGGCAAAGCCGAAAGCGAAGCGCGGGTACGGGAAGCACTGTCGCTCGTGCGGCTCGACACGCTGGCCGATCGATTTCCGCGCCAACTCTCGGGCGGCCAGCGCCAACGCGTGGCGCTCGCCCGTGCGATCGTGATTGCCCCGCCCGTTCTGCTGCTCGACGAGCCGATGTCGAATCTCGATGCCAAGCTGCGCGAGGAAATGCAGTTCGAGCTCAGAGCCATCCAGCGGCGCATCGGCACGACGACGATCATGGTCACGCACGACCAATCGGAGGCGCTGTCGATCAGCGACCGCGTCGTCGTCATGGAGGCCGGCCGCATCACGCAAGTCGATACGCCCTACCGTGCCTACGAACGCCCCGAGAACCGCTTCGTCTCGGAGTTCATCGGCAAGGCGAATCTTTTCTCCGGCACCCTCGTCGCGCATGACGAAGCCAGTCTCCATATCGAAGTCGGCACGGATCGCATCGAAGTCGGTCGCGCGTCACACCAACGGCCAAGCGATACGCCGCAGCTCGGCGATGCGGTGACCGTCTGCATCCGTCCGGAGAAGGTGCGCCTCGATCCCGCCGGGTCGGGCCGTTTGCCCGCAACGGTCACGAGCCGTTTCTTTCTCGGCAGCCAATGGCTTTATCGCGTGGACTGCCGGCTAGGCGAAGTGCTCGTGTGCTGTCAGAACGCGGGCGATGAACCGATCGCGGAAGGGCAATCCGTCGGCATCGACTGGAAACGAGAAGCGGTGCGATTCGTTGCGAGGGATGCGCAACATGGCTAATGCAACGCTCGAGGCGGGCGAGCCCCGCACCGCTACGCCCGAGCCGGGCCGTATCGCCGCGCGCACGCCGTGGCGGGCGTATGGGCCGATGTGGCTGCTTTGTGCACCGGCGCTCGTGCTGTTCGCGACGCTCGTGCTCGTGCCGCTCGCCATGACGTTCGTGTTGACGTTCTATCGGTTCGATCCATCGGTGGGATCGATTGCCGCGTTCCAATTCGGCAACTACGTCAACGTATTGAGTTCTTCGTACTACCAGACGATCTTCGCACGTACGTTCGGCATCGCCGCGATCACCACGGTTCTGTGCGCGGCGATCGGCGCACCGGAAGCGTACGTGCTGTCGAAGATGCGCGACCCGTGGCGCTCGGCGTTTTTGCTCGTCATCCTCGCCCCGCTGCTAGTCTCTGTCGTGGTACGCGCCTTCGGTTGGAGCATGCTGCTCGGCACCGCCGGCGTCGTCAATCAAGCATTGGGCGCGTTCGGCGTCGGGCCCTACAAGCTCGAATACACGAACTTCGCGATCGTCATCGCCCTGGTCCACGTGATGTTGCCGTTCATGGTGATTCCGGTCTGGACCGCGCTGCAAAAGCTCGATCCGCAAACGGAACACGCCGCGCTCTCGCTGATGGCTTCACCCGCCACCACGCTGCGCCGCATCGTGCTGCCGCAGGTCATGCCCGGCGTGCTCTCGGGCAGCCTCATGGTGTTCGGGCTGTCGGCAAGCGCGTTTGCGATCCCGGGCCTGCTTGGCGGACGGCGCTTGAAGGTGGCCGCCACCGCTGTCTACGACCAATTCCTCGGTTCGCTGAACTGGCCGCTCGGCGCCACGATCGCGCTGTTGCTGCTGGCGGCCAACCTCGCCATCATGCTGACCTACTACCGCATGCTCGAGCGCCGCTACGGCCGCAGCATGGGCTGAAGCGAAGGAGATCGACATGCGACGCAACGGCCCCTTCGCCCTCGCCTTCCATACGCTCGTCATCGCCTTCGTGCTGGCGCCGCTTCTCATCGTCGTGCTCGTGGCCTTCACGCCCGACGAAACGCTGACGCTGCCAACGCATGGATTGTCGTTGCGATGGTTTCGCGCGATCTTGAACTATCCGGATTTCATCTCGGCTTTCTTCACGAGCATCAAGCTCGCGTTCATGTCGGCCACGCTCTCGCTGGCCGTCGCCTTGCCCGCAGGCCTCGCGATCGCCCGGGCACGGTTTCCCGGGCGTGAGTTCCTGAACGCGCTGCTGCTTTCGCCGCTCGTCATTCCGGGGCTCGTGCTCGGCATCGCGCTTCTGCGCTTCTTCGCACTCGTCGGAGCAACAGGGTCGTTCGCATGGCTCGTGCTCGCACATACCGTCGTCGTGACGCCGTTCGTGATGCGCCTCGTCCTGGCCGCTGCCACCGGGCTCGACCGCAGCGTCGAACATGCCGCGCAATCGCTCGGGGCCGACGCCTGGACCACACTGCGGCGCATTACGCTGCCGATGATCGTGCCCGGCATCACCGGTGGATGGCTGCTCGCATTCATCAACAGCTTCGACGAGCTCACGATGTCGATCTTCGTCACCTCGCCGCAAACGGTCACCCTGCCGGTTCGCATGTACATGTATGCGACGGAATCGATCGATCCGATGATGGCATCGGTGTCGACAGTCGTCATCTTCGTCACCGCTGCCGCGATGCTGCTGCTCGATCGCGTCTATGGCCTGAACCGTATCCTCATCGGCCAGCATTGAAGGCGCTGGCCCCATCGGTATTTAGGATAACGAACCATGCCATACGACGAAGCACAACTGGTACGTCTGGCCGAAACCGGCCGTGCCCCTGTCTCGTTCACGCTGGACGGCGCGCCGTGCCGCGCGCTCGAAGGCGACACCGTGCTGACGGCGATCCTGACGCAGCGTCGGGCGCTGCGCGCCTCTGATTTCAGCGGCGAGCCGCGCGCCGGGTTTTGCTTGATCGGCGCCTGTCAGGATTGCTGGATTCGAACCGAAGAAGGACAGCCGCTGCGCGCGTGCTCGACGACGATCGAAGCCGGAATGCGGCTGCTTAGCCGGCTAAATGCGGACCGGTCGCAGGGAGGGCTGGCGTGATGACGAACGACGCCCGGATCGTGATCGTCGGCGCGGGCCCCGCAGGCGTGCGCGCAGCGCAAACGCTCGTCGATGCCGGCGTGCGCCCGATCGTGATCGACGAAAACGCGCGCTGGGGCGGACAGATCTATCGTCAACCGCCGCAAAGCAGTGGCTTCCAACGCTCGCCGCGCGCGCTGTACGGCTTCGAAGCGCATAAAGCCATCGCGCTGCATGCGACGATGGCGAACCTTTTGCCCTGCATCGACTACCGCCCTCTTACACTGGCTTGGGCGTGCGACACCCACGCGAGCACCGGCGAAGCCTGTGCGCCGACCGATGGCGGGCAACAGCCGCTCGTGGGCCGCCTCGCGACGTTATGCGGCGCACGCGAACAAAGCATCCCGTTCACGCACTTGATCATTGCAAGCGGTGCGACCGACCGTGTGCTGCCGCTGCCGGGCTGGACCTTGCCCGGCGTCTATACGCTCGGCGCGGCACAAACGGCGTTGAAGTCGCAAGGTTGCGCCATCGGAAGACGTATCGTTTTCGCGGGTACGGGCCCGCTGCTCTATCTTGTTGCCTATCAATATGCAAAGGCGGGCGCACAGGTCCTCGCTGTGCTCGATACGGCCGATACGGCCGCGCAGGCTGCGGCATTGCCTAAGCTCGCGGCGCGCCCGTCCATGCTCGCGAAAGGCTTGTACTACGTCGGCTGGCTTCGCGCACACGGCGTCCGAATCGAGCGCGGCGTTGCGCTTCAGGGCGTCCTCGGCGACAGCCACGTCACGGGCATCGCTTGGCAAGCGGGCGCGAACTCGCCAGCTTCGGCGAACAACAGCGCCGAAACACTCGAATGCGATGCGGTCGGGTTCGGCTACGGACTACGCCCCGAAACACAGCTCGCCGATATCGCCGGTTGCCGCTTTCGCTACGACACACTCAATCGATGCTGGCTGCCCGAGCGCGACGAGGCGGGACGCACATCGATCGGCGGCATTTATGTCGCGGGCGATGGAGCGGGTATCGCGGGCGCCGATGCGGCCGAATGCGCCGGGCATCTCGCTGCGCTTGCCGTGCTCGACGATATGGCGTTCGCTCCTCCCTCTTTGCAACGCAAGTCGCCGCTCGTCGAAGCTGCCGCCGCGCACCGCCGCTCGCTGCAACGCATCGCCATCTTCCGTGCGGGCCTTGAAGCGGCATTTCCCGCCCCCTTCGAGCGCGCGGGTACCTGGCCTGACACGATGACGGTGTGCCGCTGCGAAGAAATCGACGCCGGGACGATCCGCCAATGCCTTCGCACGGGCGCCGCGCGCGAAATCAATCGTCTGAAGGCGTTGACCCGCGTTGGAATGGGCCGATGCCAGGGCCGCATGTGCGGCGAGGCAGCGCAGGCCTTACTCGCTGACGAAACCGGGCTGCCCTTCGACGCGCTCGGACGATTGCGCGCCCAAGCCCCGATCAAACCCATCCCGTTGGCGGCCGCTCTGTGCGACGAACGCGTCGCCGCCGTGCCTGAAGATGCGCGCGATGAATGAGCCGATTCCACATTTCGACGTGACGATCGCCGGCGGTGGGCTCGTCGGCGCCTCGGCCGCGCTCGCCCTCGCACGGAAAGGCATGCGGGTCCTGCTGCTCGAACGGCGTCATTGCGGGGCGCAGGCAAGCGGCGTGAACTACGGGGGCGTACGTTGCCAAGGCCGCCCCGCGGAACAATTGCCGCTCGCCATGCGGGCAAGAAGGATTTGGGATCGACTGCCCGAACGGATTGGCATCGACGGCGAATTCGTCGTCTCGGGGCACTTGCGCCTGGCGCGCAGCGAAGCCGATCTGGCGGGGCTCGAAAGCTACGCGCAGATGGCTGCGCAATATGGGCTACCGTTGCAATTAATGTCGGGCGACACATTCAAGCGCCGCTATCCCTGGCTTGGCGCGGTAGCCATCGGAGGCTCGCTCTGCACGAGCGACGGCCATGCGAACCCGCGTCTCGTCTCGCCCGCCTTCGCACGCGCCGCACGGCAAGCCGGAGCACTCGTGCGCGAACAGACCGCGCTGACGCACGCCGAGTACGACGGCAAACGGTTCTCGCTGCGCGCGGGCGACGAAATCTTCCAATCCGACTGGCTCATCAACGCCGCCGGCGCGTGGGGCCTCACGCTCGCGGAGCGCTTCGGGGACACCGTTCCGATGAAGCCCATCTATCCGAACATGTGGGTGACCGAGCCGCTGCCGCAGTTTCTGGAGCACAACCTCGGCGTGTTCGGCGGCGGGATATACGCGCGGCAGGTCGCGCGCGGCAACTGCGTGATCGGCGGCGGCCGCGGGCATGGCGACGGCGATTTCGCGCAGCCGTCGTCCGATACGACCCGCGCCGTGATGCGCGACGCGTGCGCGCTCTTGCCGGCGCTCCGGCAAGCCTTGCTGATCCGCACCTGGAGCGGCGTGGAAGGCTGCACGCCCGATCACAATCCGATCCTGGGCGCGAGCCGCAAGGTGCCGCGGCTGTTGCATGCATTCGGCTTTTCCGGGGGCGGGTTTCTGCTCGCGCCCGGTGTTGGCGAAGTACTCGCCGACCTCGTGATCGACGGCGCCACCGAGACGCCGCTCGACGCGTTCGATGTCGATCGTTTCTCGGCCGTCCCCGCATGACGCTTCGCTTTTCAATGATCAGGAGACCTTAATGAAAGCCTTCCGCATCCTGTCGGCCGCCGCAATGGTGGCCGGCGTGACGCTCGCCGCGACACCCGCTGGGGCGCAGTCGAAAACGATCTATATCGGCATGAACGGCGGGCCGATGGAAAAAGCCTATACGACGCAGGTGCTGCCGGCCTTCGAGAAGGCGAACAACGTGCAGGTTACCGTCGTACCCGGCACTTCATCGGACATCCTGGCCAAGCTGCTCGCAAATCGCGCCCATCCGCAGGTGCACGTCGCGTTTCTTGACGATGGGGTGATGGCGCGCGCCGTCAGTCTCGGCCTCTGCGAAAAACTCGATGACGCCCCGGTTCTCAAGGAACTCTATCCGTTCGCGCGGATGAAAGACGACGTCGGCGCCGGTGTCCAGCTCGGCATGACGGGCATCGCCTATAACAAGAAGCTCTTTACCGAGAAAGGTTGGGCGCCGCCCACCTCGTGGCTCGACTTCGCCAATCCGAAATACAAGGGCAAGGTGGTATTCCAATCGGCGTCGAGCAGCACATTCGGGCTGCACGGTTTCTTGGCGCTTAACCGCATCTGGGGCGGCAGCGAACAGAATGTCGAGCCCGGATTTACGAAATGGGCCAGCACAGTCGGCCCGAATGTCGTCGAATACATCCCGAACTCGGCCAAGATTTCGGAGATGGTGCAAACAGGCGAAGCCGCCCTGTTTCCGCTGACGCCGACGGGCGTCGCCGACTTGCAGGACAAGGGCCTGCCGGTGGCGTACGTCAATCCCAAGGAAGGCCCGGTGTTGTTGCTCGTCGACGTCTGCGTCGTCAAGAACAACCCCGACGATCAACTCGCGCAAAAGCTCGCGCAGTTCCTGCTGTCAGCGCCCGCGCAAGAGAAAGCCGCCGAGGCCGGCAAGCAGATCCCGACGAATCGTCTCGCTAAAATGCCGGCATCGATGCAGCAAAGCCTCGGCAACATCGAGAGCCTCGTTCATACGGTGACTGTCGTGGATTGGGATGCGATCAACGCACATCGTGCGCAGTGGGATACGCGCTGGAACCAGCAGGTCGAGCGTTAGGCGCGTTTGTTTTCGATCGGGGAACGGCCCGCGCGGACGTCCCCCGATCGGAGCGGCATTAACGTGCGGCCACGCGCTGCCGTACCGCCTCGAACAGACATACTCCGCTCGCAACGGACACGTTCAAGCTTTCGACTGTCCCCGCCATGGGGATATGCATGACCTCGTCGCACGTGTCGCGCGTCAAGCGCCGCATGCCCTCGCCTTCGGCCCCCATGACGAGGGCGACGGGGCCATCGAGCTTCGTCTCATAGAGGCTGGCCTTGGCATCGCCGGCCGTGCCGATAATCCACACGCCAGCATCCTTCAATTCCCGCAACGCGCGCGCCAGATTCGTGACGGTGATGTAGGGCACGGTATCGGCTGCGCCACTCGCCACCTTCGCGGCAGTGGCGTTCAAACCGACAGCCTTGTCGCGCGGCGCGATGACGGCGTGCGCGCCCGCTCCGTCCGCCACGCGCAGACATGCGCCGAGGTTGTGCGGATCAGTCACACCGTCGAGCACGAGCAAGAGCGCCGGCCCGTCGATGCCATCGAGCAACTCCGCGAGGTTCTGCGCGAGCGGCAAATCGCTTGCGCGCGCAACGACGCCTTGATGCCGTTCGGTATGGGCGAGCCCCCACAGACGCGTTTCGTCCGCCGCGATCACGCGCACGCCCGCTTCCTTCGCCGTTTGCAGAAACTCCTGCATCCGGCGATCGCGACGCGTCGCATCGTAAAACACTTCTTCGACCGTCGACGCGTCGTGCCGCAAACGCGCGGTCACTGCATGAAAGCCGTATAAAACCTTGAGACGTGACATAGCTGAATATCAATCTTCGAATCGGTATTGCGTCGAGCCTGAAAGGCGAAAGCACAGCGGCGCGCCATGCACTCGCTGTGCCGAAAAAATATCGCGGCGCGCTCGCTTCGATGCGGGACCTGCGCCGCCGAGCGAAGGCTAGCCCTTCTTGCGCGAGCGCGCCTTCGGCGCCCCCTTATTGGACGCTCCGCTCCGCTTGCGGGCGGCCTGGGCGCGTGCTGCACGCGCCTCGACAACGGCAGCCGACTTGCCCGGCGCAGCCTTCTTGTGCCGCCCTTCGTCGACAGATGCCAACGCCCGCACGTGCGGCCCGCGCCCAGCCATCACCTCCGGCTCGCCAACCGGCCGGGCCGTCGCGGTTGCGCGGGATGCCCCGGCGGGCTTGGCCGGCGTATCGCGCACGAGCCGGAAATCGATCTTGCGCGCGTCGAGATCGACGCGGCTGACCTGCACGCGCACGCGATCGGACAAACGATAGCGAATGCCGGTACGCTCGCCGCGCAGCTCGTTCTTGATTTCGTCGTATTGGAAGTAATCGGAGCCGAGTTCGGTGACGTGTACCAGCCCTTCGATAAACAGCGAATCGAGCTGCACGAAGATCCCGAACGAGGTGACCCCGCTGACCATTCCGCCGTACTCCTCGCCGAGCTTGTCGCGCATGAAGTAGCACTTGAGCCAGGTTTCGACGTCGCGCGAAGCTTCATCGGCGCGCCGCTCGTTCGCCGAACAGTGCAAGCCGAGTTCTTCCCAGATCGCCGTGTTCTCCCGCGCGCGCGGACGCGTTTGCTCGTCGGCCTGCTGCAACGCGCGCGCGCGCGGCGACAGCGCCGTATTGAGCGCCACGCCGTTCGGCGCGGCGGGCCGGTACTTCGTCCCCGACAAGATGGCGTAGATGGCGCGGTGCGTCAGCAAATCCGGATAGCGGCGAATCGGACTCGTGAAGTGCGCGTAGGCATCGTAGGCGAGACCGAAGTGCCCGATGTTGTCGGGGCTGTAGACGGCCTGCTGCATGGAACGCAGTAGCATCGTCTGCAACATCTGCGCATCGGGCCGATCGCGCACTTGCGCCATCAGCGCCGCGTAGTCGCTCGCGTGGGGCGTTTCACCCCCGCCGAGGGAGAGACCCATCCCGCGCAGGAACGTGCGTAGATTCTCGAGCTTCTCGGCGGTCGGGCCGGCGTGGATACGGTAGAGGCCTGGATGCTTGTTGCGCTTCATGAAGTCGGCCGCGCAGACGTTCGCCGCGAGCATGCACTCTTCGATGAGCTTATGGGCATCGTTGCGCTGGCGCGGCAGAATCTGTTCGATCTTGCCTTGCGCGTTGCAGACGATATAGGTTTCGGTCGTGTCGAAGTCGATCGCACCACGTTTTTGACGCGCGGCGAACAGCGCCTTGAACACGCCGTACAGATTTTGAAGCTGCGGCACCAGCGCCGCGCGGCGCGCCGCCTCAGGGCCCTTGGTATTCGTGAGCACGGCGGCGACTTCGGTGTACGTGAGCCGCGCCGCCGAATGCATGACGCCCGGATAGAACTGATATGCCTTGATTTCGCCGCGCGCGGTGATCAGCATGTCGCAGACGAGGACGCAGCGATCAACCTCGGGATTCAGCGAGCACAGGCCATTCGAGAGCTTTTCCGGCAGCATCGGAATGACGCGGCGCGGGAAATACACCGACGTGCTGCGTTCGATCGCATCGGTATCGAGCGAGGTATCGGGCCGGACGTAATGAGAAACGTCGGCGATCGCCACGATGAGACGGAAGCCGTCGCCGCGCCCGACTTTCGTCGGTTCGCAATACACAGCATCGTCGAAATCGCGGGCGTCTTCGCCGTCGATCGTGACGAGCGGCACATCCCGCAGATCGACGCGATGGCGGATATCGATCGGCCGCACTTCGTCCGGCAACCCTGCCGCTTCGGCGAGTGTGGCATCGCTGAACTCGTGCGGCACGCCGTACTTGCGCACGGCGATTTCGATCTCCATGCCGGGATCGTCGATATCGCCGAGCACTTCGACGACACGGCCGAGCGGCTGCGAATGTCGGCTCGGGAAATCGGTCAATTCCACCACGACGATTTGGCCGACCTTGGCCTTCTTCGTGTTCTGCGTGACGAGGATGTCGTGGCTGATGCGCTTGTCTTCCGGGGCGACGATCAGCGCGCCGTTCTCGTTGAGCAGCCGGCCGATCACGCGCTTGTTCGCGCGCTCGGTCACTTCGACGATATGGCCTTCGGGGCGACCGCGGCGATCGTAGCCGACGATGCGCGCCAGGACGCGATCGCCGTGCATGACCTTTTGCATTTCGGCGTTGGGCAGGAACAGATCGTCTTGCCCGTCGTCGCGAATGATGAAGCCGTAGCCGTCGCGATGGCCCTGGACGCGGCCGGCGACGAAATTCGACGGATGGGTGAGCTGATAGTAGCCGCGCTTATCGAGCCGGATCTGGCCGTCGCGCTCCATGGCGCCTAAACGCTTGAAGAACCCTTCGCGCTCCTGGCGCTTGATCGACAGAGTTTCGGCAATGTCGTTGGCGGCGAGCGGCGATTCGCTCGTGCGCAGCACGCCGAGGATTTCCTCGCGGCTGGGGATCGGGTACGGATATTTACTCAAGGGGCGCTTGTCGATGATTGTTCTGGCTCGATACGTTGGACACGGCAATGCGCGCCATTCTAACACCCGCTCGGGGCGGGACGGACGGGTGGGCGGGTGTGGGTGCGGGTCCTGCGCGCGTTGGCGCGCGCGCTGTGCGGAAATGGGGTTTGAATGGCCGGGTGCCGGACTGATTGTTCGAAGCGCTTGACAGCGCGGTTTTAGTTGATACAATGGCGGTCTTTGTTGCAAGACGCACACCTGCCCAGGTGGCGGAATTGGTAGACGCACTAGGTTCAGGTCCTAGCGGTGGCAACATCGTGGAGGTTCGAGTCCTCTCCTGGGCACCAACAGATGTTCCGGCGTAAGCCGAAGTAGTCCGAGAAACCCCGTAAGATCAAAGTCTTACGGGGTTTTTTGCTTCCGCGAATGACTGCCATGTACCGGTGGCATCGACGATTTTTGCGTATACACTTGCGTATACGCGGAATCGAGGTGCCAGGCCATGCCCAAACGCGTCGAACCGAAGTCCGAAGTGGTGTTTCGTGTCGCCAAACCGCGCGAGCGGCCCTATCTGCTTGCCGATGGGAACGGGCTCGCTCTGCGCGTCTGGCCGGACGGAAGTAAGACATGGCTGCTCCGCTACCGCCGGCCCGGCACTGGAAAGGAAAATTTTCTCAGCCTTGGCCCCTACCCTGAGGTTCCGCTCGTCGAAGCGCGCAAGTCTGCCGCGATCGCCCGCAGCCTTGTTCGCGAAGGTACCGATCCGGTCGAGCATCGCCGGGCCGAATCCGCTGCGCGCAAGCGTGCTGCCGAAGGCGCGTTCCATCTGGTCGCAGAAAAATGGCTCGCATTTAAACGCAATGAGTGGGCCGATGAGACCTACCGCAAAGCCGAGTTTGTCATCCGGCAATATCTAGTCCCCCCGCTTCGCAACAAGCCGATCTCCACGCTCGCGACGTCGGAGGTCATACCCGTGCTAGAAGGAATAGCGGCGCATGCGCCCAACCTCGCGACCAAAGCGCGCCAATACGTGGGCGGCATCGTTACTTACGCGATCCACCACAGTCTGCGAGAGGACGGCGTCCCGTTGTCGCTACGCGGTGTCATCCCGCGGCACAACAAAGGTCACATCCCGGCGATCACGAAGCCTGCTGAGATCGTCCCGCTCGTGCAAGCCATCAACACATACAAGTCGCCCGTCACGCGGGCTGCTCTGAAGCTGACCATGCTCACCGGCTTACGCCCCGGCGTGATCGCCGCTGCACCGTGGGATGAAATCAACCTCGAGTCCGCTGAGTGGCATGTCCCCGCCGTTCGGATGAAGATGCGTCACGATCATATCGTGCCCTTACCGAGGCAAGCGGTTGTGTTGCTCCGCGAATTGCAGTCGCTTACGGGCCGCGGAGACTACGTGTTTCCGTCCCCGGCCCGCCAGAAGACGCCGCACTTGCACCGAGACGCGTTAAGCAAGGCCCGACGCGACATGGGATTTCAAGGAAAGCACGCCACGCATGGATTTCGCGGCATGCTGCGAACCGTCGGCCGCGAGCGACTCGGCATCGACATCGATGTTCTCGAAGCGCAACTCGCGCACGCGAAACGAGGCGACGTACAGAAGGCGTACGACGGAACGACATTCGACGATGACCGGCGCCGTGTCATGCAGGCGTGGGCTGACTACATCGACGGGCTGTGCAGAACAACGTCCACGCACGGCGACGTCGATTGAAATGCGAGGCTGGAACGGAATGGAACGGAACGAGGCGGCCGGCGAAAAATTCCCGGTGGCGCTCTGTGGTCGTCCACACGATGGCCGTAGAACGCCTAGGCAGCACGGAAATTCTGACACTCCCTGCAGCGGCGACGAACCGACCTTCCGATCACCGCCGCAACTGCTCAATTGGACGCATCAGTAGCGGCGTCCACCTTCTTGGCAGCGTTGGTCTTCGGCGCCGCTTTCTTCGTCGCCCCTTGCTTG
>NZ_JBQCDN010000203.1:0-10207 GCF_051961175.1 Trinickia sp. | reverse complement strand
CCTCGCCAGGTTCGACGATTGCGCCAAAAAATCGTCCGCCGATTTCAAGGCGGCAGGAACGACGGGCGGGTTGGTCCCTTCATGGGCGCATGACATGCTCGTCTCCCCGGCTGTGGAAGGCGCGTTTTACGACGTGATCGGCAACTACTGGGTGAGCAAGGACGAAACCGCACAAGAAGCGGCCAATAAGCTGGCCGCGGCGGCGAAGACGGAATGATGAATTGACGAATTGACGAAGCGGCCGGGCGACGGCCGCGCCTGAAGCCGCCGCACCGAAACCTGTGCTTCAGGCGCGCTCGCCGTTCGTGGCCTCGCGCATGGCGCGATATTCGCGGCGCACGATATCCATCAGTTCGGGCACCGACGTCTTCGCGCTGTGCTGCTCGTACGTCACGCGGCCGCGCTGCATCAGCATGATGCGATCGGCGATGTCGAGCGTCTGGGCGTAGTTGTGCATGATCATGACGATCGACAACCCGCCCTTCTCTTTGAGCCGCAAAATCAGATCGATAATGAGCCCGGCTTCGCGCGCGCCCATCGCCGCCAGCGGCTCGTCGAGCAGCAGGATCCGCGCGTTGGAATTGACCGCGCGCGCCACCGCAATGGCCTGCCGCTGGCCGCCCGACAAACGCTCCACCGGCATCGTCACCGAGGGCACGTGTACGCCGATGTCTTCCAAACACTGCGCCGCGCGCTCGCGCATTGCCCGATGGTTCAGAAAGCGGATCGGCCCGGGGTAGACGATCTCGCGGTTCAAAAACATGTTGTGGTAGATGCTCAGCGAATTGGCGAGCGCGAGATCCTGATAGACGCATTCGATCCCAAGCGAGCGCGCATGATCGACCGAGCGCAGCAACGTCTGCTCGCCGCGGATGAACAACTCGCCGTCCGTCTGCTGATGAAAGCCCGTCAGGATCTTGATCAGCGTCGATTTGCCGGCACCGTTGTCGCCGAGGATGCCGAGAATTTCGCCTTCGCCAAGATGCAGCGACACGCCGTCGAGCGCCGTGACCGCCCCGAAGCGCTTGACGATATTGCGCGCCTGCAATGCGAGCGGCGCTTCGTTCCCGGCCATCACGATCTCCCGCGCCGGCTGAGCCGCGCCACGTGAATATTGAAAATCATCGCGGCGAGAATCGCAGCGCCGAGGATGATATTGAACGTAAAGGCGTTGATGCCGATCAGCGTGAAGCCGTCGTTCAACATGCCGAGCACGGCGGCGCCGATCAGCCCGCCGATGATCGTGCCCGACCCGCCCGTGAGCGGCGTACCGCCGATCACAGCCGCCGCCACCGCCAGGAACATGATCTGGTTGCCGCCCGCTTGCGGGTCGATCGACGTGATCCGCACGCCTTCAAGAATACCCGTGAGGCCCGCGAGTACCGCCGCCAGGATGAAATTGCCGAGCTTGAGCCGGTTCACTTGAATACCGGCCTCCGACGCACCGAGCGGATTCGCACCGCTCGCAACCGTATGCAATCCCCAGCGCGTGTGCCTGAGCACGATGTGCATCATGAGCGCGATGACGACGGCCCAGCAAATCTCGCTGTAGCCCCATCCCCCCATCACGGCCGTAAACAGCGGGCCGCCCGGTGTCGGGACGGGTGTGCCGCGCGAGATCGTCAGCGTGACGCCGTTGATCAGGAAGAGCGTACCGAGCGTGGTAACGAACGAAGGCAGCCGTAAAAATACCGTCACGGCGCCGTTCACGAACCCGACCAGCCCGGCGGCGGCCAGTCCCGCCACCACGGCCAGCCACATCGGCGCACCCGCGTCCTGCGCGAACGCCATGATGAACGGCGCGAACGCGAACACCATACCCGCCGATAAATCGATCTCGCCGCCGATCATCAACATGATCTCGCCGAACGCGATGATCGCGGCGGGCGCGACGAACTGCGAGAGGTTTTGCAGGCTCGCGCTCGTCAGCAGAAAATCATGGTTGGCGGTTTCGAAGTACGCGCCGACCGCCACGGCCACGAGCAGGATCCGCAATTCGGCCGACCATGCAAAACCGCCGAACCTCGCGCCCGGGCGCGAGGCGGCGGAACGTCTCTGTGCTTCGTTCACGCTATCGCTCATGACTATGACTTGATCGGGCCCGAGCGCGGGACGATCTGCGCCTTCGTACTCTTGCCTTCATAACGGGTGGACGTGTTCAGATACGGATCGACGGTCGATTTGGTGACGAACGTCAAGCCCGAATTGACATCGGCCGGACCGACGAGGCCGCCCGATGCCAAGTAGGTGAACGCTTCGACCACGGTATAGAAGCCTTGAACGTACGGCTGCTGATCGATCGTGAAATCGAGGAAGCCGTCGTGGATCAATTGCACCGTCGTCGGCAGCAAGTCGAACCCGCCGCCATGCACGCCCTTCTCGGGCAGCTTTTGCTCCTTCATCAACTGCGCGACGCCTTGCGTGCTGCCCGCATCGACGGCGAACATGCCTTTCAGGTCCTGATGGCCCAGGTAGAACGATTTGATCTTCGAGAGTTCCTCGTTGACCGTCGCGCCGGTGGCGATCGTTTGAATCTCGATCTTCTTGCCGGACTTCTTGATCGCATCGGAGGCACCGTCGAGACGCGGCTGAATGTTGAGCTGCCCCGGCGTGGCGATGAACAGCGCCACGAGGCCGCTATCGATGAGCTTTACGATGCGCTCGCCCATCTGATAGCCCGACTGATACAGGTCCTGGCCGATATAGGCAAGGCGCGGGTTCGTACTGCCGCGCGGCGCGTCGGCGTTGTAGGCGAACACGGGAATACCGGCATCGAGCGCCTTCTGAATCGGACCGTTGAAGGCCTTCGGATCGACGATTGGCACGGCGATCGCATCGGCCTTCGCCGCAATCGCGGCGTTCATCGCGTTAACCATTTCGCCGACGTCGGCATTCGCCGAGCCGGTCCATTGGTAATCCATGTTCAGGATCGCGCAGGCATCTTGAATGCCGTATTGCGTCGGAACGAAGAACGGGTTGGTGGTGACGTGATTGACGAAGACGATCTTCCAGCGCTTGTGGGACGGAAAGGGTGCCTCGGCCGCTTGAGCAGGCGAAATCATACCGCCCATCATCGCCAATGCCGCACCGAGGCCGGCGCCCTGCAACAATCCTCGCCGGGCCCGATTCAACGTGCCGTCCTCGGCCGTCGCTTGCAACTGATCCTGCGCATCGTCTCGCTCGCTCGTCATCACATCCTCCATCGTTGTCGTTGGTTGAATGCTTCTGAATGCTTTCCGCGAATCGGCACAAGCCGGCGTCGGCTCGCACCGGACTTCGCCCCCGGCGCGCCCCGCACACTCGCAAGACGGCGAGCCGTGCGAAAGGCCAATGCATGAACGCAGCCATGCTAGCTCACAGGCTTGGCGACATTAATCCATAAATACCCTTAACTAGTCGGACTATTTAATTAGGCTGGAGATTACCCTGCGGCGCGACGCGAACAATATCTCCGCTTGTTTTCTAAACCGGATGCTTTGTTCCGAGCAAGACAAACGTAAGGAATGATGCCGACCGTGCTCGCTCACGTTTCATCTGAAAATTGAATGATCGATACAGTAAGACTACTGAACGCCCGTCGTCACATAGGTCGCGCTGTCCTCACAAGCGCATGCTTCATTCGGCGACATCACCGGCGCCCCGATGCCGCGCCGATCGCGCACGCGCACCGCCGCCGCGGCATGCACAAGGTTAGTGGACAATACGTGCCGAACCAAGCCAATCGATCGTCAACCATTCGCGAACCGTTCCGGCTCGGCACTGTCCTGCCCGCGCTTCACGACTCACCGGGAACGCATGCCGCCCATTGCCAAGCGATGAACAGGACTCGCACTACGCCATCCGGGTCGACGACATTCGCTTCGTCTCACTGCCTGCCTATGCAGACCCCACGCGCTGAACACCGGATCGAGCCAAACGTCGGGGAGTGCGCGACGAACGAGCGCCCGTTGCTCGGAGCGCCTTCCCGCCGCCAGGTCGCATACTCTCGCGTCCGACCACCCGTGCTCGAGCACCAAGCCGAGACCCGCTCCGCTGCCGTTTCATTCTCTGCGCAGACCCACAGATAAAAAAACCTCAGTGGCACGAAACTTTCGCGCAAACGAAAACGCCCGGCATTCAAACGTTTGCGCACCGCAAAACGGGTCGAATCTGCGAAAAACCGAGTATTTCCCTTGAAATGCCCCCTCAGGACCGCCTTTTAATAGCCCTACGATCCGTGTTATTTTTGCGCGGCGCGGGAACCGGTGTAAACGGACGGCCTCCAGGTAAATTCGGCCGTCAAACAACCCGGGGTGCGCGCTGGACAGCCGTAGAGGGCGGCTCGTACGAGAACAGGCCGGTATGCGGCCATACCGGGGAATACGTTGAAAGTCAGTTTTTTCGAACAATCCCATTCGAACCGAAAATCGGTGTCGAGTGCGGCGGTCGGCCTTGCATACTTTGCCATGACGTGCTTCGGGCTTGCACTCGGCGCAAGCCGGCCGGCATTTGCACAAACGCCGGCTGCCCCGGTCCGGCACGTCAATATCGCCCTTTATGACGGAGATAATCCGCCGGTCGCCCTGCTGCAAGCCTTCGACGCGCTGATCCTGGACGCAGCCCCGTCGTTCGATCCCGGCACGCACGCCCTCGCACACACGGCTTATATCGCACATATCGGTACCTCGCCGGACGAAAGCGCCGAGGCATTACTGGCGCAACAAGTCGAGCCGCTATGGCAACGCGGCTATCGGGGCTTCCTGCTCGACACGCCCGCCGGCTACGCCGCCATCGACGCCATTCATGCCGCCCACCCGGACGCAAAGATCATCGTCGGCGGGGACCGCGCGCTCGACGTCGCGCGCGCGCATGCCGGCCAACTCTATGCGGTGCTGATCGAGGGACTCTTTCGCGCGCGCGCCAGTGCGGGCGGCAGCCTGCCTGTCACCGCCGCCGAGCGCGCCCGCCCGCTCGCCGATGTTCAAGCGTTCGAGCGCCAAACCGGCACGCCGGTGGTCGCCATCGACTACTGCGACGGCGCAGATCGTTCGTGCGCGCGACAGACTGCGCACGAAGCGCTCGCCGCCGGGCTCGACTCATACGTGACCGATCCGGCGCACGACGTGGTCGGCATCGGCCGCATCGAAGTCATGCCGCGAAAAGTGCTGGTCGTGCAAGATCTCCAGCCGGGTCAACAACTCGACTTGAGCCCAGGCGTGACCGCGGTCGCGACGCCGCTCAACTATCTCGGGTACGACGTCCAATATGCGCAGTTGAACGGCGCGCTACCGTCCGACGTCACGCCCGACCGTTACGCAGGCGTGGTCGCCTGGATCTCGCGCGACAACGCCCCGAACCCGAACCGCTGGCGCGCCTGGGTGCAGCGTGCGATCGACGCGCATGTGCCCATTGCGTTCTTCGGCCATCTCGGCTTCGCCGTTGGAGGGGGAGGCAGCGCGCTCGGGCTGCAACCCGTGACGGCCAATCTGCACGGGCCTTTGAAGATCGTCGAGAAGGCGCCGATGATCGGCTTCGAGACCATGCCCGTGCCCGATCCGCGCGACCTTCCGGCGCTGCGCATTGCCGAGGGCGGCCAATCGCTGCTCGGTATCGATGCGGCCGGGACACGGGTCGACGCAGCGGGCATCATGCCGTGGGGCGGCTTTGCGCTGAACCAGTACAACATCGTCTCGCTCGACAGCATCGAGCAGCAACGCTGGGCCATTCAACCGATCACGTTTCTGCGCGCAGCCTTGCGCCTGCCCGAGCTGCCCGCCCCGAACGTGACAACGGAAAACGGCAGGCGTCTGCTGATGGTGCACGTCGATGGCGACGGCTTTGCTTCCCGGGCCGAGTTCCCCGGCCCGGACTATTCGGGCCAGGCGTTGTACGACCAGATCTGGACTCGCTATCCGATTCCGACGACGTTGTCGGTGATCGAAGGAGAAGTCGGCCCGGACGGGCTGTATCCGAAGGCGTCGCCCCGCCTCGAACAAATCGCGCGACAGATGTTCGCACTGCCGTACGTCGATATCGGCACGCACACGTACTCGCATCCGTTCACATGGGAAAACGTCGATGCGAAGACAGGCGCGCATACCGACCGCGGTGGTAGCGACGCCGCGTTCTCGCTCAACATTCCCGGCTATACGTTCAATCTCGATCGCGAGATTTCAGGCTCGATCCATTACATCGACAGCCGGCTTGCACCCTCCGGCAAGCGCGTCGTCGTCCTGCAATGGTCGGGCGACTGCATGCCGCCCGGTGTCGCCGTGCGGCGCGTGAACGAGGCCGGCGTCTACAACTTCAACGGCGGCGACACGACGATCACGAAGGCGGACAACAGTTGGCTGAACATCGCGCCGATCGGCGTCGATAAGGGCCCGGACGCCTATCAGGTATTCGCGCCGAACCAGGACGAGAACGTCTATACGAACGATTGGCAAGGGCCCTTCTACGGCTTCACGCAAGTCTTGCAGACGTTCGCCATGACCGACCACCCGCTGCGGTTCAAACCGATCGACATCTACTACCACATGTACAGCGGCACCAAGATGGCCTCGCTGCGCGCGCTCGACCAGATTTACCAGACCGTGCTGGCGCAGCCGGTGCTGCCCGTCCACGTGACCGACTACATTGGCAAAGTGCTCGACTGGCGGACGTTCGCCGTCGCACGCGATGGCGACGGCTGGCTCGTACGCGGCGACGGTGCCGTGCGCGAATTGCATTGGAGCGGCGCCGACGTCCCACGCCTGGACGATGCGCGCGGCGTGACGGGCTACTCGGCGGGCCCCGACGGCACCTACATCCATTTCGACGGCGGCAGTGCGCGCTTCACGCTCGCCCCCGCAGGCACGCGCAATGCCCTGCCCTACATCGCGCAAGCCGACGGCTTCGTGCAGCGCTTCGAACGCGCTGGCCAAGGGCTGCGATTCGAATTCGGCGGGTATTACAAGCCGTTCTTCGAGATCGCCAACGCAGCGCAGTGCCGCGCATCGAGCGCCGGCAAAGCGCTCGCCGCGCAGCGCGACGGCAGCGCACTACGCGTGCCAGTGCCGGGCGTCGCCGGGCAGCGCGTGACCTATCAGCCGATCGAGGTCGACTGTGGCGGTTGATCGTCCGCGTATCGCTTCCACGCTGATGCTCGCCGGTGCGGCTTGCACCGTCGTGTGCGCGCTCGCCGGGACTTATATGGCGGGCGGCCTGCGCACGCGCATCGTCCACAACGAAGCACCGAGCGAGCTGACCGTGGCGTACCTCGAAGCATGGCTTCGCGGCGCACCGACCGATCCGGACTACCTGTCCGCGCTCGCGAATCAGTATCTCGCGCTCGGCCGCTGCGACGAGGCCCAGGCCACCGCCGGCCGCCTTTCGGCGCTCGGCGTGCAGCAGTCGCGCCGTAAAGCGGTGCAGATCGAGCTGCGCTGCGACGAGCAGCGCGCGTTCGCCGCCCCGCCCGATTCATCGCGCCGGGCCGAGCTGCTGGCCCGCGTCATCGCCCGCCTCGACACGGTCTCGCAACTGGACTGGGACGTCGCGGAACTCGAATCGCTCAGCAAGCAGGCGTTGTCGGTCGGCGCACCGCAGATTGCCGCGCGTTACGCGCTGCGGCTCGCCGAGGCCGATGCGGCGCGCCGCGTCTACTGGCAGCGGCAAGCGGCGCTTCAGTGGCTGGCGAGCGGCGAGTATCGCCGCGCCGCGGATGCGGATTTTGCCGCGCAGGCACACGCGCAAAATCGCGACGAAGCCCGCGACGCATTCATCGCCGGTGTACGCGCGTTGCAAGCGGGCAATTTGCTCGACGAGGCGCTCAATCAGGCGCAGGCTCATCTCGACGGTCTCGCGGACGATAGGCGCACCTTGGAAGTGCTGCTGCAGTTGGCCCGCGCGGCGCAGCGTCCAGATCTCGTCGATCGCTATGCGCGCGCGCTGATGAAATTCGTCGATTCGCGCAGCAATGAGCCTGCGCGAGCCGAAGGCTTGCGTCTCGCCGCCCTCGCCGGCACGCCGCCGGGCGGCGTCTGGCTGAGGCTGGGTGCCCCTGCGCACGATCGGCCCGCCGCGCGCTTCGCCGATATGCCGCGCGCCGCATCGCCCGCGCGCATGATGCCCGCGGTTTGGCACGGCACGCGGCATGGCGGCCAGCGGGGCGGCCTGCTGCGCGTGGCCGACAAGGTGCCCGCACGCGCCTGGAGCGATACCCGCGCGGCGGCTGCGATCGCGGCCAGCCAAGCCGCGGGCGCCAAAGCGGAAGCCGAGGCCGCCGCCAGCGCGCGGGCCAGCGCCACGGCCGCCGCACGCTCGCCAGGATCGAGCGCGGGCGCACCGGCATCGACCGATCTCGCCTCGACCCTCCATCAGTCCTTCCTCGAATCGAACGATCTCGAGAACGCCGCGAAGGTGGCCAGCGAGCAGGTCGCGCGGCATCCCGAGCAGCCCGAATGGCGCAAGCGGCTCGCGCAAGTCGACGAATGGCGCAACCAGCCGGCCGCGGCGCTGCAATCGTGGCTGGCCTATGCACGGCAGACCGGCGATGCCCTCGGCTGGTCGAACGTCCAGCGGATCGCACCGATGCTCAACGACGACGCGTCGTACGTCCAGGCGCTGACCCACGCATCCGATGCCGCGCCCGATAACCTGCAACTCGTCGACGGCGTCATCGCTTCCGACGAACGGCTCGGCCGCCCCGACGACGCCCTCGCCTTCCTCAAAGCGCGCATGCACGGCGTGCAGCAGGAACCGATCGCGAGCCGCTACGCCCTGCTGTCGGAACGCGCCGGATACTTGCGGCAAGCACTTGACACCTGGCAAGGGCTGCAGCGATCGCACCCGGAGAAGGTCGAGTACGCGGTACACAGCGCCAATCTGTCCTACCGGCTTGGCGATTTCCATGCGGCGCTTGACGCGCTCAAGGCCGCGCGCGCGCATGCAACCGATCGCGACACGCTGTATTGGCGCACCTACGGGCAGCTTGCGCGGTTGCAGCAGGACGACGCGGACAGCAATCTGGCGTTTCGTCACTTGCTCGCCGGCGGCGAAGCGACCCCCGAGGATCTCTCGGGAATGACGTTCTTCTATGAGCGTCAGCCGCTCGATGCCGCGCGTATCGCCGAATTGCAATACGACCGCGGCCACGACGTCGCCGCTTTGCGCGAGGCGATCGACGCCTATCTGTCCGCCCACTCGCTCGAACGCGCCGGCGCGCTGCTGCGGCGTTTGACGCCCGCACAGCAGCAGGACGCCGAGCGCGATCCGGCGTTCCTCACCACGCGGGCGGAATACGAACGCCAGAGCGGCAAGCTCGATGCCGCATTGGCCGATCTTCGACGCGCGATCGCGCTGCCCGGCGTCGGCGGCGACACGCGCGCCGCTTATCTGTGGATGCTGGTGGACGCCGGCAGCGAAGCCGAAGTGCGGGCGGCGCTCGATCACTGGCGTACGCGCTCGCTCGGCGACGAATCGCTGTGGGGCCCGTTTGCCGCCGGCGAGATGCGCTTGAACCGGCCGGTGGCCGCGCTGCGCTACTTGCGGCTGCAGGCCGTTTCGAGGCAACGCGATCCGCTGTGGCTGCTCACGTATGCGGATGCGCAAGAGATGGCCGGACACCCGGGCATCGCCCTGTCCGTGCGGCGGCACGTATGGCTCGATTTGCTCGCCGCCGAACGCCGGACGAAAGCGACGGCGACGGCGGCTGCGCCGGCCAGCACAGATTCGAACGCCGGCAACACCCGTTCCGGGCAGCCGCTGCAACGCCCGGCCCGAAGCGACTGGGAGTCGGCCGCTCAGCTGCAAGGGCGACGTGCCGCGCTTGCGCAAACGCTGGCCAATGGCGACACGGCGCTGCGCCTGCTCGATTCGTTGACGTCCGCCACGCAGGCCGATGCGTCCGACGCATCCGACGAATCCGACGAATCGCAGCGCAGCTTGCTCGGCAACACGCGCGGGCTGTCGCCCCTGCCCCCACCCGCCGCAGGCCAGGCCGAACATCGGCGCGTGCGCGAAGCGGTCGCGCGCGACGTTGCCGTGGCATGGGCGATTTCGGACGAGCGCTATGGCGTCGCCAAACGCTGGCTCGCGCGCCGCTACGCGCACCGGCTGCTGGGCACGCAAGACGAACGCCTCGCGATCGCTTTGGCCGAAGACGACGTGCAGACGATCGAGCACCTGCTCGACGCACGCACTGCGGCGCTACCGCTCTATAACCGCATCGACGCGTCGATGCGAGTGA
>NZ_JBQCDN010000202.1:0-3665 GCF_051961175.1 Trinickia sp. | reverse complement strand
AGCTACGAAGACCCGAAGGAAGTGATCCGCTGGTATTATTCGAACAAGCAGCGCCTCGCCGAAATGGAAGCGTACGTCGTTGAAAGCAACGTCGTCGAATTCGTGCTCGGCAAGGCGAAGGTGACGGATAAGGAAGTCAGCTTCGAAGCACTGGCGAGCGCCTCGGCGCAAGCGTAAGGCATCGCCTGATACGGCGTGCGGGCTGTCGGAGCGACGGCCGCACGCCGTTTTTCATGCTGCGGCGTGTTTGCTGCGTTGCAGCGACGTGCTCGGGGCCGTCTTCCTGCCGTTTCAAGACCCATTCCGAACAAGGATCCTTTGCATGATCTCTCGCGCTCAACTGTTGGACACGTTGGCCTCCCATGCACCGCGCGATTTCGAAACGCAGGCGCTGGGGCTCGTTCCGATCGTCGTCGAAACGAGCGGCCGCGGCGAGCGTTCGTACGATATCTATTCGCGCCTGCTGAAGGAGCGCGTCGTGTTCATGGTCGGCGAAGTGAACGACCAGACCGCCAATCTCGTCGTGGCGCAGTTGCTGTTCCTCGAGAGCGAAAATCCCGACAAGGACATCAGCCTGTACATCAATAGCCCGGGTGGCTCGGTGTCGGCGGGTTTGGCGATCTACGACACGATGCAGTTCGTGAAGCCCGATGTGTCCACGCTGTGCATGGGCCTGGCGGCGAGCATGGGCGCGTTTTTGCTGTCGGCCGGTGCGAAGGGGAAGCGTTTCGCGTTGCCGAACGCACGCGTGATGATTCACCAGCCGCTCGGCGGCGCGCGCGGCCAGGCGTCCGACATCGAAATCCAGGCTCGCGAGATCCTGTATTTGAAGGAGCGGCTCAACCAGATGTTCGCGCATCATACGGGGCAGCCGGTCGAACGCATCGCGCGCGATACGGATCGCGATAACTTCATGTCGGGCGAAGATGCGCAGGCGTACGGGCTGATCGATCAAGTCCTACACAAACGCCCATAAAGCATCGCTGTCGGTCGTACGCGCCCGCGGGTTCCCCGTATAGGTGCGACGGCCGACTCAAGCGATGCCAAAATTGGTCGATAATAGTTCTGGGCGCCGACGACGGATACGCCACGCGCGTTTCCCGTTGCGCCGGCCAGTCAATCTGATCCGACCCTGCTGGTGGGGCGGCAGATGGCGTGCCAGTCATTCGAGTGTCCGGAGGCTCGTATATCCATGGCGGACAAGAAAGGTTCGAACAGCGAAAAGCTGTTGTATTGCTCGTTCTGCGGCAAGAGCCAGCATGAGGTCAAAAAGCTCATAGCCGGCCCGTCGGTCTTCATCTGCGATGAATGTATCGACTTGTGCAACGAGATCATTCGCGACGAAGCCGCGGGAGCGGGCACGGACGTAGGGTTGTCGAAATCCGATCTGCCCAGCCCGCAGGAAATTCGCGACATCCTCGATCAATACGTGATCGGGCAGGAGCGTGCGAAGAAGATTCTGGCCGTGGCGGTGTACAACCACTACAAGCGGCTCAAGCATCTCGACAAAAAAGACGAGGTGGAGCTTTCGAAGAGCAATATTCTGCTGATCGGCCCGACAGGCTCCGGCAAGACATTGCTGGCGCAGACGCTCGCCCGGCTGCTCAACGTTCCGTTCGTCATCGCAGACGCAACGACGTTGACGGAAGCCGGCTATGTCGGCGAAGACGTCGAGAACATCATTCAGAAGCTGCTGCAAAACTGTAACTACGAAGTCGAGAAGGCGCAGCGCGGAATCGTTTACATCGACGAAATCGATAAGATCAGCCGCAAGTCGGACAACCCGTCGATCACGCGTGATGTCTCGGGCGAGGGCGTGCAGCAGGCGCTGCTGAAGCTCGTGGAAGGCACGATGGCGTCGGTGCCGCCGCAAGGCGGGCGCAAGCATCCGAACCAGGATTTCATCCAGGTCGACACGACGAACATCCTGTTCGTCTGCGGCGGTGCGTTCGACGGGCTTGAAAAAGTCATCACCGATCGCACGGAAAAAACGGGTATCGGCTTCGGCGCGAGCGTGAAGAGCAAGCAGGAGCGCGATGCCGGCGAGGTATTGCGCGAGGTCGAACCGGAAGATCTGATCAAATTCGGGTTGATCCCTGAATTGATCGGCCGCCTGCCGGTGGTCGCGACGCTCGGCAAGCTCGATGAAGTGGCGCTGATGAAGATTCTCGTCGAGCCGAAGAATGCCCTCGTGAAGCAGTACAACAAGCTGTTCGCGATGGAGCGGGTCGAGCTCGAGATTCGCCCGGCGGCGTTGCAAGCGGTGGCGCGCAAGGCGATCCGTCGCAAGACGGGGGCGCGCGGCCTGCGCTCCATTTTGGAGCAGGCGTTGCTCGACGTCATGTACGAATTGCCGGCGATGAAAGGCGTTAGCAAGGTCATTATTGACGACAACGTCATTGACGGTGACGGCAAGCCCCTGCTCATCTATGAAGAAGCGCCGAAGGTTGCGGGCTCGAATTGATGGCTTGGGGTCTGTTTCGCGTTCATTTTCAGCCTGACGACCGTGGTAGACCCTAAAGCTTTCAGAGGAATGGCCGTTCATGGAGACGTGAACGGCTTTTTTCGTTTATCTTGTGGGTAACACTGACCGCTTCTCTGAATACATCGAACTTTTCCCACACGCGCAGGCTTGCAATTCGTACCGCGGGCCTCAACTACCGAACGAACTGATTCCACTCATGGGGAAATGAAATGTCAGGAACCCAACTCCTCCCTCAAGAGCGCACCACGCTCCCGCTGCTGCCGTTGCGAGATGTCGTCGTTTTCCCGCACATGGTTATCCCGCTGTTCGTGGGGCGGCCCAAATCGATCAAAGCGCTCGAAGTCGCGATGGAGGGCGGCAAGCACATCATGCTTGTCGCGCAAAAGACTGCGGCCAAGGACGAGCCGACCGAAAAGGACATGTACGAAGTGGGATGTATCGCCAACATCCTGCAAATGCTGAAATTGCCCGACGGCACCGTGAAGGTGCTGGTCGAGGGCTTGCAGCGCGCGAAAACGCTGACGATCGAAGAACAGGAAACGCAGTTTTCCTGCGAAGTCATGCCGCTCGAACCCGACCACGCCGACAGCGCTGAAACGGAAGCGCTGCGCCGTGCGATCGTGTCGCAGTTCGATCAGTACGTAAAGCTGAACAAGAAGATCCCGCCAGAGATTCTGACGTCGTTGGCTGGCATCGACGAAGCCGGCCGTTTGGCTGATACGATCGCGGCGCATCTGCCGCTCAAGCTCGATCAGAAGCAGCATATTCTCGAGATGTTCCCCGTCGTGGAACGCCTCGAGCACTTGCTCGCCCAGCTCGAAGCCGAGATCGACATCCTTCAGGTCGAAAAGCGCATCCGTGGCCGCGTCAAGCGCCAGATGGAAAAGAGCCAGCGCGAGTACTACCTGAACGAGCAGGTCAAGGCGATTCAGAAGGAACTTGGCGAAGGCGAAGAGGGTGCCGATCTCGAAGAGCTCGAGAAGCGCATCGAAGCCGCTCGCATGCCGAAGGAAGCCAAGAAGAAGGCCGATTCGGAACTGAAGAAGCTGAAGCTGATGTCGCCGATGTCGGCCGAAGCCACTGTCGTGCGCAACTACATCGACACGCTGATCGCGTTGCCGTGGCGCAAGAAGAGCAAGGTCAACAACGATCTGTCGAACGCCGAGCGCGTGCTCGACGA
>NZ_JBQCDN010000201.1:0-40138 GCF_051961175.1 Trinickia sp. | reverse complement strand
TTGAAATTCAACGCCAGGTCTCAATGGGAAAGGATGCTGTCGCAGGCGATCCTCGACTTCACGCAGGAGCGCTTCGGGACGAGGCCGAACTACCGGAACAACGAAATCCACTACCACAACGCGTGCTGGAATCATCTTGCGTCGGACTACGGAATGGACGAGGCCGACGATGCGTTTATCCAGAGCTTGCACATCACGAACGATGAACTCGCGGCCAGCAAGCATCATGTCGCGCGGCGGGTCACACCCGGGCGGCTCGTCCACCTCGTGGCTGAGAGTGCGCTTGCGGAGATTCGCGGCCGCTTCAATGCGCTCGTCGACCGGCCGTTGACCCTGGATGAGGTCTTCCAGTTCTATGGGGAGTTTGAAACCTGGGCGGAGACGGAGCTGAACGAGCGGTTCGGCATGGTGCCGCCCGCGGCACTATTCGTGAGCGTCGAAGACGAGAATGAGGAAACCATTTACCGGATGACTCACGATCCCGCGCTGCTGATGCCGGACATCGGCAAGAACCTCGTCGACAGCGGTCTGCTGAACGAGTTTCCGATGCGCGACGTGGCCACGAAGGGGCCAGAAAGAATCGTCCAACTGGCGTATCAATCGTTTCTGGTGCGCAACGACGCAGCGAAAGAAAGCCGTTCGCTGTTGGTCAGCGATCTCGAGGGCTTGAACGCCGCGTTGACGCCGCAGATGGCCATCGCGGCGTTGAGCAACGTTCCGAAGGAGAAGCTGTCCGCCATACCGCCGGAGCGGGTGGCCGCGTTGCTCGCCAGCGAGCAAGATCCGTTCGCATGGTTGTCGCTGCAAAGCGACCCGGTGGTGCGCGATTACCGCGCTGCACACCCGAATTCGGCGCAGACGTTGTTTGCTCACATGCCGGCGGCGATGCGCTCACTGAACGGGATGCAGCGCGAGCAAGCGTTGCTCGGCGCGGCCAAAGCCGGTGATCAACAGTTCGCCGCCGTGCTGGCTCACGGCTTCACGCGCATCCAGTGCGTGGACGGTCAGGGCAATACCGTGTTGCACTACGCGGCGAGTCAAGGGATGCCTGCTCTGATCGATCGGCTTGCCGGCAAGCTCGATTTCAACGTGCGCAATCCCGATAACCGGACGCCTCTCATGCTGGCCGCGCAAACGGGGCACCGCGCTGCGATCCGCAAATTGGCCGAGCATGGCGCGGGGCTCGAACTGACTCGGGGCACCGGCCGCACTGCGCTCATGATCGCCGCCGAGGCCGGTCAAGCGGCTTCAATCGAGGAATTGCACGCCGTCGGCGCGAATCTCGAGGCGGTCGATCAACAAGGCCGGAGCGCACTGCTGATCGCCGCCGCGTTCAACAAACCCGCCGCGGTGGCGGCGCTTCTCGCATCGGGTACGGACCGCTCGCGCACCGACAACCAGGGTTGGAGCGCATTGCTCATCGCCGCCGCGCACAACAGCACCGCGGTCATCGCTGAACTGGCGGCGCAGAATGTCGACATGGAACAAACCGCGCCGACGGGTGCCACTGCGCTCATGATCGCGGCGGCAAACGGTCGCGCGGAGGCCATCGAAGCGCTCGCTGCACATTCGGTCGACATGAATCGCGCCGATAACCAAGGCTCGACGGCATTGATCCTCGCGGCGCAAAGTGGACACGGGAGGGCGATCGAGGCACTGGCTGCGGGCGGCGCCGATCCGAACCGCGTCAACCCGCTTGGCATGGCAGCCGTGATGTTTGCCGCATCGGGAAATCATGCGACAGCGATCGAAGCACTGGCCGATCACGGCGCCAACCTCGATATCGCAACGCCGGATGGCGTGACCGCATTGATGTGCGCCGCTCAGCTCGGGCGTGTTGCTGCGATCGAGGCGCTGGCCGGGCGCGGCGCGCAGGTTGATCTCGGCAACCGGATGGGCACGACGGCGCTGATGGGCGCTGCGTTAGGCGGTCACGCGGCGGCGATCGAGGCGCTGATCAAGCACGGCGCTTCGCGCGATCTTGCGGCTCCGAGCGGTATGACTGCCCTAATGTACGCCTCTTTGCAGGGACACACTGCCGCGATCGCTGCGCTTGCCGAGGGTGGGGCCGATCTGAATCTGGCATCGCCTCCAGGTATGACGGCATTGATGCACGCCGCTCAGCGTGGGCATGTCGAGGTCGTCGACGCGCTGGCCGCACGCGGCGCCAACCTCGAGCATGCCGACGACGATGGCTGGACCGGGCTGCTGCACGCAGCAATGATGGGAAAGGTGGATGTCGTTGCGGCTCTTGCCGCGCGCGGTGCCAATGTGAACCACGCCGATTCGGCTGGCCTGACCGCTTTGATGATGGCCGCCCAAGAGGGCAACCTTGCCATGACAGAAGTGCTAGTGGCTAACGGCGCCGATCTGGATCTCGCGGATGTGCAGAAGAAGACTGCGCTGATCCGTGCGGCACAAGGAGGACACTCGGCAGTCGCGGCCGCACTGGTGGCAAGACACGCCGATCTCGAACTCAGCGACGACAATCAATGGACCGCATTGCTGCACGCGGCCAATGCCAAGGACCCGGCCACGCTCGCGCTGCTGTTGGAGGCGGGCGCAAACTTCGAGCATACGGACAAGGAGGGGTGGAACGCCCTCATGGTGGCGGCGTCGGCGGATCGTCCCGCGGCGATGGATGCGCTGGTCGAGAAGGGGCTGGATCCCAATGCGACCAACGCAAAGGGCCGGACGGCGCTGATGATCGCGGCGAACGATAACAGCGCCGATGCGATCCGATGGCTGGCATCCAAGAAAGTCGACCTCGAACAAGCTGATCCGGACGATCTAACCGCGCTGATGATAGCGGCCAGCTGCGGCCAAGTGGACGCGCTGGTTGCGCTGCTGTTCGCCAATGCCAATGTGGACCGGGTCGATGCGAACGGGTGGACGGCGCTGATGCACGCCGTGACGGCCGACGATCGGGAAACGATCGCGGTGCTGCTCGAGCACGATGCCAACATCGAGGACGTCGACGAGCACGGCATGTCCGCGCTATTGATCGCCGCTCAAGAGGGCAGCGTTGAGGCACTGAAAGCGCTGGTCGAAGCGGATGCAGACGTCCACCGCACAGACAACCGGGGCCGCACCGCCTTGATGCACGCTGCGCAAAGTGGTGTCCCCGAAGCGGTTATCGCGTTGCTGAATGGTGGCGCCGGCGAGACCATCCGCGTCATCGACCATGACGGTCTGACGGCGCTTGCGCACGCTGAGGCATCGGGGAACGCCGAGATCGCCGATCTATTGATGCAGCTGGACGGCGACGACGCTACCGATAGCGAAACCGACGCCTCCGCGTCCGAACGATCGTCCGGCGCAGGTTCGTCGGGAACCTCTCCGTCGTCGGGCGGATTGCTGGGTAAGCGGCCGGGTCCCTCGGAATCGTCGCCTCCCTCGTCGCCGGAGACGTCTTCGAAACGGCAAAGGCTTTGAGGGGAAAAATGCTGCGATGGCGGCAAGATAGTCGATGAATTTATTTCGTTGATCAACCACAGTTTTCGCGGCAGTGATTCAGATCCAGCTGTTCCCGCTCATAGCATGGTTTCGCTGCAATCGGGCTGCACGTCACTGCGTCGCCCTGTTTGTTCATCCATTAACCTATGCAAATGAGGAGCGAATCGTGTCGGCAATCAACGGTCGGATCGAGAGTACTGCGCCAGTATCGGTGAACCACGAAGGTTCGGGCGCCCCCAGCTCGGAGAAAAAGTCGTCTGACGCAGTACTCGCGAGCGCGGAAACGCGACTGCAGGACATGTTGAAACAGATGTCGCTGAACGGTACGGGCCTGGATGACGACAAACATCACCATGGTCATAACAAGCACCACACCCACCACACCCACCATTCGCATCATCACGCGCATGAGGCGAAGCACCATTCGCACGCGCAGGACAACCGCCAGGCGAATACGCGCGAAGGCGGCAATCGATCGCCGGCGAACACCGGCGGGTCAATGGTTCCGCATGCGAGCCACGGCACGACAAAGAATGCAAAATCGGATCGGCGACTCGAAGGTTCAAGCGCCGGCTCGGACAAACGCGGGGCCTTGGGTACCTCAGGGGTAAAAAGCGTGGGCCAAACCCGTTCAACATCGGCGAGTGGACCGGCATCGACCGTCGCCGCGGCGGCGGCTTCGAACAGCTCGCCCTCTAGCGCATCTGCCGGTGACCATGCACGCGAAACGCTCGCCGCCGGCCATGGTTGGGGCGCTCAGAACGGGGGCGTGACGGGCGGCTCCAAGGCCGACGCGGCCCATGTCTTCACCGTCTCTAACCGCGATCAGCTGATTGCCGCGCTGGGTGGCAACAACTCGACAAACGCTTCCAATTCGACGCCGAAGATCATCCAGATCAAAGGCAACATCGATCTGAACTCGGATAGCAGCGGTAGATCGTTGAGTAAGAGCGATTTCGCCAACGAGAATGCGCAGTTGGCGCACGACATGCTGAACGTGGGCTCCAACACGACGATCATCGGGATCGGCAACAACGCTGGCATTAGCGGAGGCGGGTTCAATCTCAACAATCAGCACAACATCATTGTTCGCAATCTGAACATGACATCGCCGTTCGATTTCTTCCCCGGGAAGGATGCGGAAGGCAACCCGCATGGGCGCGTGTACAGCATCGAGGCGAAAGGGACACAAAACCTCTGGGTGGACCACAACACATTCAAGGATGGGACCACGCCGCCGGGCGCGATCAGCGGCGATCAACTGGATTTCACCGATGGAGCGAACTATGCGACGGTGTCCAATAATCAGTTTCTAAGCCACAACAAGTCGATCCTGATCGGATCGAGCGACGGCATGACGAGCGACCGAGGCAAGCTCAACGTCACGATCGACCATAACCTGTTCGCGGGCGTTTCTCAGCGCGATCCGCGGGTGCGTTTTGGCAATGTCGAGGTGGCCAACAACCTATACCAGGACAGCTCGTCACAAGCAAATCGCTTTCAGTACAACCTCGGCGTGGGTGTCGAGTCGAATATCACTTCGCAGAACAACGCATTCGAAACGAATGGCGTCAGCGCGCAAAGCCTGGTCAAGCGATTCGGCGATTCGGGTCATCTGACCGACAGCGGCTCGCTAGTGAATGGCCAAGCGGTGAATCTGTCGTCCTCGCCGACGGGCAGCGGGCCGGGGCGAGGGGGGATCGCCAACCTCGATCCGACCAACGAGGTAGCGGCGAAGGTGCTTGCTCAGTCCGGTGCAGGCCGGCTCGGCCTCGGCGACTGATCGGCGTGATAGCGCCGCGTACTTTCGGCGCCTGTGGCCGAGGCCATCCGGTCCGGCCACGGCTACCTTACTGCCTTCGATGTGTTAGCGGCACAGCGGTGATCGCGCGATCAGATCCGATCACCGTACGGGGCTATCGATTGCCCCGTACGGTGTCGCGTGAGCGGATAGTCAATGCCGATCGGCGAAGAATTCGATGCCGTGATTGATCGCGCAGGTGTAATTGATCTCGGGCATCAGCCGAGCGTACGAGGGAAGCGAAAAGATGTCGGTCGAAAAGGCAACGGTCTGATCGGGCTTGACTTGGTAGCGGATGAATTGCCAAAGCGGCGAGCCATCTTGCGCGACGCTCGCATGCTCATCCGCGAAGCTCAGTGTACCGTCGGGCGTGATCCGGTACGACGTGATCTTGAGCCCGCCCCGCGTGGTGCCGGGGCGCGTGGTAGTCCCCGCCGGCGCGCAGCGAGTCAGATCGACCGCCACCGATACGGGCGTGCCGTGATTGAGTGCGTCTTCGACTTGCTCGACGTTCGACAACTGCGAAGCTGCCGAAGCGTGCGCGGACCAGAGGCCGGCTGCGATCGAGAGCGCGAGCAAGCGGGATTTGATTGACGTCATCGTTTTTCTCTCTCAGGTTGGTTCAGTGAACGCGGGCGTGTCGATACCTGCGTCGATATCAGTAGACGCGGCAGAATCCGGCCATTGCACGATCGAGCGCGATCAACGGCAGATCGGTCGGATCGAATTGATGCTCGAACGCGTAATGTCCTACCGCGCGCGCCACCTCCTTTGCGCACTCGCTACTGTCGAGCACGGGTTTTGCGCCGACGAGTTCGGCGATCATCTTCGTCTGCAGGCGATCGAGTTCCGGCCGGATGGTGCCGGTTAGATCGATCGGTGCATGCGGCGGCGCGTAGCCGGCGCGGCGCCATCTGGCGAGCAGCGAGTACTGCACGAGCTTGTTCGCCTCGATTTGCGCCTTGAAAAAGCGCGTCACGTCGGCCGCGGTGAGATTCGAACGCTGACCTTCCGCGACAGCATTCGATATCACCGCGCTTTCGCGCGCCGTATCTTCGACGCTTGTGCCGCTGTCCCACTTCGACAGCGCCACCTCCTCGCCGATCCCGAGGCGCTGCGCCGAACTTTCGACGAGCGGGCGCAGAATGTTTTTTGCATCGTCCGCATGTGCGGCTTGCATGCCGAAGCAAACGAAGGCGGCGCATAGGGCCGCTTTCGCCTTCCAGTGTCGAGGTTTCATATCGATCGAAAATTTTGTTGATTGATCCGAAGCGCTGTGCAAACAGCGGATCAATTTATATAAATTTTCGTTCAAAGAAAAGCAGTAAATCGCTTATGCCTTCGGCGTAAGGATTTTCTGATCGGATATTCCGAGAATTCTTATTGTTCCTTGAATACCCGATCTCCTGCTTTACCGCGGCCCTACGTTGCCCTGTGGCGCTGAAAATGCGGCGCTTTGATCGAAATCCGCACTGTCCAGCGGAGCTGGCGTGGGCCGGCGCAGCGTCGGGGTGGGGCGAGCTGGCGTATTTCCGGCCGGTCTTGAACGCGGCGCGGCCGGCGTTTGATTCCTGAGCGCGACGCGAACCTGTTGATCGAAGGCCAGCAATGGGTGACTGCCGTGGAAGCCTTCCGTAATGTCGTGGGGAATTCCGGCATTTCGGAGGAATGACACGATATTGGGAGGAAAATCGTTACCGAAGCTCATGAAATTCGCCACCGCTGTATTGAATTCATGCGGATCGATGCCGGCCCGGCGCAGCGTTTCGAGGGGCGCTTGGTTCGTTTGCCCGCGTGCCGGCGAGTGTGCTCGGGCCACTGGGGCTGCTTGGGCTCCTTGCGGCGGCGATGTCTCGCCTCTGCGCCGCAGTCCCGGGCTCCTGGTCAGGCCAGCCGGCCGTGGCGGCGTGGCGGCCGGCCTGCTCGAACGGAGCTCGCTATAAATCTTATTGCTGAGCGCCAGTAATGGATGGTTGGCGTCAATGGCATCGCGTGTATTCAACTCGAGCTCGGTACTCACGCCAGCGTGATGCAGTGCGGCCTGGAAGTGTGGCGGTAACGCTATGCCGAGCGACATGTACTTGGCTATCGCCTCACGCAACCCTTGCAGGTCGACACCGCGTTCCCTCAACGTGTCGATCGGTGCACGAGCGCTTTGCCCGCGTGCCGGAGTGCCGGGTGCGGCGCCCCGCGGCGGGCTGGCGGAGGGGCTGGTGGAATGGCTCCCGGAAGCGCTCCCGCTCGAAGAAGATTTGCGCGGACGACCGATGTTGCCGAGCGCTGCACCGATCGATCCAAGAAAGGAGCGATGCTTGGTGTTCGACGATCCTTGGGTGCCGTGACGCGGCGTTTCATTGCCTCGTGGCGTAATCGGCGAAGAAGAGGGGCTACCACCCGAGATTCGCGGCATGTCAAGCGACTCCGTTATTTTCCGCGTCTTGCACGCGTGTACATCCAGCTAGTGGGACAGACGATAACGAAGAAGGTGTCGCCTTTGCGGCTCGGACGACGAAATGCATGGCAATTGCGCGAAACAAACCTGCCGCGGTTGGCGCAAGCCTTGTTAGCAAGCGAAACGCCAGCGTCGGCGCGAGGCACACCTTTAGAAGGACCAGCTTACCTGTGCGACCCACCGATGCACGAGCATCGAACCGAATCGGCGTTCGGTGGGGGCGGGGGCTTGCGTGCCGAAGTAGGCGACCTGGAACTGCAACGAGCGGTACTGATAGTTCAGGCCAATGTCGTCGTAGAAGAAGCCGTTGCCGATTCCCGCATGCAAGTCGTAATAGCCGATGCCGGCCGTCGCTGAGAATCCATGTGCCAACGGATAGTGCCCGACGAGGTTGTAGGCCAGCGCGAGCGTGCGGGCAGAGCCGCCATAGCTGGTATTGGGCGAGGCAGTCACGGAGGCGAACAACACCTCTCGCCATCCCGCTTTCAGCGCAGCCTCGTCGTATTCGAGCTGCTTTGCTGCCGGCGTGTGGGCAAACTGATAATGCAGCACGATGGCCTGCGCACTCCAATCGCCTGCGCGCCACCCGTAACCGGCATCGGCGACGAATTCGCCCCCTCGCGGCGTGCCATAGAACGGCCTGACGGTCCAGCCCGACACGCCCGCAAACGGGCCTGTGCCGGGATACCAACTCGCCGACACGTCGACTGACGGCTCGCCCTGAGATTCATCGATGCCGCGCTTGATTCGATCGGTCGTGGCGCCTACTTGGAAGTGCCAGGCGTCGTCTGCCCAAGCGGACGGCACCGTGGTCACTACGGCGGCCAGGGGAATCGCATAGTGAAGCGCTAGAGCCATGCGCCGCACGGAGGATAAATGGAAATGCGATTGCCGGTGCAATCTCATTCCCACGCTCACTCCCATTCCCACTGCCGTCCGAAACAACGCATCCCTCCCACTCATGACTCTTGCGCCGGTCCCTTGCATGATGCCGGAGCCGACGTATCGCCAGGCAAGTGCAAGGATGTTAGGCATCCCGCTGCCTGGGCGTGACGATGCTACCTGAGAAAATAGGGAGGGGCGAGAGATCGGTAGTGATCGGTAATGATCGGTAAAACTGATTCGAATGAGAATGGGCGCCCATCGGCGAAAAAACATTGCATGCCGCGAGATATTCCCAATAGCTAGGAAGGATGGGTCTTTGGAACCGGTGTCATCGCCTGTGATTCGTCGACGGCATTCGGTTTTCGCCGGCAATGAAAGCGTTGCGCGCGCGCATCGCTATCTTGACGCGCAGAGCGACGCTTCGCCTGCGTTCCGGACACGCGGACATAGGGGCCGTTTGCGCCGCTCGCGCGGCGGGACCCTTCGCGCATGGTGTGCAGGGGTCGTCCCACTATTTGAGGAGATCAATACCATGAGCGTGAACGTTTCTACCAACAGCAACGCGCAAATTGCGCCACTCGATTCGACTCCGTCCGATTCGTTTTCGCCCGACACGGCCGTGGCGAACTATGAATCGCTTTACGAAGCGGCGCTGCAATCGATCCAGCAGATGCTGCAGCAGATTTTCGCGGAAGAAGGCTCGCTCGATACGGGCAGCGTCGATAACGGCGCACAAGCCGATTCGGGCATGAACGCGCAAAGCGCGTCCGGCGCGCTGGCCTCGTATATGCACGAGAACGGCATCAACACGCTTAACCCGAATCAGCTCTATCAGATGGCGTACAACCCGAAGGCGGGTACGCCGTCGGAAGTCTCCGATGCGGCGAAGTTCATGCTCGAGAATCCGGACACGTTCAACCAGATCGAAACGCACGATGTGGCCGGATCGGACGGTATCGCGGGCGTCAACGATTTCGATTGGGCGGCACAGGGCGGATTGAGCAGCGCATCGAATGGGGGCGATACGATCTCCACGGACGATACGACGGACTTCGGTTCGATGGGCGGTTCGATGGATGCCTCGACCGGCGACCCGATGATCGACCCGACGGCAAATCTGACGACCGACCCGATGGGGAGCAATTCGACGGGCGATACGAGCACGCCGATGGACGCGCAAAGTGCTTCCGGCGCCATTGCCGCGTGCATGCACGAACAGGGCACACGGACGGTCGATCCGAACAAACTCTACCAAATGGCTTACAACCCGTCGGCCGGCACGACGCCCACCGATTCGGCCGCCGCGAAATTCATGCTCTCGAATCCCGATACGTTCAATCAAATCGAAACACACGACGTGGCAGGTTCCGATGGGATCGCGGGTGTGAATGACTTTGATTGGGCGGCGCAAGGCGGCCTCGATCAAAACGCAAACGCTGAAGCTAAGGTCTGATGAAATAGCCGCGCGGACAGGCGCCCCACGCCGTCCCGCGCGGCCCGATCGCATTTGTTATATTTCATGCGCTCAGGCAGCAACGTTTTTGGCCGTTAGTGGTACTCACAGGTTATCTAGCTCTGCTTGTTTCGAACAGCTACCCGGAGAACCGAACCCAATGACGAATTGCTTCCCTCGCGCGCCGCATGCCGGCCGTGCCTCCCGGAACGGGGGCCAGCCATGAACAGGGTCACCCGCGCGCGCATCGCCGGCTTATCCGGGAAGGTGAATACAGCCGTCCGGCGCATCGCGTCGCGGCGGCTCGCTGCGCTCGTCGCGGCCATCGTGCCGCTTGCCGTCGCGTGCAGCGATGCGCCGCTCGTCCCGCCGTCCAATGTCGAGATCGATCCGAGCGTCCTGCGGCAGATCCACGACGATGGCGAGCGGATGGTTGTCGTCGCCGTCGAGAATCCGAGCGAGTCTGTGCCGATGCTGGCGGGCACGACGATCGGCGCTTACGACGGCGGGCCCGGTTATGCGGCGTACGGAAGCGCACGCGCGACGGTCGACGCGATCGCCAACGACTACAAGCTCGAACCGGTGATGGCTTGGCCGATCGTGCCGCTGCAAGTGCACTGTGCGGTACTCGAGGTGCGTGACAGCCGCACGCGGGCGCAGGTAATCGAGCAGCTATCGCATGACCGGCGCGTGAAGCTCGTGCAGCCGCTGCAGTCCTTTCGTACCGTCGGCTCCTTGATCAAACCGGGCGGCGAGGCCGGTACCGCACCCGAAACGGCCACCGCTGCATCCGATTCGAAAGACGCCGCGCACGCCTACAACGCAAACTATGTCGATCTGGAGCGCGGCTTGCGCGAGATCGACGCGCTTTCGGCGCAGCGGTTTGCTCAGGGCGAAGGCGTGCGCATCGCCGTCATCGATACGGGGATCGATACCTCCCACCCCGGCCTCGCAGGGACGGTCGAGACGAGACGCGATTTTGTCGAGCAGGGATGGCCGGCGTTCGATCACGATGTCCATGGCACGGCGGTGGCCGGTGTCATCGCGGCCAATCAGAGTGGCGGCCATGGAATCGTGGGCGTCGCCCCGCGTTCGCGCATCCTCGCGTTGAAGGCTTGCTGGCAGGAACCGTCGGGCGGCGGTCACGTGAACGACGGCGCATCGACATGCAATTCCTTGACGCTGGCGCAGGCATTGGCCGCTGCGATCGCCCTGCACGCGAGCATCATCAACTTGAGCTTGAGCGGGCCGCCCGATCCGTTGTTGACCCAGCTCGTTCAATATTCGCTAAAGCACGGCATCGTGGTGATCGGCGCCGTGCCGCCGAGCGGCGACATGCGTGCGTTTCCCGTCGGCATTCCACACGTGATCGCGGCCGACTACACGAACGCCAAAACGGCGGCACCGGTCGTGCGCGCACCCGGCCGCGATGTGCTGAGCCTGACGCCGGGCGGTCACTACGATTTTTTTTCCGGCACGTCGTTCTCCACCGCCTTCGTATCGGGCGTGGCCGCGTTGATGCTGTCGGTGGATCCCAAGCTGGACGCTGACAAGATCTATGCGGCGCTTAAAAGCAGTACTCGCGGCGATGCCGCGCGGCAAACGGTCGACGCTTGCGGCGCGTTATCGGCGGTATCGGGCGTGATCTGCGGCGACGTTGCCAGCCGCTCCCGCTGAGCCGCGGGGCGGGGTGCAGCACCGCATGGCATGACGTGCATGCGAGCGCGGCCACGAAACGTCATCGCGTCGCGCCCTATAGCCGCTTTGCTTATGCTTCGTGCTCGGTTGGAGCGGGCCTGTTCTGCTCGCGGGGCGGCGCCATTGCCGACAGCTCCCGTACCCCGGAAATACTCCGGTTGCCTTGTACGTTCGCCAGGAACGAGAGCCCGGCGGTCGTGCTGGTGCCGAGCCCTTCCATCACGTAGAGCGATTGGCGTTCCCAGGTGTTCTCGTCTTTCAGCACCCCCTCGAGATCGGCATTGAGCCGGCTCAAGTGATTCGCTTCCGCGGCGCTCAAGTCTTGCCTTCCATCGTAGTGGCGACGCAGTTCGTTGAGCGCGTCGATCTTGCGTGCGGCCACGGGCGTCATTTCCTTGCGTTCGCCCATGATGAGATTGCCACGGCCGCGCAGTGCCTTGGTCTTCGAAAGGTAATCGTTGACCGCGCTTTCGGCGTCCTGGGTCCCGCCCATCTTCGCCACCCATCCCGCACGATGGTGGTTGACGTATTTCTCGAAGTCCTTGTATACGGCGAATTCCGTGTCCTGGAACGAGTGGTTGGGAACGATGCGGCCGTTTTCATACGCCAGCCGCGCGGCTGCGTTCGTGTTGGTGGCGAGCATCGTTGTGCCGATGCCGACGTAGGGAATCGACGGAAACGAAATGGCGGCGAGATGCCCGGCATGGCTCACCGGCGCGCTGGGCATGCCTTCCACGAGTGAGGCCGAAACCGAAGCGGCACGGCCGGAATTGCTCGTGGCCGTCTTGAGTTGGTGGTTTCCCGTTTGATCCTTGGCCACGCTCTTCGCGCCGTAAATTTTCCTGAGCCCCGCCGTGAACGACGGCCCCCACTTCGTGTTTTTATTGCCGGCACGCGCGGTGATGCCCGCGGACGCGGTGCCATACTTTTGCGAGCCCTCGGCAGCCACCCAATTGATCGACACATCCGAGTCCTTGTAGAACTCGTGCGCGATACCGGCCCACATCTGTTCCGCCGTAGCCGGCGCGCCGCCGCCCGCCCCGGACGCCTTGACGCTCCCGAGCACGCTTTTCATCTTCGCTCGCCATTGATCCGGTTGACCCGTGCTGCGCGAATCGTCGGAGCGGCGCGTGCGGATGGCGACGCCGCGCAAACTGTTTTTGTCGTTGCCGAAGAAGCGAATGCCGCCGAACGCACCCAACGAAGCGCGGCCTTTCGCAAACGACCATCCGCCGAAGCCGCTGATCCCCCCGTATGTGGAGCTGCGCGAATCGGTGCCGATGAACAGGCTGCCAAAGTGCGCGCTCGAACCGATGTCGATCACTGCGTGACGGCCGCGCAAGTAACCGACGTCAGGCGTGAGAGTGAGACTGGGCACGGCCACGTGCGAGGACAATTGGGCCAACGTTTCGGACGTCACGCTCGCGACGCCATGCGTGCCGCCGCTCGACATGCGAATGTCGTAGGTGTCGCGGATCGTATCGATGAGCTTGTCCAGTGCGTCGAACTGCGCTTCGGGCGTATTGCCGGCCGGGCGAATGTCCTTGTCGGCCGGGCGCTTGAACGCCTGAAGCTTGCCGTTCACCGCATCGGGGATGCCCGCTTCGCCCCATATCTGCTCCGCCATCCTTTGCGGCGTATCTGTCGTGCACTTTCGCAGGTTCTGCTTGACCCAGTTGCGCGCGGCGGCGCCCTGCGATTGGCCGGGCAGCCGCTGCTCGACGCGTTTCGCAATTTCGTCGAGATCCTTGCTCGAAAACCGATGCTTTTCGCGCAGACCCTTGATGCTCGCGCGATCATGCCATTGCTCGAGTACCGCGATTCTGGCTGCGTGCTGCATGCGTCGATCGGTGTTGCCCGCGGGCTCGGATTCCAATTGCTGCTCGAGTTGGCCCTTCATCGTATCGACCGCCCCCTTGAACGCGGCGAATTCTTCCTCGGGATAGGCGAGCATCAGACCGCTCGTGCCGAATTTGCGCAGCGACGACAACGGGGACTTCTTCATGCCGAGAAAACCCGCGAACGGTCCTGCAATCTTGCCCGGCGTCGCGGAGCGTTGTGCGTACTTGTGCAGCTTGAACATGCGCTGTTGGGTTTTGGCGAGCGTGGTGCCGGCGCCTTCTTCCTTGAATTCGCAACGCCAGTTGAAGTAGGCCGCCCGCGTTGGCGCGCAACATGAGGGCCGTCTGCAACGCTTTGGCCGCGACAGGTGCGGGATGGTTGTTGAGCCAGGCGGCGAGTGCGGGGTCCGCGCCGGCGGCGGCATGGGATGTATTCGTCCTTTCGGGCGGCGGCAGCGTGGCGTCGGCGAGCGCGGCCAATTCCTCGATCGATGTCGGTCCCGCAACGTCGGGCGGCAGGCCCCGCAACAGATGTTCGGCCGCGCTCAGCGCTTGCCGGAATCCGTCGAGTTGGATGCGCGCTGCGCCTGCATCATTCGATTGCGGTACGAGATGCGGCGCGAGCTTGAGCAGCGTTTCCATGCCCATGTCCGTGCTGCCCAACGCGATCTGCAGCGCGAACGCGTCGCGCTGCGCAGCCGGCTCGGCCTCGACTTCGGGCGTCATCAGGGCATGTAACGCGGCATTGGCGCGCTCGGGGGCGGACGAAGTTCGTGCGGGGCTGGCGGGTGCGGGGGCGATGGTACTGGCCGGCGCTGCCGATGCGGTTTGCTTGTCGGCCGTGCCGCCGCCTACCACTCGCAACAGTGCGTTCGACACGATCGCCGCCGTGGCGCCCTCTGCGTCGGGCTGGTTCGGGCGTTCCTTCATTACCCGATCCCGAAGCGTGCTCATGAGAACGTCCAAACCGGCGCGATCGAAGTGTCCTCCGTCGTGCGTTTGCCACTGCGTCCGAATCTGCGCGATTGCTCCGTCCGTCGTGGAAAGACCGAGCAGCACGCCAGTGTCCCCCTTGTTCGGCCCCGCGAGCGATCGCCAGTTGCCCTCGTGTTTGCCCGAGAGCGACGATGGCGGCTTGGGTTCATCACGCGCTGTAACGCGTTTCGTGGGTGCCGTCTCGGGTCTCGCCCGCATCGGCTTGACGGTGGTTTTGCTGAAGAACGGGGTGAAGGCGACGGTTTTCCCCGTTACTCGCAGCGCTTTTCCCACTGCGCTCGGTGCGGATTTCAGCTTGTCGAAGATTCCGCTGCGGTTGCGTGCGGTGGCCCCAGCCGAGCCGGAGGGGGCGCTTGTTTTCCCGGATTCCCCGGACCGGTTGACGGGGCCGCCCGCACCGATGCTGGCGCTGGCAGAGGGCGTTGAAGTGATACGGTCCACCATGATCGACTCCTTTGGCTAGGCGGAGAATGCGCATCGAGTCGCACCGTAGCCGATGCGTGCCGGCGATGGACATGCCATCGTTGGAGTCGAAGTTATTGTTCAGACGTTTTCTGCTGAGCCGGGACGACGAAATAGTGCGCAGGGGGGCGAACAAGGTGTCACGAAACGTACACAAACATCAGCGGCAGGGAAAACAACCCGGCAGTTAGTGCGTCGGTTTCGGCAGCTTGGCAAGATCGAGTTCCAGCGCCTGCAGTTGCTCGCCGATATTGCGTAGAAAGGTTTGTGCGGTGGGCCGCCAGCGCTGAGTTTCCGCCATGGCGCGGTCGGCCTGCAGCGCCTTTTCCCTGCGTTGCGGGTCCTGCTTCTCCCATTGAATTTCGCTGCGCGTGGCGTTCTTGACTTCACTTCCGGTCAGCAGCCGGCTGAATTCGGCGTGCAGGCTTTTCAACTCGTCGCGTTTGGCCGAAAGTTTGTTCGCCATGTCGCGCTTTCCCGACTTCGTGAAGGTTGCCAGCAACGCGGTTTTCCACGAAACGGGCGAGGCGCTTTGGGCCGCCTGCTGCGCCTTGCCGATCGCGCGCCTCAAGCCGATTGCAAGTTGTTCGTGACGCTGCACGAAATCGTCGAGCCGGTCGCGTGAGGGGATCTTCGGCGCATCGATGAGCGAGTAGCGGGGCACGCCGCTCGCTTTATTGTCTCGGGCCGATGGCGATCCGGCAGCGTTCGGTGCTTGACGGAAGATCGGATCCAGCAGCGCTGTCCAGTCATCATTGTCCGTCTTCGCTTTCACAGTGGCATTTGCATTGGGATTTGGATTTGGGTTGGCACTCGATGCGGGGCGGTTCGGCAGCCAGGCGCCGAACGACGGTTCGCGCGTGAGCTGCGGGATCGCGGCGCGGCGCGGTGTATTCGACGCATTCGCCGAGCCGATTCGGCCCGTCCTGCCGAGCAATTTCAGAGTGCCGAGCTGGCCACCTCCCGACGGCAGCGAGGCCGAGCGTCCGGTAGCCGTGCTTTGCCGATTCGAGGTTTCAACGGACGGACGAGTATCCGTCAACGGGTGAGGAGCCGAGGAGGAAACGCGTGTCATGGTTGTAAGTCCGTTGAGTCGGAAGTTCGTTTTCGTTTCGGATAACTAAGTAATCGTCTCGACGTTCGATCCAAAAATAGCCGTACGTTTCCGTCTATGATTCACTAAGCGCCGGTAGTAGGCATGTCTGTGGACGAAAGAGCCAGCCAGAGAGCGAACCGGTCCTTTCCTCATTTGCGCCTGACGACGCGTTCGCCCTGTTTCAGCGCCCCGCGAGTCAAAGCGTAATCGGCTTCGCCGCGCGCCTTTTTCGATCGATCGAGTGCTGCGCGCACGGTCTCGCTGCCTTTCGGCTTCGACAACGGGTTCAGCCGAGCGAGAAGCTTAGGCTGTTTGCCGCGCCGGGCTTCCAGGAGCGGATCGGCACCCGCAGCCAGCAGTGCGCGAACCGAATCGGTCTTGCCGTCCCGGGCTGCGAGGTGGGCGGCGGTGTCGCCCGTGGTGGAATGCTGAGCGTTGACCTGTGCGCCGTGCTGCACGAGCAATTCGATCATCCGTCGATTGCCGCTGCGGGCGGCTGCGTGAAGCGGACGGTAGCCCGCCCGGTCCACCATATTGGCGTTCACGCCTGCTTCGAGCAGCGCAGCGACCGCAGCCGTGTGGCCGTTCTCGCTGGCGAGGTGAAGCGGGGTCGACCACGCATCGTCGTCGGCGCCCGCCGCGACGCCGCGCTCGTGCAGTGAGCGGATCAGATCGGCATCGCCTGCCGCGGCGGCGACATGCATGAGATTCCAGTCATGATCGGGATGTCGCCAGGCGACGTCGAGGGCATCGTGCTTGATCGCCTCGCGCAGCGTGTCGAGAAGCGGTTTCGCGTCTTCGGCGGTACGCATCGCGCCGGCGCGCCCGAGCTGTTCTCGCAGTTTGCTGCCGATCTCGCTCATTTTCGGAGAAGAAGCCTCTATGTCGAAGCTGAATGTTTCGCTGGCCGGCGGCGACGGCGGCGCCTTCTGCCAATCGATCGAGAAGAGGCTGTCTTCGCTGCTGACGGAAGGGGTGGGCTCCTCGATGCGCGGGCTTGAGTTCGGGTTCGGCTTCGGGTTCGGCTTCGGGCTGGAGCTGGAGCTGGAGTGGTCAATCGAAGACGAGGAGCGCTCGCTGTCTTCCGTCACCTTCACTTGCGGCGGCACACGGGTCCCCACGGCGCGCAGCGCCTCAAAGTGATTCCCGAATTGGATCACAGCGACCGGGTGGGCGTCCACGTGCTGCTGTGCTTCGCTCTCGCGCGGCGGCACTCGAAATACCCCGACGTGCCGGCCCGTGTCGCCGGGTTCGTCGACAATCTTGGGCATGACGAGGTTCAACGCGAGGCGCCTTCCATGATCGCGTTGCATCAACTGCAGTAATAGAACGACGGCGGGTTCATCGGCGTGGAGCATCTCGGGCGTGCCGTCGTCGCGCATGATTTCGCCGTGTCCATGAGCGACCAATTCGTCACGGTAACCGCGTGCCGCATCGGCGAGCGCGCGTTCGTCTTCCCGTCCGTAGCGGCCGGTTGCGTGCTGAAGCAGCGAAATGATGAGGCAGTTCAGTCCGCTGCCGCTGTTATAGACGGCTTCGATGCCGTGTTCTCCGAGCCAGGTCCGCGCTGCCCTTTCACCTCCGCCCGCGCCGAGTAAGCGCAGATAGGTATCGACTTCGTTCAGGTTGTCGCTGGCGGACGGCGTGGCTTCATTGAGCGGCGACAGATTGCGCGCTTGCTCGCCGAATACGGGAATGACCGAGACCGCGTCCGCTGCGGCTTGCCATGCCGTTTCCTGGCGCAGGGATTCGTCGTTGGGGAGCGGGGTGGACGTAGGTATCTTCACCCGCATCAGCGGGGGTGTTCGCGTGTCATGCGTGTCATGCGTGTCATGCGTGTCATGCGTTTCATGCGTGTCGTGCGTGTCATGCGTGTCGTGCGTTTCATCGCGCTCGATCTTTATCTCGTTGTTGCCGTTGCGTTCATTCGCCAGTGCAGTCAGTTTTTCGCGAATATCGACGCTTTTCGCATCGCCGAGCCGCGCGCTTTTGCGCGTGCGTGAAAGGGGAATCTGCGCGAGCGCCTGCACGAATGGCGATGCGACGGAGATGCCGGCCGCCTTGGCAAACATGCCCAATTGCCGGCCCGTGAATGCCGCTTTCGTGCGCAGCGGTGCTTGCTCTTTGCGCCACTTGTAGTAATCGGTGGTGCCGTCGAGCTTGCCCGATGCTAGCTTGGCACCGCCGATCGAAAGCGTGATTTCGTCGACGATATCGGCTCGTTTTTCGAGGTCATCCACGAGATCGTCCAAAGCCTTATCCAGACCCTTGAAGTCGAGGCTCGGGTTGTCGACTGAAAACGCCTCGGCATGCGGCACGTCGAGCGCGACCTTAACCGGATCTCCCTCCCGTTTAAGGACTTGGCGCAGGTCGTTCATTTCAGTTTTCTGGAACCGGGCGCGCTCACCGGCCGAATAGTGGGCCGTGAACGGTGCGCTGCCTTGAGAAAGCGTTTGGCCGTCCTTCTGGTCGCCGAAGTGCTGAGGGGGCAAATGAATGCCATGGCTTTCCTTCACGACCTTGTCGACAGTCAAGCCCATGCCCGCCAGGGTGCCCGACGTGTTGACAATGGCGGCGAGCGCGGTCGCGCCGCCCATCGTCATCGTGTAGCGTTCTTCCTCGCCGACGGTCATTCTCTTCGCGAGTTTCGTCGCTTCCACCTGCTGTCGCCCGTCGCCGGAGAAGAGCGCCTGTGCATCGGGATTGCGAATCGCCGCAAGCGCGCGTGCCGCCGAGCCGAGTTTGCTTTGCAGGGCCGGGTCGTCGTCACTGAGGTTGGCCGTCTCTTTCAAACGCGCTTGTGCGGTTTCGAAATTGATCCAATCGCGCAGGCATGCCTTCAATTCCTGTCGTCTTCCGGCGACATGCAGGTTGCGTATCGATGCCTGTGGTCCCGATTCAACCGGCGTCGACTGCAGCTTCAGGAGCGAGCGCGCCGATGCACTGACCTGGCCCAACAGGAGACGGCCCATGCTATCGAAGCGCATCCGATAGGGCGTCTTCCACGCATCGATGACCGTACCAGTGTTGAAGCGGGAACCATAGTTCTGTGTGAACTCGGCATTGAGTTTTTGCGTTCCAGCTTGCAATCGATGTTGAAGCTCGGCCTCGAGCGCACGGAGGGTTTCATCGTCATGAGGCTCAGCGTCCAGCTGTTGTTGATGATCGGTCTTGATTTGCTCGATAGTGTCGGCCGTTTGTTTTCGGTGATCGGCGTACGCTTTACAGTTCTCGAGCGGTTGAAGATCGTCTTTCGTCGAATCGCTTTGCGCGATCGTTTCCAGTTCCGCGAGAAGTTTGCCTCGCGCTTGCTCACGCGTTTCCGGATCGCGCGAACGTCGTGCGCCCAGGTAGGTGCGATAGGCATCGGCCCGCGCTTTTTGCTGCTTGGCCGCGTTGCCGCCCAGCATATCCATCGATTTGGACAGCGCGATAATGGCCCGCTTCGCCTTGGCCTCGCCGTCCTTGCTTGGGCCGCTGCTCAACTGATAGCCGGCGTAGATCAGGGCACCCAGCCCGGCAGCCGCGGCCGTCGCCCCGAGCGTGGCGGCGGAGGTCGGCGCGAAGATGGCCAGCAATGTCGCGGCTAACGTCGCCGTGCCGTTCGCGTAGCTCCCGTACAGCGAAATCTCGTTGCCTCGGAACTCGATCTTGGCGCTTTCCGATGCCGTTTTATAGGTCGACTTCAATTCACTGCGCAAGGAGAATGCGGCAAACGCGATACTCATGTCCTCGCAAGCGGCACGCAGCTGCTGTTCCGCCTGTTGCCGTTGCGAGGCGGTGGCCTCGTGCGGCAGATCGGATCGTGCTTGCGTTGCCTTCTCGAGTGCCGCGAGCGCGGACTCCATCGCGCTGACATCTTTCTTGATCTTTGCGAGCTGCGTGACGAGCTTCGCCGATGCGCTGAGGAGGCTTGGCCCCGCCTTGGCGCTTGGCGCGGCGTCGGCTTTGCCGAGCGGCATCAGTTCCTCGGTCCCGGAATAGTGGAACCGCAGCTTCGCCGACGTGTAGGCGAGCCGGCTGTTGATCGTCGTCAGCAGGAGTTGAGCGCCATAGAGCGCGAGCTTGGCGTAGGGGTGCGCCGTGAGCGCGTATTGCAGCGCGCTCACCGTGCCGTTGATCGTCGAAACGGTGACGGCTTTCTGGCGATGCAGCCCGCCGAGTCCTGCTTTCTTGAAGCTCTCGAGGATGGCCTGAAGTTCTTCGTCGGAAGCACCGATCGATCTCAGGAACGATTCGACCATCGCCTCGTAGTAGGCGTCTTTGCCCGAGCCTTCCGGCAGCAGTCGTTCGGCCTTGCGGTCGGCGGGAATGGCATCGGGGCGCGTGCGCTCGAAGTTCAGTGCCATCAGCCGAGAGAGATCGGGGATCGACACATCGCGGACGAGGTTTTCCCGCCAGCCTTCGCAGATCGCCAACGCGGTACGGTCGTTCCAGCCGTCGACCTTCAGTGCCGGCTCCTGAGGGATCTTGCGCGTATTGATCATCTGCTCGAAGCGCTCCTTCACCGTGCCGCGCGCAGGGCGCGAAGCGGTCGTGGAAGCTTGTGGGTTGGCAGCTTGCGCGACAGCGCTGTTCGCGTCGGCGTGCGGCGAGTCGTCGATATAAGGCAACGGCGCGGTCCGGTCGAGGCGCGGCATGGTGTTCTCCGTAAAGCAGCGGGATGCGTTCAGCGCATATGCTCGAGCAACTTGATGCGGTCTGCGCGCATCGACGGCAGGCGCGCTTGAGCTTCCGTTTGCGCCTTGGCCTGAGCCTGCGCTTTGGCCAGGGCTTGTTCGGCGTCCCTCACGACGCGGCGGTCCAGGTCGCTGCCATACGCCTGCAGCAGACGATTGCCCACCGCCGACTCATGTCCGCCGCCGGCCCTCAGCGTCTCGATCACGCGATCTTGCAATTGTGGCGACCTGAGCCGGCCGTCCGCGACGAAGCGTTTGAAGAGGTCCTCGAACTGCTGCTGGAAATGCTGCGGCATTGCCGTGAAGCGCTCTGCGATGGCTTCGAGTGTGACTGTGATTTCCTGTGGCTTGCGCTCGCGCGCGGTGAGCGCCTCGCCCAGCGTTTTCAATGACCCGGGAGCCGCTTGGCTGCTGTGGCCGTCGTCGAGGAACGGCTCGTCGAGGCCAGGCCGTACCACCTGTCCGCCACGAAGCTGCGGGGCGCCGAATTGCGCGGCGAGTGCCATGAGGCCGCGCCCGATTCCGGTGCGCCCGCCGCGTTCGATCGCGAGCTGTCGCTGCTGCGGGTTCAGTCGTGCGAAGCTGCCGAACATATCGTTGAGGACGCTTTCGCGCACCGCTTGCGGCGCATGCTCGCCCGCGATATGGCTGAGCACCGCTGCCTGCAAACGAGGCTCGAAGCTGTGGAGCGCCGACGCCAGTTGGCTCGCGGCCGCTTCCGGTACCGGAGCCGCGTGCCCGCGGGTCGCCTCGCCGGAATGGTGTTCGTGCATCCGATCTGCGATCGCGGCGAAGAGCGCCAGCGTCTCGCGTTGCGGCGAGCCGGAAGGTGCCCGGTATGAAAGCGCTTGCCAATGCGCCGCCATCGTCGAGGCCTCACCGGGCGGTAACGTGGATCCGCGCTTGAGCTCGGCTGTCAGTAGCTGCGCAATCGCCCGTGGCTCCAGTCTGGGCGCTACGGCGATGAAGCCATCGATGAGTGCCCGGGGCAGTTCGGCCGACTCGTTGATGACGTTCGAGACGAGGTCCGATGCATTGTCGGCCGGCAACGTCTTCATCCGCTCGAGTACCGTAGCGACGATACGCTCGCTTTCCTCCGCGCCGAGCTTCGCGCGCATCGTTTCGTCAGCCACGGTGCTCGAGATGAGCTTGACGGCGGCGCTGGCGAAAGCGCCGGATTCGTGCGGCTGGTTAAGCCCCGTCACGAACGAGAGCACGAGGTCCCGTCCCGCCGACGTGGCTTCGTCATAGGCGTCGAACATCTGATTGATCGCCGCCTCCTGATTCGTCGGGTTCAGGCGGGAGCGCGCCTGCCCAGCCAGATCCAGCAGTTCGCGCGCATCGCGCGGACGTTGTCCGGAAAACTGGGCGAGGCTGGTGATGAGCGCCAGCGCAGGCAACTGTCCTGTTGCCGCCAACGAGCCGTACTGTGCGGGATCGGTAGGTGCCGCGCTCATGAAGGCGGTCCTGAGCGCGCCGCGCTGCTGCGAGTCGAACATCGGATAAGCGGCGGCCACCCGCTTCATCCGTTCGGCTGCCTCATGGATGGGCTTTGCCGCTTCGCGCTTATCTTCGGGTGTCGCGGCGTCCCGCAGGTTTCTGACCGCGCCCGGTACTCGGCGCAGCCACTTGATGGACTGCGAAGCTTCCAGATGCATGTTATGCCGCACGACTTCCTCCGTCAGCGGGAAGCCGTCGCGTTGCGCCTCGCGGAACAGGGCCGTCAATGTCATCGACTCACGCCCGGCATTCCCGGTCAGTGATTGACTCAGCAACGTGCGATTGACGCCCGCGATGGCGGCACTACGGTCTGCTTCGCTGAGCTCGCCCGCGCCTGCGCTCAGGAGATTCTGCAGATAGCGCGCGGATGCCAGACGGCCGAATGGGCTCGACGCGGGGCCTGACTTATCCGCAATGGCACGCGTGAGCGCCTTTGCTACCGCGGCGCGTACGGCAGGATCATCGCCGAGCACCTGGGCCACGTACCGATCGCGTGTCGCCGCGTCTCCGCCGACGGGCAGTCCCCCTCGCACGATGTATGAGAGCGTGCGCTGGAGCCTGCCCTCACCGAGGTTGGGCGCCGACTCGGTGGAAGGCGCGATGCATTGACGCAGGAGATCGCCATACAGCGGGATCAGGCTCGTCGGAGCGGAATGGCCCAGACCCACGGTGCCGGCCAGTTGCTGCTGCAATGCGTCGAGAACGAGATCCGCTGCTTCGTGCCTCGGGCTGGCCCGGCCTTTGATGGCGCCCGCCGCGAACTTAGCGGCTTGCACCAGCCCGACGGGCGGTAGGATCGATGTCGCCACTGCGGTCCGCTTCTCTCCGCGCGTGCGGGGCAGGTCGTTGTACGCGCTCCGTTGCGTACTCCATGTTTCGCTCGAGGCCAGCACTTGGCGCAGTAGCGGTACGGCGGACGACGCGTTTCTCAGCTGATACAACACGGCCTTGGCGGCATCGAGCGCATGCGATTGCGCAGCATCGCTCGCGCTGAATCGGCTCGTCGGCAAATGCTCGGTGACGGCGAGCAATTCCTTCACGAGCCTCAGCTTGTGCTCGTGCGACAGGTTGAATCCCTCGATTTGCTTGAGGACGAAGGAAAGTACGTCGCTGATCGTCTGCTTGTCGCCGGAGGCATGGCCGAATTGCGGCAGTTGCACCACCATCGCCCGCAGCAGTTCGAAACGTTGCCCGGAGCTGATCGCGGGCCGATAGCGATCGGCAATCCGCTCGTCATCGCGTTTGAAGAGTTCTTTCGCCAACTGCACGAAGTGATGGCGATGGCCGCGCAGCGCTTCCATGTCCGATGCGAGCGCGACGAGCTGGCGGATGACGCTCCGGTTGTCGACGTACGTTGCGGCGATGTTGTTCGGCGAAGTCGGATGACGGACGCTGGATTGCTCGAAATAGCGGGCTGCCCAGTTTTTGCGCTGCGCGCTATCGCCCAGCCACTCGGTGCCAACGGGAAGCTGCAATAGATCGTCGGCCGCGGAATGGGGAGCAAGCCGCCGCTCCGCAATCGCTGTTGCTGTCAGCCGCAGCGAGGACCGCGCGGTCCCGCCGTCGCGCGCGTCGTGAAGCGCGTGGATCGAGTTGGCAAACCTGCGCCCCTCCTCCGGGTTCAGCGAGCCCATGATGTCGCCGAGGCGGTTGAATATCGCTTGTTGCGACAGCGCCGAGCGGCCGATTTCGGAACTATCGTCCAGACCGATCGTTTCGTTTACCTCCCCGGTCGTGGGTGCGTCCACACGCAGCGCCACGCTCGTCAGCATGCGCGCCAGCCGGCCGCTCTCGGCTGCGTTGTTCGGTCCAAAGTACATTGCGATCCGCGCCAACTCGATCCGTTCGTCGAGCGGCGTGTGTTCGCCCATGGCGCGGCTCATCAAATGCACGAGCCGATTGGAGATTTCCCGGTTGCGTGCGTCGCCGGGCATATCCCGGGAAACGCGTCGGGCAAGCTTCGGTAACTCGCCGAGGGCGCTTCGCTGGAATGCCATCTCACTCAAGCGCGCGCTGATGGTTGCGTTCATGGGCGCAACCGTGCGTGGGGCTGGCGTGCGCAGGGGCGACTGAGGCGGTACGGCCGGTGTTCGGCCGGCGCCGGGCACGTCATGCCCGGCCAACCATGCTTGCATGTCTTCGATCGCGCGGGCTAACGCACCGAGCGCGTCCTGCGTCGTGCCTTGAGGACAGGCCGATCGCAGCTTCGCAACCGAATCGGCGGCACCGTCGAGCATGTCGGCCACGTTCACGGCGCCGTGCCCCATGTGTTGTAGCACCTCACGATCATTTGTGCCGGCCGCGCCGAGCAGTGCCCTCGCGTTATCGGCCGTACGCGAGGCCGATAACGCCACGCCTTCAAGCACGCGCGGATCACCGCCGCCATGGTCGAGATCGAAGACGTTCGGATGCAGCTCGCGCAGCGCGGCCAACTGGCCCAGCACGCTGGCTTCCGCCGGCAGCAGCCGTTCATCGATGGCCTGCGCGGCGAAGCTATGCACCAGCTCCGACTCGATTGTGCCCAATGCCGTACGTGCCTGATCGATCATCGCGCGCGCCTCGGCGATTTTCGGTGCGTCGTCCTCGTCATCCTCGTCGAGCATGTTGATGCCCACTTCCGTGACGTAGTCGAGATGGGCTCGCGCTTCGCCGATCGCTGCCTTTAGCGACTGTAGTGGCGAGGGGCCCGCACCGTCCGAGCCAGAGTTCGCGATCAACGACGCGATTGCGCCGGTGCTAGCGGCCTCGGCCGCTTTGGCGGTTTGCCCGGCCGCTTCCCGCGCGACGGCGAGAACGGCGTCGGCATCGCCTGAGGCAAGCAGCGCTTCCAGCGCTTTGCCCGTCACGCGAGGCACGGACGAGGATGACGAGGAGGCACCCGTCGGGGCGTCCATCGGAACACGCGGCGCGGCGACGCCGGCCAACTCGCTCAGCAACGTCTCCGCGCTGGCTGCAGCGTGTGGAGTGGCGAGTCCTTGACCGGCCCCTTGGAAGCGCGCTTCAGCCAACGGGAGCGCCCCGGCGTGTGCCGCGAGCGCCGTTCGTTGCCGCGTATCGTGGACGCGCGGATGGCTGGGGGTACTGCTCGATTCGGCGTGCACTGTGTCGGCTTGACGTGTGCCGTCCGTGCGCACGTCAAGCAAGGCCTGCGACCACGGGCTGCGCCGCCAAAGTGATGAAATGCCTCGGCGCTGGGCGGTGGGACGCGCCGACCCGGACGCGCGCGAGAGGTTGTCCAAGACACCACCACGCGCGGGGGAATTCGCCGTCGGCGTGGCCTGCCGGGACGATTCTGGCGTGCCCGACGGTTCGCCTTGGCGATGCGGGCTGGTAGAGGAGCGGATGGGAGTCGAACGCATGGGACGGAGCCTCGTCTTGGCGTCACAGGTTCAGGCCCGCGACACGGTGGGAACGCAATGCGGCGGATCATAAAAAGAACCGTGCGGTGGGACCGGTCTACCCAGCGAAATTGGGGCGCTCGGCGCGAATCGCCAGCTTGATACGCACGCATGTCATGTCGCTCGCTCGTGACAGACGCACCGAAACGACTGTCAATGCCTTTGTGGGACTCGCGCACAAGAGTGTTCGCGCAGCGCACCAGGTATTCGCCGTACACATTTGTCTACTCCCCGAACGCCGGCATGATTGGCACGCATCACGCCAGGGGGCGCTCCTTTCGACAGCAAGTCCCTGTCACGCGTTATCACTGTTTACTGTTCGGGGGCTGGCGACCCGGCTGTCGCTTCGACAGTCCCCTTTGCGAGGATGTATATGGTCCGGCCCATCGGCACACATCAACCCGTCCCATTGCGAGTCGCGGGCGAGTCTGCTCCGCCTGCTCAGTTGAACGAAGCGGGGGAGGTGCGCAGTGCTCGAGGGACCAGCCCAGGGCCGCTGCGCGACCTCTCGCCACGCGCAGCGTCGACGGAGGGTGCGGGGTCGTCTTCGCGTGCCTCCGCGAGCGCGAGCCGGGCGCCGCGAGCGGCCAGGCTCGGCGCCCCGGCCACTCTGATGAATCGCAGCAGCGACGTTAAAGCCGTCGTCGCGCTCGCGGACAACATCGGCAGGCTCGAAGCGCAGCTTGCCGCGCTCAAGGCACCGCCCGAGCCCCATGCCGATCCGGTGCCGCAACTATCGGAAGCGGAACTGACACAGGCTATCCGGCGGCTGAGTACCCGTCGCGATCAGGTGCGCGGCAAGCTCAAAGCGCTGAGCACGCAGTGCGACGAGGCCCGCAATGTGGTCGAGCAATTGAATGCGACACAAGCGGGCAAAGAGCAGCGGCTCGAACAATTGCAGCGGGAGTACGAAGCGGCGACCGCATCCGAACCGGCGGTGCCCACGGCGCAGTCTCAATCGAGCACGGATGCGATCGTCGCGGATATTAATGTCAACCATGGCCGCAAGAGGCAAATTTCGCGGCAGATCGAATTGCTGTCGGCGAGCCGGGCGGCAGCAGCCGAACAAGCGAAGACGGTGGCCGAGCGTACCGCGCTGAGGCAGAGCGGCGAGGTTGGGGCGTTCGAGATGATGACCGACGTGAGCCCGGCTTTGCGGGAGCAAACGGCTCACTGGTTGCGAGGCGAAACACGGGTGTCGCGCCGGTCGGCACGCCCGCCGCGTGACCGGGAGTTTCAGGCAAGCCTGACGACGGCGTTCGAACGCATGACGGCGCTCCGGGGGGACCCGCTCGAGGCCGTCCGAGCGTTCATGCGCGCCGCTTCGAGCACAGGGCTCGAGAATATGGGCGCCGAGATTGAGCGCATGCTCGCCTACGAGCTGGGGCTTAGCCTACGCGTAGCGAATGTTGGCGCGCGCCAAGGCAAGTCGCTTGATCAGATGAACAGCGTAAGCGCTCGGGTGGGGCAGTCGCCGCCCCAGATCACCTCACGTCGTATCCGAGAGGAGATCGACCGGGCCGCGACGGGGATGCAGGGGGCGCTGCGGCGAGGCGCCACGGTCGCCGAGTTCGGCGATCAGATCCTGAGTGGGCCTCAGATCGGCGCGGCCGCCGCTCGGCTCAGTGATTTGTCGACCATGCTGAATCGGCATCAGGACGCGTTTACGACGATGATCGGTGCGCTCGAAAAGCATTTCATCAAGAGCCTTAAGATCACTGACCCGGTCATCGAAAAGATGGGGCAGCAGGTTGCGCCTCACCTCGATGGCTACTACAGCGAGAGGATCGCGGATCTCGTGGCGGAAAGAAAAGCGCTTGATCGTCCGCCCGCTCAGCAGCCACGAACGCGCGCCGCGCTTGCCACACCGAGCACGAGCCGCTCAGGTACCGATCTGGAGCAACTCGAAGCGCGGATCCGCCGCCTGCAGGGCGAAATTCCGCAATACGCGGCTCAGCACAAGAGCGAGTTCGAGCATTACGCGAGCCTCAGTGCGCGCTATCTGTCGGCGGCCGACGAACTCGAGGCGATCGACAACGAATTGGCTGAACGCCAGAATCAGCTAGGCGATCTGCGGGCGGCCCGCCATCAGGAGAACAAGCAGCGGGGTGTCCGCAGCGGGGAAGCGGAACGCCTTGAAGGCGAGCTCGAAACGCGATGGAACGAGGCGATCCGTAGCCCCGACCTGCACCGCATCATCTCGCCCGCGGCACTCGTTCGCGCGATCGACGTTCACTTCGGGCAGAGCCCCGAGCAAATGCGCGCGCGCCTGAACAAGCCCGGCGGCACCGTCTCGCGCACGGGTACGTTTTCGTCGCGTGCCGGGTTGCTGCGTGCGATCGCCGATATCGCCGATCACGAGCTGTCAAAGCCTGAGTCTGCGCTGCTGGCGCGTAGCGAGGGAGAGCTCGAACGTATTGCGAGCGGCTATGCGAGCGGACGCGTCGATGCGCTGTGCAATCACGGACGCGCGATTGGTGTCGGCGTGCGAAAGAGCGCGGGCGGCATGGTGGAAATGAGAACGAACACGAGCCAGTACGCGATCGAATGGGAGCGGGGAATGGGGGCACGCATCAGCCATTTGCATCCGTGGGTTTCGCCGTATTGAACGTTACATCGCATAGGATCCATCATGTCCCGTCTCAATCTTTCTTCAATCAGCCGCTTTTTTTCGACCTCGAGTACGTCTAGAGCGCAAACATCGAGCAACACCCAACCTAGCGGGTCGGGGAAAAGCAAACCGGCGTCGGTGAACGCCGCGCTGAGCCCGTTGAGCCCGCGCGAGTCGCATACGCCCTCTACGTCTCCGTCTGCGAGCCAGCGGCCGCGAGCAGCGCAGTTGCCGGGGAAATCGAAGAAGCAAGTGGCTTGGGCCGCTGGTACGCGAGACAAACGGCCCCTCGCACAGCTCATGGACGACGAGCGGAGTACCGAACTCACAAAGTGGGGTATCGGCCTCAAGGGAAAAATGCCGACGCATCCGATCGACGATCCCGAGTTGCAAGAAATCGCGAACCAGATCGATCAGAACATATGGGCCCAAAGACAAGGAATGTTGTATGACTCGGATTCCGACTCCGAATCGGAAATTCGTCCCGCTTCGCGTCATCCGACAGTAGATAACAATGCGATGTTGAGACAAGCGGGCTTGCTGGACGACTAAGTTCCTCTCAGGGCGCCGGCAGCGCAAGCTGGAAACGGACCGCACGACGGAATGATGATGCGGTTCGACGTCGATCCGGTTGAGCAAGGCCGCCCGATTCGCTCGGGTCGGCCTGGTTGCATCATTCAGGGATCGGGAATAGCGCGCGGTTGGCATCCACGAATGGCGGCATGTAGCTACGCATCGCTTCGTCGGGGTCTTCCTTGCTTTTATTGATTTTGGGCCGTTCAAGAACGAATCGATGATTCGACGCCGGTCCTAGCGTGCGATTTCATCCTCGAAGCGAAGCTTCTTTGTGGACCTTCGATTCGCTTGAAGCAGGCCTGAAGTCGGCAGCATCTTTATGCACTGAGTTGATTTCCGTCAAGCGGCGATAGAACGCGAGACAGAAAATGACGGAAAACACCTTCTCGGAGCAGCCAATGAAAGATGAAACCGCGTCCTACGGCGCGCCCACCAAGCCGCAGAGGATTCTCATCGCAACCGAACTGTCCGAGGCGTCCAGGAAGGCATTGGAATTTGCCACGCACATAGTGCCCCCTGGCGCAGATGTTCGCATCGTCAGCGTGGCCGAAAACCCGCGCACGCTTGTTCCAACCGGCTCATTGCCGTCGTCCGTCCTGGATGAAGCACGGGGAGAATTGCTGCGCGACGCGACGGATGCCGTGAATCAGGCCTATAGGCGTTTTGCGCGCGACGACGTCCAGTTGGAAACGGACGTGATCGAGCTTGCGAAACATGGAGGCGATGTCATTCATGCGCTGCTTGATTGCGCCAGCACATGGCATGCCGACTTACTGATCGTAGGCGCCCGCGAGCACTATGGTTGGCTGTCTCGCTGGGTCGAAGGCACGGTATCGGAGCCGCTGGTAAAGCTTTCCCATTGCCCGATATTGGTCGTCCCCGCTCGGGGCGATAGCCCGATTCATCATACGCCTGAGCGCATTTTGTTCGCACTCGATGGCAGCGATCCAGCTCTGCAAGCGCTGAGATTCGGTCTGACGCTCGTCGGGCCCCAAGCTGAACTGCGCGCCGTCTATGTCGTCGATCGCGGTGTGCAACTCGCCGACCCCGTCACAATCGACGCGCTGGAAGATGCTTTTACCAAACAGGGCGAACAGGCGTTGACGGCTGCCAAGGCCGTGCTCGATAGCATCGGTGCCGAGCGCTCAATGGCCGAGATCGTCGGCACGGCTTCCACCCATGACGACATCGCTAACGCCATTCTGAGAGAGGCGCAGAACTGGCAAGCCGAGCTCATCGTCATGGGCACGCACGGTCGTCGCGGGATAGCGCGCTGGTTGCTCGGTAGTGTCGCGGGGCGTGTAGCACACGCTACCGAGACGCCATTGTTGCTGGTCGGGTCGCCACGATAGGCCTACGGCGTTGGTCGTTGGTTTGCCAGTGCTGCTTAAGCTTTTATCGATGTCTGAACCGACCGAAAACGCGGCCGCTACTGCCGCCAAAGTAAGTCCTGGAGGGTCCCATGTTCAACGTTTCCACCCACCTGCCCGCCGCACTGCTTGTCTCATGTGTCCTCGCGAGCACCCACGCGTTTGCGCAGACCGCTCCTACGCCAGTGACGCACGCCGGGGTCGCGTATGTGACGGGCGGCATCGGCGAAGATGAAGTCCTTGCTTTCCGCGAGATCGCTCCGAAGTACAACATGCGCATCACGCTTGCATCCAAAGCTGGCCACTATCTTTCCGACGTCGATGTCAGCATTACTTCCGGCCAGCACGTCGTACTCGCGGTGCGCACTGAGGGGCCGTTTTTGTTCGCGCGCGTGCCCACAGGCCGCTATCGGATTGCAGCACGTGACCGACACATCACGGAAACGAAAGAGGTCGTGGTGCCTTCGCAGGGTGCCATCGACGTGCACTTTTACTGGGACGATCCCGATCGCCACGGCACCATGTTGATTTGCCGCCGATGCCCAAGTCCAGCGCCGCAATAACGGACGGGCTGCGTCGACTCGCTCCACTGACTCCTTTCAATCGGGTGGTTGGCCGGCAGTAAAGCTGTAGCCGGGTCGGCGCCATTTCATTCAACATCGGTGGTGCGGCCATGCCCAGCCTGCCCCGGCAGCCTCGTCGACCGTCGCCACGCGAGCTTCCGTTCTTCGATGAGCATCTTCCAATCGAGCTTCATGAGTAGGTAGACGAGCCCCAGCAAAGCGAGCTGCGTGACGACGAAGTAGGCGCTCAGGTAGCCTCCTTCGAGCTGAACTTCAGGATCGACATGCGTAGATACAAATCGTCCGAAATGCGCCCAGATGGCATAGCTCACCGTACGACCGACAAAGAATGCCGCTCCGATGACCCTCAGCGGCATCCCCGATAGCCCATATGCGATGAAGAGATAGTTCGACGGCAAAGGACTCAGCGAATAAAAGAAGAACGCGCCGATGGTCAGCGTTCTGTGCCTTTCCAACCACACTCTGACCACGTCGATGTTTTGCCGGTCGGAATCGCGCATCAGCCGTCCTCGGACGAGCTTGCGGGCGAAGATCGCCAGTATCAGCCGGCCAAGGGTCGCCGCGCTTGCAGCAACCAAGGCAAAAAGAAACGGATCGCCACCGGGAACATTGAAGCCGACCCATGACATGGCCATCCATGTGGGCGGCCCAAACGCGGGCATGAGATTGATCAGCAATACGACTACAAACAGGATGACCAGCGTCACCACGGCAAACCTCTGAACGGATGGGCACGCAGAATTTCATTTTGCGTTCGGGCAGCTCAGCCGCGCTTGACGGACCTGTCCGAACTCATCCACTGTCCGTGTTTTCACTCATTTTCAGGTTGACGTAAATCAGAGACTGGAGGTTTCGAAGCCTAGAAGCGAAAAACATCGTGCACTTGATCGCACTCGCCGCGCGATGCGCCATTGCGTTGACGCTCGTCAATCGGCCGGCCATCCATGGAGCGGATATTGTTCACAGGTGCCTTCGAGGGAATCAACGATGAACTCCTATCCACAAGCGGAAGTTCGAGAGTCCGCCCTCTATTCGCTCGATTCGACCGCGAGCGTCGGCAAGAAGATGCGTTGTGCCTTACAGCACGCCGTGCTCGCTCCGTCTAGCCACAATTCGCAGCCATGGCATTTCATCGTCGACGACGACTCCATCACGCTCTGCGCCGATCGCATGCGGGCACTGCCGGTCGTCGATCCGTTCGATAGGGAACTCACTATGAGTTGTGGGGCTGCCCTGCTCAATCTACGCGCAGCATTGAACCATTACGGACTGAGCTACCGAATCAGGCTCTTTCCGTCCGAGGTCGATCCGGACATGCTTGCCCACTTGCAGGTGCTGGAAAGAGGTTTCCTAGATGAAAGCCTAAACGCGCTCTTCAGCGCTATCCGCACGCGCGCCACCGTGCGCAGACCGTTTTCCGAAACGCCGCTGGCGGACAGTACGATTCGCTCCTTGACCGACGCAGGCGAAGCAGAGGGGGCGCGGATTGTTTGCCTCGATGATCCGGCAAGCCGAACACGCATCGCGGATCTGATCGCCGAGGCCGACGCATTGCAATTCGCCGATCCGTGCTTCCGGCGCGAACTCGCGTGCTGGATTCATCCGAAGCGCAGTAACGATGGTATGCCGGTCGATGCCGCCGGCGTGGCCGCGCTACTCAATCTTGCGGTCCCCATCGCCGCATCGGCAATCCGCACGTTTGATGTGGGCCAAGGCATGGTCGCCATACACGAGAAACTGTTGGCAGGATCACCGCTCCTTCTCGTGATCGCTACGGACATCGACAACCGCGAAGCCTGGCTTGCCGCTGGCCAAGCGCTGGAGCGATTACTGCTTACCGCGACAACCTTCGGCTTGAGTGCTTCCTTTTTGAACCAGCCCATCGAAATCGCGCCGCTGCGCGAGCGTTTGCGCAAGGTGGCGGGCCTGACTGCAGTGCCGCAGTTGTTGCTGAGAATCGGTTATGGACCCAAGGTCATTGAGCGTGCGCCACGCCGGCCATTGAATGAGGTTCTTTGGTGACATCAATGGCGATCTATGGCGTGACCGTGATCGATCCGTTCAGGCCCCGTCTGGCGATCGATCGCGACGCTTTCTAGCAAGCGTTGTGATCCGCTCCAGCAGCTCCACACGCAAGTAGCGATCCTCCGACCGCACTGGCTGCGATATCGTCATATCGTCGAGCGTGGCTACCTCAGGCGAACCTGCCCGTAAAGCTGCTCGACCTCTTGCGCGTCGCAAAGCCCCGTGCCTGCCCTCGGAAGCGACGCCGACGCAGCGGCGACGCCATAGCGGAACGCTTGGGCCAGCGGAAGGCCGCGATGGAGCGCCCAGACGAGCGCGCCCAATAGAGAGTCGCCCGCACCGATCGCGCTCACGACGGTCATCGGCAGTGCACGCGCTCGCAACTCGTCGTGCTCGGTCACAAGCAGCGCGCCGAGGCTGCCCAGCGTCAAAACGACGATCTGCGCTTGGCCTTTACGCACGATATCGTGCGCGGCTTCGCACCATTGCGTCTCGGTCTCGAGCGGCCGGCCACAAAGCTCGCATAGTTCGCCGAGGCTTGGCTTAATCAGAAAAACGCCGGCTTCGAGTGCGGCTCTCAAAGGCGGCCCCGAGCTGTCCAGCACGACTCTCGCTCCGTTGGCACGGGCCGCTCGCACCAACCTGGCATAGGCATCGGTCGCAATGCCTGGCGGCAGACTACCACTCAGTACGACATAGTCCGCAGCCCGCGCGCACGACTCGAACTGCTCGATACAGCCGTTCCACTCATGCTCTGACACAGTGGGGCCCGGCAAGACGAAGCGAAACTGCCGCCCTGTCGACTTCTCGTACACGGAAAAGCTCTCTCGCGTTTCGTCAGCGATTTCAGCGCATACGCCTAGAACGTCTTCCTCCTCGAGGAGACGGCGCAGTTCCCGTCCGAGCGGGCCGCCGGCCAGATAGAGCGCAACGCAATCGCCGCCCAAGCGAGTGATCACACGCGCCACGTTGATCCCGCCGCCGCCAGGATGCTTGAGCGCCGCGTCACAGCGCAGCTTACGCGTATCGTCCACCCGTTCGACAGCCGTCGATACATCGACCGCGGGGTTCAGTGTCACAGTGAGAATTCCGCTCATAGCTGCGTCTCCCCGCTTGGATGCACGCACGGGCAATCAGACGAATGCCGGCAATGCGGTCAAACGGGCCACCCGTGACAATCAACGCGCCGACGTGCCGATCGCGCATCTGTATGGCAGGCTTCCTGCAGCGTACATGACTCGGGTTCGTTCACCGCAGGAACCATCGTAGAGTTCGATGCCATTGTGGAATTGACCTGCGTCAAGCCAAAAAGGCACGCGAATCCGCTATCGCGTTGATTGAGATCAGATCGGTGCACTATGGGTCCGAATTGATCTGCGTCAGCAGCCAGCGCCAATATTGGCGCGATGATGAAACTGACATGTGACTCGAGAGGCGCCTAATGAACGAGTGTGCCGACTACGAAAGCGGGGCTGAGGCGCGCGAGCGCGTCCGCAAGCTGATCGAGAGCCCTAGCTATCAGCAGGCCGACGAGGACAGAGCCTTTCTTCTGCGGCCCGAGATGTGCGGCGTGCGTCTGCAGTTGGACTTTTGGAAAACGGAAGAAATCTTGCAGCGGCATGCGATCGAGCACACGGTCGTGGTTTATGGCAGCACCCGTTTGATCGAGCCGCAAGCGGCGGAGCAACGGCTGATCTCGGCGCAGCAAGCGCTGGCGAAGGCGCCGTATGACCCCGGCCATGCGCGAGCTGCCGACGTGGCAAAGCGGGTACTCGACAATAGCCGCTACTACTCGATCGCCCGTGAATTCGGGCGTCTTGTGGCCAAGTGCTGCGTAACCGACAACGTTCCCGAACTCGCCGTCGTCACCGGCGGCGGCCCGGGCATCATGGAAGGCGCCAACCGCGGCGCGTTCGAATCGGGCGCGCCAAGCATCGGGCTGAACATCTCGCTGCCGCACGAACAGCTGCCCAACCCGTATATCAGCCCAAATCTCTGTTTCAAGCTGCACTACTTCGCCATTCGCAAGATGCATTTGCTCGAGCGTGCGAAGGCTGCGGTCTTTTTTCCCGGCGGCTATGGCACCTGCGACGAGCTCTTCGAGGTGCTGACGTTGCTGCAGACCGGCAAGATCGCATCGTTACCTGTGGTGCTCGTCGGCGAGCGATATTGGCGGCGTGCGATCGATTTCGATTTTCTGGTCGAAGAAGGCATGATCGCCCCGTCCGATGCGAGGTTACTGACGTTCGCTGAATCAGCTCATGAGATCTGGGGCGCGATATGCGAATGGTACAACCTGCACGCGCCAATACCCGACCAGCGTGACAAGCGGCAGGCTGTGGCCGCGGGAGAGCAATCATGAGGCTGACATTCCTTGGTGCGGCGGAGACGGTCACCGGTTCGAAATACCTGCTCGAGTGCGCCGGCACACGCGTATTGATCGATTGCGGTCTGTTCGAAGGCACCAAAAACCTGCGGTTACGCAATTGGGCAGCACTCCCTGTCCCTGTCGATACACTCGATGCCGTAGTGCTCACGCATGCACACATCGACCACTCCGGGTACCTACCCGTGCTCGCCCGCATGGGTTATCGAGGCCCCGTCTATGCGACCACTGGCACCACCGACTTATGTGGGGTCATGCTGCGCGACAGCGCTAAGCTGCAGGAGGAAGAGGCGAATTTCGCGAATCGACATGCATACTCTAAGCATCACCCGGCCCTACCGCTCTACACGCTCGACGATGCAGAGCGCGTGCTCAAGCAATTCGTACCCTCTGAATTCAACACGCCGGTGAAGCTCTCGGAGCAGGCATACTTTCGGTTACTTCCCGCGGGACATATCTTAGGCGCGGCGAGTGTCGTCGTTCATATGAACGGAAACGACATCGTATTCTCCGGCGATCTTGGGCGCCCGTCGGATCCCGTCATGTGCGCGCCAATGCGGATCGAGCACGCGGACTATCTAGTCGTGGAGGCGACCTATGGAGACCGGCTACATGCCGAGAGCGACCCTGCGGCACAACTCGAGGCGATTTTCGCGCGCACATTCAAACATGGCGGCGTGGTGGTTATTCCCTCTTTCGCCGTCGGCCGTACGCAGACGATACTTCACTACATTGCGCTGCTAAAGGAAACCGGCCGCATGCCGCGCGTTCCGGTCTTTCTCGACAGTCCCATGGCGATAGCGGTGACCGATCTCTACCGGCACCATCTCAGCGAACACCGGCTCACCATGACGCAAGCGGATTCGATCGCCAAAGCCGCGACGATGGTGCGCACCGTCGATCAATCGAAAGAGGTGACGGGTAGAGGTGGGCCGATGGTCGTGATTGCAGGCAGTGGGATGATCACCGGCGGTCGCGTGTTGCACCACCTGAAAGCATTCGCGGCGGACGCGCGCAACACGATTGTACTAGCCGGGTACCAAGCGGCGGGAACCCGCGGCGCGGCACTCGAGGCGCATGCACCGACTCTAAAAATTCACGGCGAGTATGTGCGGGTTCGCGCGAAAGTCGAATCGATTTCCTCTCTGTCGGCACACGCCGATTACCGCGAAATTCTCGGGTGGTTGTCGTCAATATCGACACCGCCTCTGAGGACATTCATGACGCACGGCGAACCGGCCGCGGCCGATGCATTGCGACGCAGGATATCTGAAGCGCTCCACTGGCCCTGCGAGGTGCCGACGTACCTCCAATCCGTCGAGTTGGAGGATCCCCGTAGCAGCAAGCCATCCGCCTAACCCTGGTGCATACGCCAACCTCGCGAGCCGGCAGCCGCCTTATTCGATGTCGAGATCGTCGATCACGGCATGAACGCCCGGCGCCGACCATGCTGCCCCACGCGCCAGCGAGCGTTCCGCATAGGACGCTACCTTGCCGGTCAACGTGACGGTACCGTCATGGACTTTGATTTGAATATGCTTCGCCGCACGTTCCGCATGGCGCTGCAGCGCTCTCCGAATGTTTTCGGTCACATCGCTGGCGGCCTTAGGCACCGAGACCTTGATCAGATTGGTCACTCCGGTCACACTGCGCATCTGGCCGATCGTGCGTGCCGCAAGATAACTGCGGCGTGGGCTGTCGACTTCCCCGTGTAACGTCACCCAGCCGTTCTCCACCTGCACTTTGACCGCATCTTCCCCAAGTCCAGCGATCCAATGCAGCATGGAGCGCACGGCACTCGCCGTCTCTTCGTCGGTGTGGACGTCGTCGTTCGAGAGCCGTACATGCATATCGACAACCACGGCCTTCACCCCCGAGACGCGCTGAGCCGCCTTTTCCGCTGCAATTTTTTCGGCATAGCTCGACGGATGGCCCGACAAGGTCACGACCCGGTCGGTTACCTCGACACCGATTTGCGCCGAGTTGATCAAAGGATCGAAATCCAGCTCCTCTTCCACCTCGTCCCGCAGTTGCTTGTCCGTCTTCATCTCTCACTCCTGTCCGTACTCGCATGACCGACGTTGCCCGGGCGCATGGGTGTAACCCGGCTTTCGTTTCGCTCACGAGTGGAGTGACAAATGCGACTCGCTTCACGGGCATCATGTTCTCCTGAGCGAAGAAAGAAACCGAAGACTGCGCGCATGCCTTGTTTATGCGCGATTAACGGTTCAGTAGGAGTCCAATTTAGACTGCAGCACCGACGGCCGATTGACCGCGATCAAGACATTGCAGCGACCACGTCGATTCCTCTTAATGCTTGCCTTGGTAGGTCAGTGCAAAGCGGCGCTTTCGTCTAACCTGGCTTCGCTTGATTCGCATCAATCGGCAACTTCGCCGCCCTCCTAGACTGGAAGCCGCGTTAAGCACTTTTCCCGTGCTGAACTTTCATTCTTCGGAGCCACGGCAATGAGTTATAAGAGCATCTTCGTGCATCTCGATTCGAGTGAGGCTGTGCACAGCCGCCTCGAACTCGCACTCTCGCTAGCCCAGCAGTTTGACGCGTATCTCACTGGCTTTTTCACCGTCTACAGGCCCGAGCCCGGGTCGTTCTACGTGCTCGCGGGTAGCGCCGAATACTACGCGGAGTTCGAGCATAGGCGCCTGCAGCAACAAGGCGCGCTAGAACGGCTTTTTCGCGCCGAGATGTTGCGCATGAAGGTCGCCGGCGAATGGCGAAGGTCAACGGAATACGCCAATCGGTGTGTCCCACAGGCTGCCCGCCTAGCCGATCTAGTCATCGTCGGCCAATACAATCGTGAGGATCCCGAATCGTTCGTCGCCCAGCAATTCGTCGAGAATCTCGTGCTTTCAGCGGGGCGCCCGGTGCTGGTCGTGCCTTACGCCGGCCAATTTCATCACATCGCGTCCCACGTCGTTCTTGCGTGGGACGGCAGCCGCGAGGCCACACGTGCGCTCCACGACGCGTTGCCGTTTTTCCGTCACGCGAAGCAAGTGACCGTGCTCACGATCAATGCGCTGAACGGCGAACCAGTGTCGAGCCGGGTTCCCGGATCCGATATCGCCACGGTCATCTCGCGATATGGCGCCAACGTTGCCACGCAGGAAATCGAGGGCGTGAAGGACGTGTCGATCGGCGAAACGATCCTTTCTCGTGCAGCCGATCTCGAGGCAGACCTCCTCGTGATGGGTTGTTACGGCCATTCGCGATGGCGCGAACTGGTGCTCGGTGGCGCTACCCGTTCGATTCTCAAATCGATGACCTTGCCGGTGTTGATGTCGCATTGACACGAAGCGATCGAACCATTTATGAGGCGTAAATCATGTACAAACGGATCCTCGTTCCGATAGACGGCAGCACCACCGCGCAGCGTGCATTGGAATATGCACTTGCGATGGCGCGCGAAAGTCATGCCGAACTGATACCGGTCTACGTAGTAGACATCCCGATGGTGTCCTATGAGGCGCCCGGATTCGATCCCTCGATCGTACGCGACGCGCTGCTTCAAACCGGCGAGCAATTGAAGAACGAGGCCAGCGCCGCCATGCGACGAGACAACATCAAAGGAACGCCAAGAGTCGTGGAGGTCGACAAACCGGGCGGCAATGTTCCAGAAAGGATTTTGGAAGAAGCACGGGCGACCCATTGCGACGTCGTGGTCATGGGCACACACGGACGGCGCGGAGTCAAGCGCCTCATGCTCGGCAGCGTCGCGGAGCAGTTCACACGCATGTCCTGTTGCCCGGTTTTGCTCGTGCCAGGCAACTTCGAGAGCGCCGGGGCAACGCAAGGCGCAGCCGATCACCAAACCAAGCAGGTTCTGCTATGACATACAAAACCATCCTCGTCCATATCGACGACAGCCGGCACAGCGAGGCACGCATTGCTTTCGCGCTCGATTTTGCGTTGAAGCACGATGCGCATATCATTGGCCTTTATGTGGTCTGCCAGGACTTGTTCAGACCGCTGCTCAAGCGCGACGACAGCCTCAATTTGGCGAAACTCGAAGCGCAGGGTGCGGAGAGGATGCAGCGCGCCCGTCAAGCGTTCACAGCTGCGGCCAAGCGCGCCGGATGCCCATTCGAATGGAGTGCGCCGGCGGGTTCCGCTACCGACGCCGCTGTGTTACATGCGCGACACGCCGATCTCATCATCCTAGGCCAGCAAGATCCGGACGATCAAGCGTCCTTCGTTGCACGCGATTTCGTCGAGGACATCGTGATGAACTGCGGCCGCCCTGTGATCGTGCTTCCGTACGCGGGACAGACGCCGTCATTCGGCGAAAACGTCGTCGTCGCCTGGGATGGAAGCCGTGAGGCTGCCCGCGCACTTGCGGACGCGCTGCCGATTCTCAAACGCGCACGCTTCGTCACGGTTTCGGTTGTCGAAAAGCATCCCAATCGCGACGACCCGGCAGGCTTTGACGCAGCCGGCTACCTGGAGCGGCACGGGATACGCGCGGGCTTCCAATCGATACCTCGCGTTTCTGGCGTCAGCACCGGCGCGACACTTCTCAATCAGGTGACCGACGTCCATGCCGATCTGCTTGTGATGGGCGCTTACGGGCACATGCGTGCCACTGAGCACGTATTAGGGGGCGTCACGCGCGCTCTGCTTGGAACGATGACCGTACCCGTTCTAATGTCTCATTGATTGATCGCGGTGCTTGAACCTTCCTTCCACTTCCCGATGCAGCCGCCGTCATGGAAACGACGGCCGCAACGGGGGCCTACCGATAACAGACAACAGACGACGCTTCGCATCCTTAAGCCCGGCCTGACCTACTGTGGAATGCAGTGAGTGCTCATCCGCTCGAGCCCGGTCATATCCTTGATCCATACTTGCTTGCC
>NZ_JBQCDN010000200.1:0-6791 GCF_051961175.1 Trinickia sp. | reverse complement strand
TCATCGAACTCTCGCGCGACATTTGGCACGACCTGCGCGAAGAAGTGCAGATTGCTTGACTTTGAATACCGGAAAGACTGAGATGTCTACTATGGCTACTACCTTCGAACAACCCAAAGCGAGCCCGTTGGAATCGTCGCTCGCCGAGGTGGAAAAAGCGGCGCAGCGCCGGCTGCGTCAGCGTCGCGCATTGATCATCGGCCTGCGCCTGCTCGTGCTGGTCGTCTGGCTCGGCGGCTGGGAGCTCTCCGGCCGGATGAAGTGGATCGACCCGTTCTTCTTCTCGATGCCCTCGCTGATTTTTGCCCAGATCATCGACTGGTTCGCCAACGGCACGTCCCAAGGGCCGCTGCTCACTCAAGTGTGGGTGACGCTCGAGGAGACGGCGATCGGATTCGCGATCGGCTCGGTGGCGGGGGTGATCTGCGGTGTCGTACTCGGCCGCAATAAATTGCTGTCGGACGTCTTCAGCATCTACATCCAGGTTGCCAATTCGATCCCCCGGGTCGTGCTCGGCTCCGTGTTCGTGATCGCGCTCGGCTTGGGCATGGCATCGAAGGTGGCGCTCGCCGTCGTCATGGTGTTCTTCGTCGTCTTCGGCAATGCCTTCCAAGGTGTGCGCGAGGCCGATCGTTATATGATCGCCAACGCGCAGATTCTTGGTGCGTCGAAGCGGCAACTGACGACGGCCGTCGTCATTCCGTCGGCACTGTCCTGGATTCTGGCAAGCTTGCACGTGAGCTTCGGCTTCGCGCTCGTCGGTGCGGTTGTCGGCGAATTCCTGGGCTCGAAGCAGGGTATCGGCCTCTTGATCTCCACGGCGCAAGGCGCGTTCAACGCAAGCGGCGTGTTTGCGGCGATGATCGTGTTGGCCGTCGTGGCATTGGCTTGCGACTACTTGCTGACCCGTCTGGAAAAGCGCCTGCTGAAATGGAGACCCGCCGCGTTCTGACATATTGCGCCGCGAAGGCGCATTGGATCCGGCCGGCTCGTCCCGTGCCGACGCCGCGCGCGTCGGTTCGGCACGAGCCAAACTTGTTTATAGGGCGTCAATCGATGATGCATAGTCTGCGCGCCCGCTTGCTGTGGTGGGTGCTGTTGCCGTTGGCGGCATTCATGTTCGTTGCGGGGATGATGTCCTATGACGCGGCGCGCCAGACGGCCGCTTTGCTGCAGGACAACGCGCTGCTCGCGTCGGCGCGCACCATCGGCGAAGACATCGAGTGGAGCAACGGCGCGCTGACGGCCGATGTTCCGCCCGCGGCGCTGGAAATATTCGAATCGCCGTACCAGGACCACGTTTTCTACAGAATCGTCGCGGGTGATCGGCTGTTGGGCGGCACGCCCGAGCTCGCACTGCCCAGCACGGATACAGTCTATCCGGTGTTTTACGATACGACGCTCGACGGCCAATCGATTCGAGCCGTGGCGTACCAGCGGCAGCTTTACAGCTCGGGTTCGACGTTGTCCGTGGTGGTGGTGGTGGGCAAGACGCAGGCGTCGCGCGAAGGAATGCTGGCCGAACTGTGGCATCCTCAACTGATCCGGCAAGGCTTGATGCTGGTGCTCGCCGTGGTGCTCGTGCTCATCGGCCTGACGAGCGAGCTGCGTCCGCTCATGAAGTTGAAGGACGATGTAGCTGATCGCGATCCGATGCAGCTCGAGCCGGTCCGCGTCGATCATCTCCCGACTGAACTTAGGCCGATCGTCGATGCGATTAATCAGTGCATTGCGCGGCTCAAGCTGCACACGAGTACGCAGCGACAGTTCATCGCCGATGCCGCGCATCAACTGCGCACACCGCTGACGCTGCTCGATACGCAGGTACAGTGTGCGCGCCAATGCGTGAACGATGAGCCTGCGTTGACCGATGCACTGGCGGGCATTCATCGGACGAGCCGCAAGATGACGGAGATGACGAATCAATTGCTGCTCCTCGCACGGGCGGAATCGGCGCCGGCGCCTGCACCGGATGTCGCAGTCGATATGACGCAGGTCGTGTCGTCGGTGCTCGAAGAGTTGATCTTGGCCGCGCAGCGTCGCGAGATCGATCTCGGTGCGGAGCTCGAAGGCGATCTGCGTGTGGCGGGAAGCGCGCAATTGTTGACCGCGCTCGTGTCCAATCTCGTCGACAACGCGATTCGCTATACGCAGGCGGGGGGCTCGGTGACCGCGCGCTGCCGGCATGTTGGCGATGAGGTGGTCCTGGACGTCATCGATAACGGGCCCGGTATTCCGGCCGAAATGCGCGCTCACGTATTCGAACGCTTCTACCGCGGGATGACAGACGTGGAGGGAACGGGCCTGGGTCTCGCCATCGTCCAGCGCATCGCGCAGACGCATGGCGGAACGGTCGCGGTTGCGCCGGGAAAGGGGCGGGTGGGGCTTGTCGCCACCGTGCGCCTGCCGGCTTGGAAGGATTGAAACAATGAAGCTGCTGCTTGTTGAAGACAATGCCGACTTATCGCATTGGATCGTGAATTTGCTGCAAGGCGAGAACTTCGCCGTCGATTGCGTGCCGGACGGGGAATCGGCCGACGCCGTGCTGCTGACCGAACGCTACGACGTCATCCTGCTCGATATGCGGCTGCCGCGCATGAGCGGCAAGGACGTGCTGGCCAGGCTGCGGCGCCGCGGCGACAACGCCCCGGTGCTGATGCTCACGGCGCATGGATCGATCGATGATAAGGTGGACTGCTTCAGTGCGGGGGCCGACGATTACGTCGTCAAGCCGTTCGATGCGCGCGAGCTGATTGCTCGCATCAAAGCGCTGATACGCCGGCAAGCGGGCGGCAAGTCGACTTCGCTGGTTTGTGGCGATTTGCACTACAACACGAACACGCGCGAGTTCAGCCATCAAGAGGCGCCGCTCGCGTTGCGGCGGCGCGAGCACGCGATCCTCGAAGCGCTGATGCTCAAGCAAGGCAAAACGGTATCGAAGACAGCGCTGATGGACAGCGTGTATAGCCTCGAAGACGAGCCGAGCGCCGATGCGATCGACATCTACATTCATCGGTTGCGCAAACATCTGACGCATTCGACTGCACAAATCATGACGCTGCGCGGGCTCGGCTATGTATTGCGGGCGAAGGACGGCTCTTAATGATTTGCTTAGTCCGTTCTGCCGTTCGAGTTGCATGACTGCGTCAATCATTTTAAGTGAAACTACTTAGTTGTACTAAACATACACGAAAGGAGCGTGAAGGATAGCGGCGCATACGATTGTCTCCATTGCGGCGATGCCAAGCGATGCACCTGATGCAGCGCGTGCGAGCGCAAGAACAAAATTTCAACGCAGTAAAGAGGAGACGATCTTGAAAAAGACGTATCGCACATTGGCGCTGACGGCAGGCGCTCTGGTAGCTACTGGCGCGCATGCGCAATCGAACGTTCAGCTCTATGGTTTGATGGACCTGAGCGTGCCGACCTATATCACGCACGCCAATGCAAACGGCGATCACAAGCTCGGTATGGGCAATGACGGCGAGCCGTGGTTCAGCGGCAGCCGTTGGGGCTTGCAGGGTAAAGAAGATCTGGGCGGCGGCAACAAGCTGATCTTCCGCCTCGAGAGCGAATACGTCGTTGCTAATGGCCAGATGGAAGATTCCGGTCAGATTTTCGACCGCGATGCATGGGTCGGGCTCGAAAACGACACGATCGGTAAGTTCACGGCTGGTTTCCAGAATACGATCGCCCGCGACGCCGCAGCGATCTACGGCGATCCTTACGGCAGCGCCCAGCTTCGCTACGAAGAGGGCGGCTGGACGAATTCGAACAACTTCAAGCAGATGATTTTCTACGCAGGCGGCGCAACGGGTACCCGTTACGAGAACGGCCTCGCGTGGAAGAAGTTGTTCAAGAACGGGTTGTTCTTGAGCGCGGGCTACGCGTTCAGCAACTCGACGGCGTTTGCGACGGGCAGCACGTACCAGGCTGCGATTGGCTACAACGGTGGCCCGTTCAACGTATCGAGCTTCTACAACCACGTGAACAACGGCGGCAACGTCGATCAGACGTGGTCGCTGGGTGGTAACTACACGTTCGGCATCGCACGCGTCAACGCAGGCTACTTCCGCTATCTCGGCAATCAAGGCTCGCTTGGTCAGCGCCAGGACAACGCCTGGACGGTGTCGTTCAAGCTTGCGCCGAAGGGCCCGCTCGACTACGAGATCGGCTATCAGCAAATGCGTGTGCATAACGCGGCTTACACGAAGGCTGATTCCAACGGCGACGGCGGCGGCCTGATCCCGAATGCCAACCTCTCTTCGAATTTCGATCCGGCGGGCGGCACGCACAACGGCTTCAAGGAAACGGTTTACGCCTCGACGTTCTACCATCTGTCGAAACGCACGGAGCTTTATCTGGCCGGCGACTACATGAAGCTGCATGGTGGCTACACGGTCGGCTCGACGTTCGGGCGTGACACCCAGCTTGAAGTGACGACGGGTATCCGCACCCGCTTCTGATCTTCGGTACCTGCTCCAAGACGTTGCCGATTGCAGTCGGCAATTCATGGGCGGCGGCGAGTGACTTCGCTGGCCGCCTTTTTTTTACGATCCGGAGTTGGTGCTTCAGCACCTTACTCCGGTCTTATGCAAAGCTAGATCCGGAGTTGGTGCTTCAGCACCTTACTCCGGTCTTATGCAAAGCTAGATCCGGAGTGGGTGCTTCAGCACCTTACTCCGGTCTTATGCAGGGCTAGATCCGGAGTTGGTGCTTCAGCACTTGCTGCAGCCCCAGGGAAAGCTCCTTCCACCGATCTCAGGCCAAGCACGGGGAAACCGTATGGTAAGGACTACTAACATTCGTGTTGCGTTGACCATGACGATCCTCGGCTATACCGGGGCGCTCCTCTTCGTCATCGCCGCGTCGATCGCAGTGCTCCAATCGGCCAATATCGCGGTCGCGAAGATGTATCACGGCGAGACCGCCGCACTGACGTCACTGGCAGATAGTACCGATCACCTGTCCCAGGCGCGGATCGACCTCGGCAGCTACGAGACGCTCGTGGCGCAAGGCAAGCCGACAGGGCCGACGCTCGAGCGCGTGCACGCCGCGCTGGCGGCCAGCGATCGCGCGCTCACGACGTTCGGCACGCTGCCGCTGTCCAACGATGCGGAGGCATCGCTTGCAGCCGCATTGCGCACGGCGCGCGGCAAGCTCATCAAGGAAGTGATCGCGCCGGAGGTCTCTGCACTCGACCAGGACGACTTCTCCTCGTTTCGCATGATCGAGCGGCAGGCGCCGGAGACGATCTTCACCGACTACAAACAAGCCGCGCAGCAATTGATGGATTTCCAGGTGCAGGCGCAAAGCCGGCACTTCACCGCCGTGCACGACCGCTTTCGCGGCTTGCTGTGGCTGTGTTCCGTCGTCGGTCTCGCATCGGTCGTGTTCGCCGTGCTCGCGCGCAAGTTTTTGCGTGCCGCGATCATCACGCCGATCGGTGCCGCCATCGATCATTTCGAGCGCATCGCCCAGGGCGATCTGACCACGACGATCGACGCATCGGGTGGCGGCGACATGGGCCGGCTGATGGCGGGGCTCGCGCGCATGCAGCAGAGCCTGGCCGCCGCCGTGACGCGCGTGCGTGAAGGCACGGCTGAAATCCGGCACGGCGTGCACGATATGGCGAGCGGCAACGCGGATCTGTCCGAGCGGACCGAGCGCCAGGCCGCCGCGCTCCAGCAGACAGCGGCGAGCCTCGAAGCGCTCACGACATCGGTGGCGGACAACGCGCGCCATGCGAGCGAGGCCAGAGCATTGGCTGAGACGGCATCCACCACCGCACAGCATGGCGGCGAGGCCGTGAGCGAGATCGTCGCGGCGGTTGCCGATATGTCTGCCGATTCCGAGCATATCGTCGACATCATCGGCGCGATCGAGGGCATTGCCTTTCAAACGAACATCCTCGCGCTCAACGCGGCCGTTGAGGCGGCGCGTGCAGGCGAGCAGGGGCGGGGATTTGCCGTCGTCGCGGGTGAAGTGCGCGCGCTGGCTCAACGTTCCGCCGTCGCGGCCAAGGAGATCCGCGAACTGATGACGGCTTCTGTCGCGAAAGTGCAGAGCGGCACACAAGTGGCCGAACGTGCCCGAGCGACGATGGCGAAGGTGGTGGAGGCGGCGCACGAAGTGACTCAGGTGGTCGCCGAGATCAGCGCGGCGTCGACGCGTCAATCGTCGGGCATCGATGAAATCAACGTTGTGGTCTCGCATATGGATCGCACGACGCAGCAGAACGCTGCGCTGGTCGAGCAGGCGGCCGGCGCCGCCGCGTCGCTCGAGGAGCAGGCCCGCATGCTCGACGAAACGGTGGCGGCGTTCCGGCTCCGCGCCGAAGACCGCCCGGCGTCAAAGCGCATGCCGCTATCACAGGGTCTGCCGCCTGCCCACTCGCTCAACCCCGTATGACACCTATCGAAGATCGGCCGCATCGAACCTCCACCTCCAGCCGCCCCGCGCATCGGATCGTCGGCATCACTCACGGCGGCAAGCCGTTTCGTCCGGGCGACTGGGCGGAGCGCCTGGCCGGCGTCATCACCCTCTTTGTCAGAGAGCGGCGGCCGGGCTGCAGCGTCGCATCGACCTGGCTTGCGGTGCCGCTCGTCGATCAGGGTGTCAGGTGTTTGAACGTGTCCGGCGATCTTGCCGAGATTTGCCCCGAGGCTTTCGAATTCGTCATGCGATTCGCCAAGGACAACGAATTGCGGGTTCAAGTCGTCGAGTGAGTGACGACCGACCGGCGGCCAACCGACGACCGACCGACGACCGACGACCGACGACCGACGACC
>NZ_JBQCDN010000199.1:0-6668 GCF_051961175.1 Trinickia sp. | reverse complement strand
TTCAGCGGGAATATCCGTCGTAGTCATCGAGTCATGCTCTCCGAGGGCACGCATGCTGTCGCACGCCGCCCCGCCCAAGCACATCCACGCGTACCGACAACGCGCGCTGACTTCAGGAGAGCATGATGGATCACGATGACGACTACGATGACCGCGCGGGGACGAACCGCCGCCGTTTTCTGAAATGCATGGCGTGGGCCGGCGCCGGGACACTCTGGACTATGCACGCCGGCGTCCTGCAAGCCCGCACTATTGGCGGCGAAGACAATCCCGCCGACGCAGCGGCCGCCCTGAAAGATGCCACCTTCAGCTTCGTGCAGATCAGCGATTCGCACATCGGCTTTACGAAAGCGCCGAACCCGGATGTCACGAGCACGCTCAAAGCCGCGCTCGCGCGAATCGATGCGCAACGCGTGCAGCCCGACTTCGTCATCCACACGGGCGACCTCACGCATCTATCGCGACCCGACGAATTCGATACCGTCGATCAACTCGTGCGCGGCTCTGGCACGCGCCGTACATTTTTCGTACCGGGCGAGCATGACGTCATCGGCGATAACGGCCGCGCGTTCTTCGAGCGCTTCGGCGAAAAGCAAACCGAGGGCGGCTGGTACAGCTTCGATCATCGCGGCGTGCATTTCGTCGCACTCGTGAACGTGCTCGATCTGAAAGCAGGCGGCCTCGGCTGGCTCGGCCCCAACCAGCTCGCCTGGCTGAAGCAGGATCTGGCCGCGCGTACCTCGGAAACGCCGATCGTCGTGTTCGCGCATATGCCGCTGTGGTCGCTCTATCCCGCCTGGGGCTGGGGCACCGACGACGCGGGCGAAGCGCTCTCGATGCTGCGCCGCTTCGGCTCGGTCACCGTTCTGAATGGCCACATCCATCAAATTCAGCAAAAGGTCGAAGGCAATGTCACCTTCTATACGGCGCGCTCGACCGCCTATCCGCAGCCCGCACCGGGTGTGGGCCCAGGGCCGGGGCCGCTCAAGGAGGTGCCGCCCGGCCAACTCGCCAGCTATCTCGGCGTGCGTGAAGTGCGCCATGTGCAAGCAGGCCGCACGCTCGCGCTGACCGATGAGGCGCTGTCATGAAAACGTTCGAAACGTTCGTTCTCCCCCGCCGCGCACGCTTGCATGCATGGCTCGTCGCGCCCGTGGCCGTCTTCGCCGCGCTGTGCCTGGCCAATCCGACCGTCGCTGCACCGGCCGAAACCGGCGATTCAGCCGCCAGCGGCAATGCCGGCCCCACCTATCGCATCGAGATCCACGACTTCGCGTTCTCGCCCAAAGAGCTCACGGTACCCATTGGCACCCGCATTGTCTGGACCAACCGCGACGACGAACCCCATACCATCGTCAGCGCGGCCGGCGCGTTCAAACCGTCGCACGCGCTCGATACGGACGATTCGTATTCCGCCGTCCTCGACAAACCCGGGACCTATGCGTACTTTTGCGGCATCCATCCGATGATGGTCGGCAAGATCACCGTCAGATGAAACCCGCCTGCCCAGCCGCCGCCACGGCGATACCCGCAGGCGCTCGCGCGAACCGAACGGTAAGGACGGCAGTTCATTGGTGCGTCGAGCCGCCTCCCTCCGAGCCGACGGCCGACGCAATGAACCCGTACCGGAATAAACTCGGCACATCTCCGGTATTGCAGCGGTCAACCCAGGAGGCGCCCCCGGTGGCCGAAACCGACAAACGCGACACACCCGCGAGTCCCGCGCCGAACGACCGCGTCGCACCCGATGAGCCCGCCGCCCGGGGCGTAGGCCACGACGCCGAGCGTAGCCGCCGCTTTCAGCAGCTCGCGCTGCCGCATCTCGATGCGGCATACAACCTCGCGCGCTGGCTCAGCGGCAATGCCGGCGATGCGGACGATGTCGTCCAGGAGGCGTTTATCCGCGCGTTCCGGTTCTTCGATACGTTCCGCGGCGAAAACGCGCGGCCGTGGCTGCTCGCGATCGTGCGGCGCACCTGGTACACCGAATGGCGGCGACGCGCAAACTCGCTGGAAGTCGCGCCGTTCGACGAGGCGTTCGACGAAACCAGCGCGTTCGAGGAGACGTGTGCCGCTTATGCCGATCCGCAGACGCTGCTCCTGCAAGGCGAGCACGCGCGGCTCGTGCACGAGGCATTGCAACGGCTGCCGGTCGAGTTTCGCGAGGTGTTGATCCTGCGAGAACTCGAAGACATGAGCTATCGCGACATCGCCGTCATCGCGGATTTGCCGGTCGGCACCGTCATGTCGCGGCTCGCACGCGGACGGCGCAAACTCGCCGCGCTGCTCGCGCCGCTACGCGATCAACAACGCGCCGGAATGGATACGATCGCCAAGGAGAGCCCTGATGGACTGCAATGAAGCTCGCCCGCTCCTGAGCGCCGCGATCGATCGGGAGCTCTCGGCCGCGGAGGCGTTGCGCGTGAAACAGCATCTGGCGACCTGCGCCGAGTGCTTGCGCGAAGCGCAAGCGCTGCAGGCCGTCAGCCAGATCACGCGTACCGCGGCGTATTTTCGTGCACCCGATGCATTGCGCGAGCGCATCCTCGCCACGCTGCCGGCCGTCGAATCAGCGACGGACGAAGAGGCAATCGCGGCGGCGCAGCCACCCGTACAAACGTACGCGCCGCTCAGCCGTCCCAGCCCGGCGCCCACCCGCGCTGCGCCCCTGCCCTCGCCGGGCGAAACGCAGGAAATGCAGGAAATGCAGGAAATGCACGAAACACGGGAGGGCCAGCAGACGGGCAAACCGCAGACGCCGCGAGATAAACCGCGTCGCCACAGCACGCTCGGCTGGGCTTGGGCCGCATGGCGCAAACCACGCGGCGTGCATCCCGGCATGAGCACAGGCACGTCCCACCGCCCCAGCGCCGCGCTGGGATGGACGATCGGTACCGCCGCTGTTGCACTGGCGGTCAGCGTTTCGCTCTTCGTCACACGTCCCGCGAATACAAACTCCGTGTTCGTCGATGAACTCGTGGCGAGCCATGTCCGCGCGCAACTGTCTGGACACGACATCGATGTCGTCTCGTCCGATCAACACACGGTCAAGCCCTGGTTCAACGGACGGCTCGACTATGCACCGCCCGTCGAGGACCTGGCCGACGAAGGTTTTGCGCTGACGGGCGGCCGCCTCGACTACCTCGGCCATCGTCGCGTCGGCGTGCTCGTCTACCGCTACCGCAAGCACATCATCGATGTCTACGTGATGCCGGAGACGGAGGCCGGTGCGCGCGGTGGCAGCCCCGCGCTGACAAGCGACGGCTACGCGCTCGCGAGCTGGAGCGAGCATGGAATGCGTTGGTGGGCCGTCAGCGACGCCGAACCGGCCGTGCTCGCGCGGCTGCGCACCGCACTGACAGCGCGTTTGAGCCGAGCACCGTCCGGCCCGCTGAAATGATGAGGCGGCGCAGGAAGGCGGGGAATGCCGGGAACGCGGGGAATGCGGTGCTACGACTGCCGCGAATACGAGGATGGGAAGCAGTCGTATTCGATATGGATCATTTCTTCGGCATGCTGCTCGCCTGAGGCGACGAAGCAAGCGACGTCGCAATGCGGTCCGCCAATCGTCCGAGGATGCGGCTCAGCGCATCGGCAATCGCGGGCGAATCGGCGGATGCCATCGGCTCGGTCAACGAGACCTCCTGCGTCATGACGGCCGTGGCCGCCTCGCCGGCGGTCAGTGTCCAACTGCCCTCGAATGTCATCCGGCCGTCCGTATTGGCACGCAGATCGAGCACCGTGACGACGATGCCGCGCGAACCGGCCGGTGCCGGCGCATCGGGCACGATAAAGGAGCCGGACGGCAAGCGCGCCAGTAAATCCTGAGCGAGCGTGCGCCGGATCATGGGGGCGAGCGGCGCCCCCCAATGGTCGTTCTCGCGCACGGCAAGCCGATACGCCGCGTCCTGCGCGACGATCTCGGGCCGATCGAGCGTAGCCGGCACCCGCACGGCACCCAGCTGGACCGGCGCCATATTCGCCATGTTCGCCGTGGCAAGCGGTGCGCTCGGCGGCACGGCGTCGAGCGAAAAATAACGCGTGGGCGGACTATGGCCGCAGGCCGTCATCAGCAGGAGCGGCACCGTCAACGCCGCGGCGCAGAGGAGCCGCATCGTCGTTCGCGGGATCATTGGCTGGATCATTGGCCTTTTTCCCCCTTACCGCGCACGAGCGCCTCGGGATGGCGATCGAGGTAATCGGCGAAGGCTCGCACGGAACGCGCCATGTCCGTCAGCTCGCGCAAGGTTTCGGGTAGATCGTTCTGGCGCATCGGATCGCCGCCGATCGTGCGGTTGGCGGCCGCCACGGCACTGTCGGCCTCGCGCGCCGTCTGCCGCAGCTGCGTCACGAGCGGCCCGATCTGCGGCGACACCTGGTTCAACGTACGATCGACCTGCGCCACGGACCTATCCAGGTGGTCCAGGCTATCGGTGATCTGCGGCGACGACGACAAGGCCCGGATGCGCGCCGCGATGCGTCGGATGTCGTCGCCCGTCTGCTCGATCGGCAAGGCGTCGATCTTCGTCATGACGTGATCGGCCTTCGACATGATGTCGCCGGCTTTCGCCAAGAGGGTATCGACGTCCCCCGACGATGCGCTCGGGATATCGGTTTCGCCATTGCTCGCCACCAGTGTCGCGCTGGGCGCGCCCGGCACGAAATCGAGTTCGACGCCGTGCGCACCGACCAGCGGTGGATCTTGCGTAAGCCGGGCACGCAAACCGGCCGCGATCAGGCGCCTCAGCATATCGTCGACGACGGGACGCCATTGGCCATCGGCCGGCTTGGCGCCGCCGGGCAATCCGAGCTTGCTCGCGTCGAGCGCGATCTCGACAGGCGTATCGAGCGAGCCCGTGCGCGCGTCATAGTGGATACCGACATGCTCCACCTCGCCCACGCGGAACCCGCGCAGCCGCACGGCCGCCCCTTCGTTGAGCTGGCCCACCGCGCCGGGAAAACGAATCACATACTTCACCACCGCGGCGCTGAGTGCATACTCGCGATCGCTGCCGTAAAAACGCCGCGTCGATGCGCCGGGGCCCGGATCCATGACGATTTCGGGGCCGCCGATCAACGCCTTGGCGGAGGACGGATCGTCGAAATCGAACCGCGCGCCCTTGACCCAAAAACGCGTACCGGTGCGTAAGAAAGGCTTGGCACTGCGGTCGATCTCGACCTCGACATCGACATGCCGGCCGTCTTTGTTCAACGAGACGTCCCGGACTTCGCCCACCGTCACACCGCGCAGGGAAACCTCCGTATCGTCGGCTTTCATGCCGTAGGCATTGTCGAAGACGATCGTCACCGTTTCGCCCCCATGCACGAGCGCCCGAATGCCGAGCCAACCGGCGACACCGAGGGCCGCGATCGGCACGGCCCAAATCCACCCCGGCCAGCGTGTATGCCGCAGATCGGCCGCTTCGGTACGCTTGACGATGGGCTCGGTCATGCGCGCCTCGCTTGTGCCGCATCCCACATCAGGCGCGGATCGAACGCCCGCGACGCCGCCATCGTCAGAATGACGACGAGCGCGAATGCGGTGGCGCCATCGTATGGCAGCGCGTTGGCCAGCCCGTCGAAGCGAATCAACGGGATGAATGCGGCAATCGTAAAGACGTCCACGTTCGACCAGCGCCCGAGCTCGTCGATGAGCCGATAGGCAAACGTCTTCGCACGCAAGTGTCGATCCGAGCGGCGTAGCACCGAGGCAATGAACCAGGCCATCCCCGCCAGCTTGGCGAACGGAATCGCGATGCTCGTACAGAAAATCAGGATACCGAGCGGCCACAGGCCCACTTCGAACAGCTCGGCGACGCCATCGATAATGCGGTGCGTCACCGGGTGCCCAAGCTGAAACGAAATCGTCATGGGGTAAAGGTTTGCGGGGAAAGCCAAGACGAACGCGGCCGCGCTGAGGGCCGCGGCCCGCGAAATGGCATCGAGCTTGCGCGTGCGCAGCGTCAGCCCGCACCGGGGACATGGGCTTCCGACGCATTCGACCGGCGCGACGAGATCGCACGCCGTGCACGAGATCACGCGTTCGCCGGACACCACGTGGCGCTCGGGTGCGATCGCACGCCACACGGTGCGCCGATCGAGCGTCGCGCGCGTCAGCATCGACATGAATGCCGCGGCGATGAAGCAGTAGCCGCCGGCATCGATCGATCCGGTCAGTTGCTGCGTCACGCGCGTATAGCCAACGAAGCAGCCGATCAGGTAGACGTCGGGCATCGCCCAGGCATCGAGCCAAAGCGTCCAACGATAGCAGCGCCCCAGCCAGCGGGGGCGCCATGCGCACAGCACCGCCGCCAGTACAAGCGACAAGGCGGAAAAGCGCAAAAGCGGCAAGACGATCCCCGTCAGGCCCAATACGATGGCCAACAGCTCGAAATGCTCGCGCCACATCAACGCGATGCCCGAACTCAGCACCGCCGAGCGTTCGGCGCCGAGCATGTGCACCGTCATCAGCGGCGAGAGGTTGCCGGGCAGCAGCAGGACGAAAGTCGACAGCGAGCAGGCCAGCGCCGCACCGACCGAGCGGCCGCTCGCGCGCTCGAGCGGCTAGTGGCCGGTGTGGCCACGCGCGAGCGTACCGCCGGCCCACGCCGACGGATCTTCCAGCGCACCCCCATCGGGACACCCGAGCGTCATTCCGCCACCCCGCT
>NZ_JBQCDN010000198.1:0-68714 GCF_051961175.1 Trinickia sp. | reverse complement strand
CCTTGCTGCTCACGTATCCGCTCATGGCGGCCATCCAACTCGTCAGTGCGAGCATCGGCCGCGTCACGGGCAAGGGCCTCGCATCCAATATTCGGGCGCACTACCCCAAGCCGCTTCTCTACGGCGCAGTCGCATTGCTGATCGTCGCCAACGTCATCAACATCGCGGCAGACTTGTCGGCGATGGGCGCCGCCATGCAACTGATAGTGAGTACGCCGCAGCAACTGAACGTCGTCCTGCTCGGAGGGCTGTCGGTGGTTCTGCAAATTTTTGTTCCATACGACCAATATGCACGCCTGCTCAAGTGGACGGCATTGGTGCTCTTGGCCTACGTTGCCGTCGCACTGGTCGTGCCGATTCATTGGGGCGATGTGCTGCATGCCATCGTTCTGCCCCAGGCCTCGCTCAGCTCTGACTACTTGACGACGATCGTGGCGGTACTGGGTACCACCATCAGCCCTTATCTATTCTTCTGGCAAGCTTCGCAGGAAGTGGAAGAGATGCGCTCTGCACCCGGTCAAGAGCCGTTGAAACGTGTGCCCTATCAGGCCCCGGCACAACTGCGCCGGATCAGCTTCGACACGTGGGTCGGCATGGGCGTCTCGAACATCATCGGATTTTTTATCGTGCTGACCGCAGCAGCGACGCTGCATCTCCATCACATCGATGTGAAGACATCGGCCGATGCCGCGCGAGCGCTTGAGCCGATCGGCGGCCGTTTCGCATACGTGCTGTTTTCGCTGGGCATCATCGGAACGGGCTTGCTGGCGCTTCCCGTGCTGGCCGGCTCCGCGGCCTATGCAGCCGCGGGCAGTTTTCGATGGCGCAGCAGCCTCAGCCTGCACCTGGCCCTCGCGCGGCAGTTCTATAGCGTGATCGCATTGGCCATCATGGGCGGCGTTGTGATCACGTTCATGCATTTCGATCCGATTCGCGCACTGTACTGGAGTGCAGTGATCAATGGTGTCGCCGCGGTACCGATCATGGTCATCATCATGCTGATGGCCGGCAACCGCGACGTCATGGGCGAATTTGCCATCAAAGGCCCGCTCGCTTGGGGCGGATGGCTCGCGACAATCGCGATGGCGATCGCCGCGGTGGGGATTTTTGTCCCCGGCTAAGCGCAGCCACGGGACGGGCAACGGTGTCAGTCCTGTCGGCGGATATGTAACAAAACGTTACTTACCCCCTTGAAAATCCGGCAGCGCCCACTAGTTTAGATTCCAGTTAAAGCAGTCGCGATTTGATGCGCTGCGTGTTTCTCTTTGTTCGTCCGCGGTCTCGCAGGACGAGTGAACTGGAGCGCGTGGTCTGGTTCCGGTTTGCTCTCCCTGCGGCCCCTTTTTTCAGGAGCCAAACCATGAGCGATCCGTTCTTCAGTACCCATCTGCTGGGCGAATTCGACCGCCTCGAGCGCCAGATGGCGAATCTATTCGCCGACTTCCCCGTCAGCCTGCGCGCCACCCGCCTGGGCTCTTTCCCTCCCGTGAACATCGGGAGTACCGACGACACGCTTGAAGTCGTCGCGTTCGCGCCGGGGCTGGATCCCGCAACGATAGAAGTCTCGATCGACAAAGGTCTTCTGACGATCAGCGGGGAGCGCAAGCCCGCTGAAATCGGGGCCGGCGACGATGTACGCGTCTATGCGCGCGAACGCTTTGCCGGTTCTTTCCGCCGCGTAATCGAATTGCCCCAGCATGCCGACCCCGACAGCGTCAGCGCGAAGTATTCGAACGGCTGCCTGTCGATCAACATCGGCAAATCGGAGGCTTCAAAGCCGCGTGCCATCACGGTCCAGTAAGCATTCAATGGGGGACGTCCGTCGTACCGCGTCCCCGCATACCATCGACGAGGACATCATGAGCGATCGTACTGAATTGACGACCGGCGCGCGCCCGATGGGGAGTGCCGTCAGCAAGCAAGCGGGGACGCGCGACAGCGCGCGACAAACGCGTGTGGCACCCGCCGTGGATGTATTTGAAGACGCTCACGGCATCACACTGTTCGCCGATCTCCCGGGCGTACCCCGAGAAAAGCTGAACGTTCACGTGCAGGACGGAAATTTGCATATCGAGGCCGAGGCGGTTGTCCCGACGCCCGCCGGCTTGCGATTGCAGCACGCGGAAATGCAGCACGCGCACTTCGCTCGCGCGTTCACGTTGAGCCCGGACTTCGATGTGGCCCGCATCGACGCGCAACTCAAGGACGGCGTACTGAAGTTGACGATCCCGCGACGTGACGAGGCAAAGCCGAGACGGATCGAAGTCCAGGTTGGCTAGACTGCTGTTGCCAGCGCGCCCAACGGGGGCCAACGCGCCCCCGAGTGGGAACGATTGATAACCATCGTGCATCAATCATTCGAAATATTGCACTTATCGTTTGACCGGGGCGAGGCCAATATTCCCGAAACGACAAAAGCGGACAACCGCACCTATCGGGAATTCTGGATTCTGGAGACACATCGATGCACCCCTCGCCCTCTACGCTCGCACCGGGACATTCGAAAGCCGCGACGGTTTTTCGCGTGACCGCGGGAAACTTTCTGGAGCAGTTCGATTTCTTTCTGTTCGGCTTCTACGCGACGCAAATCGCTCATGTCTTTTTTCCTGCCGGAAGTGAATTTGCTTCGTTGATGCTGACATTCGCCGCCTTCGGTGCTGGCTTTTTGATGCGGCCGCTCGGCGCCATCGTGCTCGGCGCGTATATCGACGATGTTGGCCGCCGCAAGGGCTTGATCGTGACGCTTTCCATCATGGCGAGCGGCACCATCCTCATTTCGTTAGTCCCCGGCTACCAGACGATCGGTCTGCTGGCGCCCGCGCTGGTGCTCGTTGGCCGGCTGCTGCAGGGCTTTTCGGCGGGCGCCGAGTTGGGTGGCGTATCGGTCTATCTGGCCGAGATGGCTACCCCCGGCCGCAAGGGCTTCTTCACGAGTTGGCAATCCGCGAGCCAGCAGGTCGCGATCGTCGTGGCCGCCGGCCTCGGCTTCGCGGTCAATCAATCGCTGAATGCAACGGCCATTGCGGCATGGGGATGGCGGATTCCCTTCTTCGTCGGCTGCATGATCGTGCCGTTCATCTTCATGCTGCGTCGCAATCTCGAGGAAACGCAGGCGTTCAAGGCACGGCAGCATCGTCCAAGCATGAACGAAGTGTTCCGCGCGCTCGTCGGGAACTGGGCCGTCGTGGTCGCGGGCATGATGCTGGTGGCGATGACCACGGCGAGCTTTTATCTCATCACGGTCTACGCGCCGACTTTCGGCAAAACAGTCCTCCATTTGAGCACCGCCGATAGTTTGCTCGTGACGCTGTGCGTGGCCGTGTCGAACTTCGTATGGCTGCCGATCGGCGGCGCGCTTTCCGACAAGATCGGCCGCCGGCCGCTCCTCGTGGGCATGTCGGTGCTCGCCATCGCGACGGCATACCCGGCACTGTCGCTGCTTGCTCATGCGCCGAGCTTCCAGAACATGCTGCTGGCCCTCCTCTGGCTCTCGTTCATGTACGGCATCTACAACGGCGCGATGATCGTCGCACTGACGGAAGTGATGCCGGCGCAAGTGCGCGTTGCGGGTTTCTCGCTCGCCTATAGCCTCGCCACTGCCGTGTTCGGCGGGTTCACGCCGGCGATCTCGACCGCACTCATTCATATGACCGGCGACAAGGCCGCACCCGGCTACTGGATGAGCTTCGCCGCGGCATGCGCCCTCGTTGCGACGCTCGGGCTCTATCGCCGGCGCTCCGCGGCGCTCGCGCCGGCGCAATGACGCGCCCTCTCGTCCGCATGCAGCCGAACGTCCACGCGCAATCCGATCCATCTCCCATCATGATGAGAAAACTGCTTCTTAAACTTTGCGCGGCAGCGCTGGTCGCCGGCTCGGCCGCTGCAACGAACGTGCAGGCCGCCGATCTGCACGTGATGACCTCCGGCGGCTTTACCGCCGCGTACAACGTACTCGGTCCCGAGTTCGCCTCGAAGACAGGCAACACACTCGAGACCGCGCTTGGCCCGTCGATGGGTCAGTCGCCTCAAGCGATCCCGAACCGGCTCGAGCGGGGCGAACCGGCGGACGCCGTCATCATGGTGGGCTATGCGCTTGACGATTTGATTCGCAAAGGCAAGATCATCCCGGCATCGCGGGTCGAGTTGGCCGATTCGCGCATTGGTATGGTCGTGCGGGAAGGGGCGGCCAAGCCTGACATTGGCTCGATAGAGGGATTACGTCAGACGTTGCTGCATGCGAAGTCGATCGCCTATTCGGACAGCGCGAGCGGCGTCTATATCGAGCGCGAGTTGTTCGAGAAGCTCGGCATCGAGGATCAAGTCAAATCGAAGGCGAAGATGATTCCGCGAATTCCCGTCGCCTCGGTCGTAGCAGACGGCGAATACGAAATCGGCTTCCAGCAGGTGAGCGAATTGCTGCCGGTCAAGGGAGCGACGTTCGCCGGAAAAATTCCCGAGCCTGTGCAATCAATCACGCGTTACGCTGCGGGGATTCCTGTCGGCGCACAACATCCGAAGGAAGCGAAAGCCCTGCTCGACTATCTCGCCTCCCCCGGCGCCCAACTCGAAGTCAAATCGACCGGACTCGATACGGTTTCCGATCATTGAACGCATTCCGTTGAACGGCCAGCGTCTTACTATCGGGACTTCCTGCTTGACGCCGATTTGGGAGCGGTGTCATCGCGGATGGCGTCGCTGCCTTCTGCACCGCCGCGCTTCACCTCCATAATCGTTCGATAAAATTCCTGCGCAGCCGGCGTAAGCGAACGTCCGCGGCGCCGCACGATACCCAGGCGCCGCTTCACGACGGGATCGACCAGCGGCACACTCGTGAGGATCGGGTGGTCGCGTCCAGGCATCGCCATCGACGGTACCGCTGCGACGCCAAGCCCCGCTTCGACTAAACCGAGCATCGTCGTCACATGCCGCGTCTCGCACACACTGGGCGTTTGCGGTGCCACGGCCGAGAGCGCCTGATCGAGCAGCAGGCGGTTACCCGACGTTTTATCCACCGAGACATACTCGTGCTCGTAGAGCTCGCTCCACGTCACGCGCTTTTTGCGCGCAAGCGCATGATCGCGGCGGCAAGCCGCAACGAACCGGTCCTGCAGCAGCACCTTGAATTCGACCTCGGGCTCCTGGCTGCCGATAAAGCTCACGCCGAAATCGGCCTCGCCGCTGATCACGGCGCCCAGGACCTCGTTCGCACTTGCATCGAGCAGCTTGACGCGGATGCGGGGAAAGCGGCGACGATAGCTCGCGATAACGTTCGGCAAAAAGTAGTAGGCCACCGATGGCACGCACGCAATCGTCACGTGACCGAGACGGCTCGATGAAACATCGCGGATGCCGAGCAGCGCGACATCGAGATCATCGAGTAGTTGTTCGGCGCTCGGGGCAAATACGCGGCCGATCGTCGTGAGCGTGACGCTACGCGTGGTGCGATCGAAAAGACGCACGCCGAGGGCATCCTCGAGTTTGTCGATGCGACGGCTCAAGGCCGGCTGCGAGATGTTGACCGCCTCCGCCGCCTTGCGAAAGCTCCCCAGTTCCACCACCGCGCGAAACGCCTGCAAGTCATTCAAATCGAAATTGATACCCACGGGCCTCCCTCGCCATCCTGGATGCGGATATTTTGCATGACGTCATGCGAAGCGCCCATGGCGGAGTATGCCGGTCCGCCTGCGCCAGGCCTTGAGCGTGCGAGGGTGGATTTTGCCGCATCTGCCGGGGTAGCAGGCATAAAGAAAGCTTCTCCGGCTACACTTGCGCATTCGATCCCCGCCACTGATGCCCACTGGCGCCGCACGTACAGCGTGTTCAAGGATCGCTCGGCACGATGGCCCATGCCCTCATGCGGCCGACGCAGTGCCTCGTCCGCCTATCGATTCCAAATGAACGTCAACCTCAATACACGCGGCATCGTTCCACACAGTGAGGCCGATATCGGGAACGCAGCGCCTACCGAGTCCGCCGACACGTCGCGGACGGTGCCATGCGCGCCCGGCCTTTCCGAATTGAAGGGCGAACGTGCGCGGTCGGAGGCCGCCGGACGGAGCCGGGTCAGCTTGCCACGCAAGCCGGAAACGATGCGTCGTTTGCATCGCTTGCGCAGGGAGCTCGGCAAGATCAGCCCTGCGCCATCGGGTCCCGAACACGCGCGTTCGGAAATCATCGAGGCGATGGTGCGGGCCGAACTGTCGGGCTGGACCGTGCCCGAGCTGTCGGATCCTTCCGCGATGCGTCTTGAAGACGGCTCGATCCGCATTTCGTTAATTTCCCACGCCATTCTCTTTCGTGCCGATGGTGGCTTTCGCATTGTCGATCTCGCCCAGGGCGAGAGCGTCTACTTCGAAATGGCGCCGAAGCAGCGGTTAGCCCGACGATAGCGTCTGCACATAGGCCATATAGTGCCCTGTCCCGCAAGTTCCTTTGATATGAAATCGCCCATTTGACCGCCAGGCGGCGTCGCTCGTCGTTGCCATAGCTACGGCTATGGCGCCTCCTCGCTTCTTGCCTGGCGGCCAAATGGACAATTTCATTTATCAAAGAACTTACGGGACAGGACACTAGTGCAAAATGCGGTTTTCGTAGGCATTCCTGCTGACGCTCGCGCCATCGTGCGGCGCAACCCGCGCCGGAGCAGACCGGATTGCCGAAACTCTTTGGGAAGCACCGTAATGCAAGTCCTGGTTGACGCAGATGCCTGTCCAGTTGTCGTGAAGGACATTCTTTTTCGAGCGGCGCGGCGTACTGAAGTATGCGTGACACTTGTTGCCAGCCAGTACTTGCGTACCCCGGCTTCCCCCTTTATCAAGGCATTGCAAGTGCCGGTGGGATTCGATGCCGCGGATAATCGCATCGTCGAACTCGTCGGTCAGGGCGATCTCGTCATCACCGCCGACATTCCGCTCGCCGCCGCTGCCCTGGAAAAAGGCGGACATGTGCTCGATCCGCGTGGAAGCTGGTTCACACGTGAGAACATTCAGGAGCGGCTGACGATGCGCGAGGTGATGGATCAGCTTCGTAGCTCAGGCGTCGCGACGGGCGGGCCGGCGCCGTATACGGCGAACGATAGTAAGACGTTTGCCGGCCAACTCGATCGCTTCCTCGCGCGACATGGCAAAGCGCCGGGGCAGCGACGGCCAGAATGACAATGTTTTCGTCGGAAACGTTCATGTCGAACCAAGCCGTCAGAGGTTATAGTGCGTTGACTATTTCCCACACTGACTAAGGATTCGGGCGATGTTTTCTGCGGCAATCTTCGATATGGACGGGTTACTGATCGACTCGGAACGGACGATCATGAACACGTGGATCGCCGTCGGGCGCGACCTTGGGATCGATATCCGCCCTATCGACTATGTCGAGATCATCGGCAGATCCCTGCCTGAATGCCACGCGATGTTGCGCGAGATGTTTGGGAAGGAGCCCGTTTTTCAGGAGGCGCTGCTCCGCGTCCGACAGCAGTTGCAGTCTCCTGAGAAGCCACCCGTATATCCACTAAAGCCGGGGGCGCGAGATCTTTTGGTTGCGTTGATCAATGCGGGCGTGCCCTGCGCCGTGGCTTCATCATCGAGTGGCCAGGAGATTAAAGCCCGGCTTTCCCGTGTCGGCGTGCTCGACTTCTTCGATGCGGTCGCCGGAGGCGATGAGGTTTTTCGTGGCAAGCCCGACCCGGCCGTCTATCAGCTTGCCGCTTCTCGCTTGGGGAAATCGCCGAGTGAGTGCCTCGCATTCGAGGACAGCGAGAACGGTGTGCTTGCCGCGCATCGCGCGGGGATTAAGGTCGTGACGGTGCCGGATCTCAGACCGCCGTCCGACGAAGTCATTGGAGTCAGCCTCGTCAGGCTGGAAAGCCTCAAACAGACGAGAGGGTATGTTTCCGCGTGGTTCGGCGTGACAGACGCTCAGGCGAGTGCCGCTTTCGCGTGTCGCGAGACGAGTCAAGCCGACAATCCCACACTGGCGACGAACAGCCCCGACGCCATCCCGGTTCCCACTTGAAAACAGTTGATGTCGCGCTCGGTCAACTTCTAAGGTTTTCACCGTGTGCAGAATCTGTGCAAACGGCCACGCGTGAGCCAGTCCGTCGGGCCCCACTGCGCGCAATCGCTGCTTCTCCTATACTGTTGGCAGCATTTTAGGAAATCGAGTAAGTCACTATTTTCCCTTGCCTTGGTATCGAGCAGGCATGTTGACGCCGTTTCGCGGGTAGTGTGGTCTCGTACGGTTCAATTCAATGGAGACATGAGCACCGGATACGGCGAGGGCTCGATTCACGGTCAAGCAGGCGGCGATCGGCTGCGTCGAAATTCCAGCCCCATCTTGGAGGACCGAATCGTGGACAAAGCAATCACCTCAGTCATCGCGGCTGCCGCCGCACTCGTGCTCTCGGGCGGCGCCTATGCACAGGCCAACAACACGCTGGCAACGCCGAGCACGAGATCACCGGCCGCGGTATCGCCGGACAACTCGACGAGCGGCTACGGCACACCGGGAGCCATCAACTCCGAAAGCGGAACCGGCGTAGGGTCGGGGAACGTTGGCACGCCGAACGCCGGCTTGCGAAACAGCATGAACGATAGTTCGACGCCGGACGTCGCGAATGGAGTCAACAACACCTTGGCAAGGCCTTCCGTAAAATCGCCGGTTCAATAGCGTTGAATCGAGGTGTGCGTCCGCTCGAGCGTCACATCGCTTAATGCGAAGATTCAATGTGGCATTCGATCGACGCCTGACGGAAGCGGATCAAGGCCCGACACGCGATGTTGTCGGGCCGATCTGATCGCCAGCCGGGCAATGCGGCGCAAACAGGCCATCGATGGGGCTGAAGGTGAAGCGCCTTAGTCAGGATTCGTTCGCTTGGGGACAGGACGTGCGCAGCAGCGATCGCTCCCGCTATCCACCTTCGCTGCCGGCGCGTTGAAACAACTGGAAATAGTGCTCGATGCGAGACAGCGCGTATTGTGCGGCTGCCTCACGAATCTCATTACGCGTACCTGCGAAGCGTTTAGTCTCCGTAAAGGTCATACAACGACAATCCGCGACACGCCAGGACCATGCAAAGCACTGCGTGCCCGCTGGCGGGCCCTCGCCGTCACCGACGGGATCGGCAACACCGGTATTCGCCACCACTACATCCGCGCTGCACCCCTCTGCCGCCAACGCGCCTTCCGCCATTTCGTGCGCAATCGGCTCGCTGGTGAGCCCATACCGCTCCATCGTCTCGCGTCGAACGCCGAGGAAGCCCGCCTTCCCGGTGGGCGAGTAAGCGACGAATCCGACGTCCAGACATTGACCGCTTCCCGGCACGCCAGCCAATGCGGCAGCGATCAACCCGCCGGTGCATGACTCGGCCGTCGCAAGCTTGAGGCCGGCCGAGGTCAAAAAGGAAACGACATCCTGTTCGACGGTCATCGCTTGTCTCCTCACGTTTGGGCGTGTTCGTCACGCCCGCGCGTCTGCATAGGCGAGCGCAAGTAGCGTTCCCTCAGCGCTGACTCGATCGGATGGGAAAAAAGATGCCGAACCGGGCCGCCGCTCACATCAATCACCGTCGCCGAGCAATAAGCCGATGCACCCGCTTGCCGGAAGACTGATTGACCGTTTCGGCATCGAGCAAGTATTGCGCATCACCCAGGCCCTCCCTGACCCGCGCGGCATCGAACCCGGCGTAGAGCCGGCCGGCGGCATCGCGGGCGGAAACCGATTCCCCGACTCGCCAGCTCAAATACAACGTTCCCGCTGGCCGCAGAATATCGATTAGACGCGCACAGGCGGAAGTCACCTCGTCCGGCGGCAAGTGCATCAAGACGGTTTCACACAGCACGTTGTCATAGGTTTCCGCGACGATCGAATCCAGCGCGGGAAGCACATCCCGCTTGAAAACCAGCGACGGAAAATCGTTCGCCGCTTGCGCAAGCAGCCCTTCCGCGGCGTCATAGCCCACAGTCGGGAAACCATGATCGTTCAGCCACGCAACGTCGCGCCCAGCGCCGCACCCAATGTCTGCTGTTTTACCGCCCAGGGTGAAGTAACGCTGCAATAGCGCATACATGTCAGCCGGCGCAGGCTGGTCGCGCCAATCAGCCGCATACCGGCTCGCGCCTGCCGAATAGGCTTCGATAGTCTGTTCGTCCATAACAAATCCCTCTGCTCAAGTGGCGACGATTGCGGTGTAGTTTACCGATCGGTCCATTTATGTAAACGTCTTTAATTTGATAGCATTGCCTCGGTGGGGCGTGCCGCTATAAACTCGGCGGCAAAGAAGCACAAAAAATAACCACACTGAGAGAGACGATGAATCAGCTGGAACAAATGGCGTCGATGGCAATCTTCGCGAAAATCGTCGAAACGATGAGCTATACGGACGCAGCACGCGTAATCGGAGTATCGAAGTCGGCCGTCAGCAAGGAATTGGCGCGTCTGGAGGCCACGCTCGGCGTCACGCTGCTCAAGCGCACCACGCGCAAGCTCGAAATCACCAATGTGGGGCGTACGTATTACGAATACTGCGCGCGCATGCTCGTCGAAATGCAGAGCGCCGATGCGTTCATGCAGAAATATCATGCCGATCCGGTCGGGAATCTGCGAGTGGCGGCCCCCGTCACATTCGGTAATATCCGGCTGATGCCGGCTTTAAATCAATTCGCCACGAAATATGTGAACGTGCAGGTTGAAATCGATTTAACCGATCGGCAAATCGACCCGGAAAGCCAGAACGTCGACGTCGCGATCATGATCAGCCGCAGCAAGCCCGAGCATGCGCGCGGCAAAGTCCTGACGGAAATCGACTGGGGGTTGTTCGCCGCACCGGCCTATCTGCGCCGCCATCCCGCGATCACGGACCCGGAGCAACTCTCGCGTCACGGCTTCCTGCTGTTTCGCGGCCCCGCTCACACGAGCGTGGTCGCCATGCAGAAGCATAAGCGCGAAGTCGAAGTGCGCGCGCGGTGCGTCATGCGTTCGAACAACAGCCGCGCCCTGCTGAGTTCCGCACTCGATGGCCTCGGTGTGGCCTATCTGCCGCGTTATGTCGCTAACGACGCCGTCGTCGACGGCCTGCTCGTGCCGATCTTTCCCGACTGGACCTTCGAAAAACGCTTCGCCTTCCTGATGTGGCGCGACGATCCGTTCGTCGCCCCACGTGTGCTCTCGTTCATTCAGTTCCTGACCGACCACTTCGCCAATGGGCATGGCTAGTTCGGGGCCTGCTCCTGCCAGCCCCCGCCAAGCGCCTTTGCCAGAAAGACGAACGTCGCCAGTTGGCGGCCATGAACGGTCACTTCCTGTTCACGGCTCGTCTGCAGCTGCTGCTGTGCACTGATCACGTCGATAAACGCTGTCATGCCGTCTGTATAACGTTCGTTCGCCATATCGACGAGGCGGCGCGCATCGTCGACAGCCGCATGCGCCTGGCGCGCGGCGACGTCGAGTACCGCGAGGCCGGTGACGCCATCCTGCACCTGCTGCATCGCGTCCAGGACGGTCTGTCTATAGCGCGCCTGTGCTTCGGCATAGCCGGCCCGCGCAAAATCGACGCGCGCCCGGCGCTTGCCACCGTCGAACAGCATCGACTCGGCCGATGCACCCACCGACCACAACAGCGCCGGCGCACTCAGCATACTGGCGAAGCGCGTCGCTTCCCAACCGATGCCCGGGTTCAGCACCAGACTGGGAAAGTACGCGGCGCGTGCCACGCCGATGCGGGCATTGGCCGCCGCCATCACGCGTTCGGCCGCCGCGATATCGGGCCGCCGCTCGAGCAGCTCGCTCGGCAACGCCGGCAAGATGGCGGGCGGCGCAGTATGGGTCAACGACACCACGTTCGGCGCAATCGAGAATGACGACGCGGGCGCGCCGACAAGCGCCGCCAGCGCATGCTCGTATTGCGCACGCGTGGCGACGAGCAGCTGCGCCTGCGTGCGTGTCGCATCGAGCTGCGTCTGCTGCTGCAAGACATCGAGGCCCGATACCGCGCCCAGATCGTGCCGCCTGCGCACGTAATCGAGCGACTGCTGCTGCAGCGCAATGAGTTGCGCCAGCACATCGCTTTGGGCATCGACGACGCGCAGCGCGACGTAGGTGGCCGCCACGTCGGCCGTGATCACGAGCCGCGCGTTGGCCAGATCGTCAGCCGCCGCTTGCGCCGAAGCATTCGCCTCTTCCACTTCGCGACGAATGCGCCCGAACAAATCGAGCTCGTAGCCCACGCTCGCGCGCAGCACGACGTCGTTCTGCACGGTCGAGAACGTCGACACCGCATAGTTGATGCGTGGCCGCTCGGCCGAAATCTTCTCGCGCGCCACCTCTGCCTGCATGCCGAGCTGAGGGGCCTGCGCCGATGCGACTTCGGCGAGACTCGCACGCGCGGCATCGTTATGCGCGCTCGCCGCGCGCAAGGTCTGGTTCCCGGCCAGCGCGGCGGCTTCGAGGCTGTCGAGCTGCGCGTCGCCGAAGCCACGCCACCAATCGAGCGCGAGCGGCGCATGCGCGGGTACCGCCGCATGCCAGTAGGCGTCGCCAGCATCGATGCGCCACGTCGCAGGCATCTCCACATCGGGCCGCCGATAGTCGGGCCCAGCCGCGCAGCCGGCAAGCGCCGCCAACATCGGCAACCAACCCCAGCGCACGTTCACGCGTGCCCCTTCGCCGGAGCGGGATCGCGCGCCGATGCCGGTGCCGGCGCCGGTGCGGCGATGACTTTGTCGCCATCAGCCAGCGAATCCCCGGGATTGACGATGATCTGATCCTTCGGCGTCAGCCCACTCTCGATTTCGAGCGACTGTCCCAGATCGCGTGCGATCACGACGGGCTGCAAATGCACGCGACCGTCGCTACCGACCACCGCCGCACGCGGGCCTTCGGCGCGAAACAGCAGCGCGTTGCCGGGCACTTGCAGACGGGCGTGCGGCGTATCGGCGAACGCCACCTGCACGTAGGCTCCCGGCATCAATGCACCATCGCGGTTGGACAGCGTCACCTCCACCTGCATCGAGCGCGTCGTCACGTCGATGGCCTGCGCCGTGTGCGTGACGGTACCCGCGAACGATCGTTGGGCGAGCTCCGCCTGCGTGACAACAACGTGGGCGCCCGGCGCCACGCCTTGCGCATAGGCTTGCGGCACGTCGATATAGACGCGCAGCGGGTCCGTCTGTGCCAGGGCGAACAGGGCACGACGCGTACCGCCGTTACCTGCGTCGACGAGATCGCCGACATCGACGTTACGCCGCGTCACGACGCCCGCGAACGGCGCGACGATGCGCTTGAACGACTCGAGCTCACCAAGCCGCTTGACGTTCGCATCGGCCGCGGCAAAGCTGGCTGCCGCTTCGTCGTAAGCGCCCGAGCGTTCGTCCAGCTCCTGCTGCGAGACGGCGTCGTGCGCTCGCAGCGCGCGCCAGCGCGTCAGCGAAGTTTTCGCGAGCGCCAACGTCACGTTCGCCTGCCGCCGCTGCGCGAGCGCCTGGGCCAGTTCCTGATCGATCTCGGGCGTATCGAGCTCGGCCAGCAGTTGCCCTTCACGCACGCGCGTGCCGATGTCGGCATACCAGCGCTTCACGTAGCCGTTCGCCCTTGCGTAGATCGGCGATTCCACCGCGCCCCGCAAGGTCCCCGGCAGGACGAGTGCATCGCCGTGGCGCGGCAGCGCCGGCTTGACGACATAGACATACTCGCGCTGATTGCCGGCCGATGCGTCGGCCAGCGCATGCGTGCGCTCGATGCCCTCCACGACGGTCCGGGCCGTCAGCGCGACGATGACGATGGCGATCGACATCGTCGCGATGCGCAGACGTCGCCGTACCGTCTCCTCCGACGGCAACGGCGCGGCGCCGCCCACGCCGCCCAACCGCAACGTGCGGGATGCGTCGGGTGCAGCCTGCAAGCGCTCGGTGTTCAAAGATTCCAGAGAGTCGTCCATGTCGTTGCGTTTTAAATGGATCGTCACCGCGCGTGCCGCGCAACTTGCTTGCGTGCAAGCCGCCCATGCAAGACCGAGAACACGAGCGGCACGAATACGAGCGTCGAGACCGTCGCGAACAGCAGGCCGCCGATCACAGCGCGCCCGAGCGGCGCGTTCTGCTCTGCTGCTTCACCGATGCCCAGCGCCATCGGCAACATCCCGGCGATCATGGCCGTCGCCGTCATCAAGACGGGCCGCATCCGCGTCGCCCCGGCTTCGAGCGCGGCGGCGAGCGGCGCCGCGCCCGCGGCCAGCCGCTCACGCGCGAACGAAACGACGAGAATGCTGTTGGCTGTCGCCACGCCGACAGTCATGATGCCGCCCGTCAGCGCGGGCACCGACAAGCGTGTGCCGGTCAGGAACAGCATCCACGCAATGCCGGCCAATGCCGCAGGCAACGCGCTGATGATGATCAGCGGATCGAGCCACGACTGAAAGTTGACGACAATCAGCAGATAGACAAGCACAACCGCGACGGCCAGTCCGATGAGCAACCCCGAGAACGACGAACGCATCGTCTCGACCTGACCGCGCACGTCGATGTCCGAGCCGCGTACGAGGGATGGCCGCGCTGCCGCGACGAGCTTGTCGATCTCCCGCGCGACGCTGCCGAGGTCGCGCCCTTGCACCGACACCAGCACGTCGAGTGCGGGCCGGATGTTGTAGTGCGATACCTCGGCCGGCAACGCGCGCCGCTCCACGTGCACCAGATTGCCGAGCAGTTGCGGCCGCACCGTGCCGCTCGGTGCCGTCACGGGGATGCGCATGAGACTGTCGAGCGAGGCTGCATCGTATTGCGGCATCTGCACACTGAGCGGGTACTGCACGCCGTTGTGCTCGTTCAGCCAGAACGCCGGTGCCGTCTGCGAGCTGCCGGACAGGGCGACGAGCAGATTCTGCGCGACGTTCTGCGCAGTCAGATCCAACTGCTGCAAGCGGGAACGATCCATCTGAAAGAGGAGCGTCGGCTCGTTCACACGTTGCTGGATATGGACATCGACAGCACCCGGCAGCGAACGCATCGCCTTCATGAGGCGGCTCGCCACGGCGAAGTTCGCACGCTGATTGGCGCCGGTGATCTGCACGTCGATCGCCGCTGGCAAGCCGAAGTTCAAAATCTGCGTCACGATGTCGGCCGGCTGAAAGAAGAACTCGACACCCGGAAAGCGCTGCGGCAGCAGCGCGCGCAAGCGCTCGACGTAGCGTTGCGCGGGCGCGTGGTCCGGCGCCAGCGCGATCATCAGCTCGCCGTCGAACGTGCCGATCGTGCCCGCGTTGCTATACGACAAATTGATTCCGCTGTACGGCAATCCCAGGTTGTCGAGGATCGGGCCCCGCTCGCGTACCGGCACGACGTCGCGCACGACGCCCTCGACTTGATCGGCCAGGCGCGCGGTTTCCTCGATACGCATGCCCGTCGGCCCTCGCATATGTAGGCGGATCGCCCCTGAGTCGACCGACGGAAAGAAATCCATGCCGACGACAAACAGCAGCGCCGTGGACAACAGGCAGCCGCCCAAAAAAACGCCGCCGAAGCGGCCCGGCCGCCGGAGCGCCATCGTCAGCAGCACGACGTAATGGGCATGCAAGCGGTCGAACACGCGCTGAAAGCGCCGATGCACGCGCGCAAACAGCGAACTCCCCGCTTGCTGCGCGTCGTCGGTGTGCATGGGCGGATGTTGCGTCAGCAGCAGTGCGAGCGTCGGCACAAGTGTTCGCGATAGCAAATAAGACGCGAGCATCGCGAATACCACTGCCTCGGCGAGCGGCACGAACAGGTATCGCGCCACGCCTGTCAGAAAAAACATCGGCACGAACACGATGCAGATCGACAGCGTCGACACGAATGCCGGTACGGCGATCTCGCCCGCGCCATCGAGAATCGCCTGACGCAGGCTGCTGCCTGTGTGCAGGTGGCGCTCGATGTTCTCGATCGTGACCGTCGCATCGTCGACGAGAATACCCACGGCCAGCGCGAGCCCGCCCAGCGTCATGATGTTGATGCTCTCGCCGAGCGCCGACAGGACGATCAGCGAAGCCAGGATCGACAGCGGAATCGAGATCGCGATAATCAGCGTACTGCGCCAGTTGCCGAGAAACAGCAGCACCATCGCGGCCGTCAGGGCCGCGGCGATCAGCGCTTCGCGCGCCACGCCCTGCACCGCCGCCTTCACGAACACCGATTGATCGAACAGCGAAACGATCTTCAGATCGGGCGGCAGCGATTGTGCGACGTGCGGCACCAGCGCGTGAATCGCGTCGACGATCGAGAGCGTCGACGCTTCTCCGCTTTTCATCACCGACATCAGCACGCCCCGCCGCCCGTCCTGCCGCACGACATTGGTCTGCGGCGAAAACCCGTCGCGCACGTGGGCCACTTCGCCGAGGTAGGTCGTCGCCCCGTCGATGGTGCGCACGGGAATGCGGTTCAAGCCGTCGATCGTGTCGGGCGAGGCGTTCGTCATGACCGCATATTCGGTTGCCCCGATCTTCGCCGTGCCGCTCGGCAGAATCAGATTCTGCACGTTGACGGCATTGATCACATCGCTCGGTGTGAGGCCCTTGGCCAGCAGCGCACGCGTGTCGAGATCGACCGAGATCACACGCGGCTTGCCGCCGTAGGCGAACGGCACGACGGTGCCGGGAATCGTCACAAGTTGCGGGCGCAGGAAGTTGGTCGCCGCATCGTTGAGCGCCTGTTCCGACATCACGGGACTCGAGATGCCTAATTGCAACACCGGAATGCTCGAGGCCGAGTACGTGAGGATCAAAGGCGGCGTGGCGCCGGGCGGCATGAAGCGCAGTTGCGCCTCCTCGGCCGAAACGGCCTGCGCCATCGCCGTGCGTACGTCGGTGTGCGGCTGCAGAAACAGCTTGATGATCGCGATGCCGGCCAGCGACTGCGACTCACTATGCTGGATATTGCTGACCAGCACGGTCAGATTGCGCTCGTTCGCAGTCGTGATACGGTTGGCCATTTCGTTGGCCGATAACCCGCCGTACGTCCAGATCACGCTGATGACGGGGATGTCGATGTCGGGCAGCACATCGACCGGCGTGCGCACGAGCGTCAGCGGCGTCGCGAGCACGATCGCGAGCGCCATGACGATGAACGTATACGGCCGCGCGAGGGCGAGCTTGACGATCCACATTGCGTCGTTTCCGCGCCGGTACGGTCAGTGCGAAAACAGCGCGGCAAAGCGTTTGAGCACGGTATCGCGGCTCGTCCCGCTATCAGCCGCCTGGCGCTGCGGCGCAGGCAGCAGCTTGATCGCGTCGAGCCCGGGGCGCTTAGCCTCTACGTCGTCGCGCGCGGGGATGATGAACTCGTCGGCGACGTCTTGCTGGCCTTTGCGCGACAGCACGAAATCGACGAAGCGCCTGGCATCGCGCACCTCACGCGTGCGCTTCATGATCATCATCGGACGCGCGGTCGCGATCGTGCCGGAGCGCGGGAAGATCACCTCGATCGGGGCGCCGTGCGCCTTGTCTTCGAGCGCCGTGTGGTCGGCCACCGCGAACAAGGCTGCTTTTCCGCCCTTGAGCACGGCATCCATCGCCTGCGCATTGGAACCCGAAGGCGTGAGGCCGTTCTCGCGCAGCGCGGCGAGCAGCGCCCAGATATCGGTGCCGTGCTGGCCGTCGAGCGCTGCGATGAGATCCAGCGACGAGCCCGATTGCGCGGGATCGACCGTGCCGATACGGTCGCGATAGGCCGGAGCGGCCAAGTCGCTCCAATCTTCGGGCCGCGGCGTGCCGCTGTCGGTGCGCCACACGAGCGCGAGCGTCGCCACGCCCTGCGCAATGAATTGCGGCGTGCGATAGGCGCTGGCGACATGCTCGTAACCGGCGGGCCGATACGGCAGTAATTCACCGCGCCGGCTCATCTCGAGTGCGGTATCCCACGAGCCGAGAATCACCACGTCGGCCGGCGCCGCGCGCTGATCGGCCAAACGCGCGAGCACTTGCCCCGTGTCCCCTTGAAAGACGTTGACCTCGATACCCGTTTCCTCGCGGAAATCCGCCGCGAGCCGACGAATGAGCGGCGCGGGCCCGACGCTATAGACGGTCAACGCTGCCGCATCGGCCGCGGCCGTCGCACATATGAGCGCCGCACAACACGCGCTGAAAAGTCGCATAAAGGGTTGTTTCATCGGTATCGATCGAGCCGCGCTTGTTCAAGCGTTAACGAGTGTTTCCAGATTGGGCAGGCCGCCGAGCCGTGTGCGCCGGGCTTGGCCGGCCGTGCGCCGATGACGTACCGCCAGCGCCAGCTGCTCGACCACGCGCTCGGTGTCGGCCCAGCCGATGCACGCATCCGTGATGCTCTGCCCGTACACGAGTTCGCAGCCTGCCCGCAGATCCTGACGGCCGTCGACAAGATTGGACTCGATCATCACGCCCACGACGGCCGCGTTGCCCTCGGCCACGATCCGCGCCAGGTAATCGCAGACGAGCAGTTGGTTCGCATGACGCTTGCGGCTGTTGCCGTGCGACGCATCGATGACCACGCGCTCGGGCAAGCCGCGCTGCGCGAGTGCGGCACACGCCTGCGCGATGCTCTGCGCGTCGTAATTGGGCTCCTTGCCGCCGCGCAGCACCAGATGGCAGGCCGCGTTGCCGGTCGTGCCGATCGCCGCCAGCGTGCCGTCGGGTGAGACCGAAAGGAACTGATGCGGGCGGCTCGCCGCCGCCAACGCATCGGCCGCGATCGTCACATTGCCGTCGGTGCCGTTCTTGAAGCCGATCGGGCACGGCAACCCCGAGGCGAGCTGTCGATGGATCTGCGACTCCGCCGTGCGCGCGCCAATCGCGCCCCACGCGACAAGATCACTTAGAAAGTGCGCGGCTGCGGGTTCGAGGAATTCGGTCGCCGCCGGTACGCCCAGCAAATTGATATCGATGAGCAGGCGCCGCGCAAGCCGCAGGCCGAGCCGCACATCGCCGCTGCCGTCGAGCAACGGATCGTTGAGCAGACCCTTCCATCCATCGATCGTGCGCGGCTTTTCGAAGTAAGTACGCATGACGATTTCGACGTCGTCCGCATACACGCGCCGCAGCGCCGCGATTTTTTCCGCATAGGCGAGCGCCGCGTCGACGTCATGAATCGAACACGGCCCGACGACGAGCGCCAGACGATCGTCTTCGCGCGCGACGATCGCGCCCAGTGCGCGCCGCGCCCGTTCGACGGTGTCCGCGGCCGCCGCACCGGGCAACACGGTGGACAGTTCCGCCGGGGACGGCAGCGGCGCGACATCCGCGATCCGTCCACCGTAATCGGCACTGCGGGGGTCATGGTCTCCGTTCATGTTTTTGGCCTCGATGATCGTTGGATGCAACGCACGTACGCCTGCGTCGCGTCAAATTCCAAATGTCGAATGTCAAATGTCAATTGCAAAACATCAAACGAGCCCCACTGCGCCGAGCAGGCAGCCCGCCGCGATGAGATAGATTGGATTGAGACGCCGCGTCATCGCGATGCCTGTCGCCGCCGCCGTCAGTAGCAACGTGCGCACCCAGCGATCGTCCATGTGCGAAGCGCCGACCGACAAGATCCAGCCCGTCGCCAGCACGAGCCCCACGGTGAGCGGCGCCAGCGAGCGCCGAATCAGCTTGTGCCATTCGGTGCCGCTGTGGCGTGCGCCGAGCGTCTCGACGGCGAACGCGAGCAGCGACGTCGGCCCGCACATCGCACCGATCGAGGCCAGTGCGCCAGGCAGGCTCGCGACCCAGAAGCCGTACATCGCCACGATCTGCACGTTCGGACCCGGGGCCGCCTGCGCGAGCGCATTCAGCGCGATGAAGTCCTGATCGGTCATCAGACGTAGATCGTCGACGAGAAAGCGATGCATCTCCGGCAACACCGCGCTTGCACCGCCGAACGCGATCAGCGAGATCAGGAAGAAATGCAGCGCCAGCACGCGCGTCAAGCTCAGGTTCAGGTTCAGGTTCAGGTTCACGACGCCCGCCCTCCCTGCTTGCCGCCGTCGATGCCGCGGGCCGCCGAGCTGGCGTGCCTGCGCATCGCGAATTCGCAGGCGATCGCTGCGGGCACGAGCACCAGCATCACGTCGACGAGCGGCAGATGCAAGACCGCAATCGCGATGAAAGGCAACGAAGCGAGCACGATCGTGTGAATGCGACGGGTCAACGCGCGCGCCAGGCGCAGGCCGGTCTCGATACTGAGGCCCGCGGCCACCGCAGCCATCCCTTTCAACGCACCATGTACCTCGGGCAGCTTGCCGTACCACCGGTAGAGCAGCGCGAGCGCGATCAGAATGACGAACGGCGCAAGCAAGAGGCCAGTGACCGCGGCCAAGGCTCCGCGCCAGCCGCACCTTCGCGCACCGAACATCACGGCGAGGTGCGTCCCGTTCGCGCCTGGCAGTACCTGGGCGAAGCCAAGCAGTTCGGTAAATTCCTGGTCCGTCAGCCACGCTTTCGTATCGACGAGCGTCCGCCGCGCCCACGGCAGGATGCCGCCGAAGCCGCACATCCCGATCGTGGCGAACGCGGTGAACAGCGCGGCGGGCGAAATCGGCGCCGGCAGGCGTCCATGCGACGACACGCCCGGCCCGGCGAACGTGTTCAGATTGGAGGTTGTGCTCTCGCCTCGCATCGCGTGCTCAATAACGGGCATCGGCGGGCTTGCCGCCCTTGGGCCAATCGTTGACCTTGGGTGGAAAGTCGGGCCGCGGCTGCTGCGTCACATAGGCCGCCACGTCGACCGCCTCCTGATCGGTCAGCGTATCGCCCCGGCCGAGCGGCATGTTGTGCTTGATGAACGCCGCAGCCGGGCCGAGCCGCGCCATGCTCGCGCCGATGTTGTATGACGCGTCGCCCCACAGCGGCGGAATCGAGAATGTGCCACCCGTGCTCATGCCCTCGCCGTTCGCACCATGGCACGACGCGCATTGCTGGGTATAGACGGCTTGGCCATGCACCCGGTCGGGCGTCATGTTCGAGATGTTCTCGATCTTTCCCATGCCACGGCCCGCCACGAACTCGCCGCCCTTCACGCCGCGCGACAGAAAGGCCATATAGGCGAGCAGGCCGTTCATCTCGGGCGAATCGAACGCGATCGGCGTGCCGTTCTCGGAGCGCACGAAGCAGTTGTTGATCCGCTGCGACAGCGATTCGACGGTCGCGCTGCGCCCGCTGTAGGAAGGCATCACGCCCGTGATGCCCCCCCATGGCGACGCCTTCGGCTGCATTCCGCCGCCGATATGGCAGCTCGCACACGATATTGCGTTGCCGGACACATGGCCCGGTGCGTAGTGCGGTGTGTCGAACGTGATGTTGCGCCCGAGCACGATCGCATCGGTATCGGGGCCCGGCGGCAGCGCGGCAATACGCGCGTCGAGATCGTCGTCCCCATACGCCGCACCGGCGGCCAGTGCCGACAGCACGGCCGCCAGCGCAAGCATCGACGCATGCTTTCGCTTCAATTGCATTGAGTCTCTCCTCGCGTAGATCTTGGTGTTCTTGGTGCTATGGCCGCGCATCGAGCGGCACGAAGCGTTGATTGTCCGGGCCGACGTAGTTCGCGTTCGGGCGAATAATCTTGTTGTCGATGCGCTGCTCGATCACATGCGCGCTCCATCCCGAAGTGCGCGCGATCGCAAAGATAGGCGTGAACATCGCCGTGGGCACGCCCATCTGGTTGTAAGCGATGGCCGAGAACCAGTCCATGTTCGGGAACATCCTCTTCGTGTCGCGCATCACGTGCATGATGCGCTCGGCGATGTCGAACATCTTGCGGTTGCCCGCCGCGTCGGACAGGCGTTCGGCCACCGAACGGATCACCTGATGGCGCGGATCGGCCACCGTGTATACGGGATGGCCGAAGCCGATGATGACTTCCTTCTTTTCGATGCGACGGCGGATGTCCTCTTCCGCTTCGTCGGGCGTGTCGTAACGCTTCTGGATCTCGAACGCGACTTCGTTCGCGCAACCGTGCTTGGGCCCGCGCAGTGCGCCGATCGCGCCCGTGATGGCCGAATAGAAGTCCGAGCCCGTGCTCGCGATCACACGTGCCGTGAACGTCGACGCGTTGAATTCATGCTCGGCGTACAGGTTGAACGAGGTGTGCAGCGCGCGCACCCACGGCTCGGGTGCGGGACGGCCGTGCAGCAGGTGCAGGAAGTGGCCGCTGATCGAATCGTCGTCGGTCTCGACGTCAATGCGCCGGCCGTTCTTGCTAAAGTGAAACCAGTACAGCATCATCGACCCGAGCGATGCCATCAGGCGGTCGGCGATGTCGCGCGTGCCCGAGATGCCGTGGTCGTCTTTTTCCGGCAGCACGGTGCCGAGCACCGACACGCCTGTGCGCAAGACATCGAGCGGGTGCGCACCGGCCGGCGTCGCTTCGAGGGCCTGCTTCACGGCCGCGGGCAGGCCGCGCAACGACTTGAGCTTGGCCTTGTAGGCCACGAGCTCCACCGCGTTCGGCAGCTTGCCATGCACGAGCAAGTGCGCGATCTCTTCGAATTGACACACGTCGGCGATATCGAGAATGTCGTAGCCGCGATAGTGCAAGTCGTTGCCCGCGCGGCCCACCGTGCACAGGCGCGAATCACCGACCACCACGCCTGACAGCGCAACGGACTTCTTGGGCTTGAAGCCAACGGGCTCCGATGCAATCGCACGCTCATCCATCGTGGGTTCTCCTTGTGTGTTCTGAGGCTGGCTCAATCAGCTTCATCAGCTTCATCAGCTTGATGACTAAGTGGAAACAGGTGTCCCTGCAACGGCTTCGCGCAGCGCCACCGCGAGCCGCGCGCGTAGTTCGTGTTTCTGGATCTTGCCCGTCGATGTCTTGGGCAGCGGCTCGAAGCGGATCGCCTTCGGCATCTTGAAACCGGCCAGCCGCGTACGGCAGTGCGCGATGAGTTCGTCCGCGCTCACCTGCATGTTCGGGCGGATCTCGACGAATGCGCACGGCACCTCGCCCCACTTGTCGTCGGGCATCGCGACCACGGCCACCGCGCTTACGGCCGGATGTTGATAGAGCGCGTTCTCGACGTCGATGCTGGAAATGTTCTCGCCGCCCGAAATGATGATGTCCTTGCTGCGATCCTTGATCTGCACATAGCCGTCGGGCCATTGCACGGCCAGATCGCCAGTGTGAAACCACCCGCCCGCGAATGCCTTGTCGGTCGCCTCCGCGTTGGCGAGGTAGCCCTTCATGCACAGGTTGCCGCGGAACATCAATTCGCCGATGGTCGTACCGTCGGCGGGCACGGGCTCGAGCGTGTCGGGATGCCTGACCGTCAACCCGCGCTGCAATTGATACGCCACGCCCTGCCGCGCGCGGTGCGCCGCGCGCTCCGCGGAATCGAGCGCAGCCCATTCGTCGCGCGGCACGCAGATCGCGGCTGGGCCGTAGGTTTCCGTCAGGCCGTAGCCGTGCGAGGGCACGATGCCCAGCGTTTCGAGCCGATCGATCAATGTCGGCGAGGGCGCGGCGCCGGCCAGCAACGCGTGCACGGCGCGCGCGCCGCGTGCATGCCACTGGTCGAGGCGCGCGTCGATTTCGTCGGCGAGCAGCGTCTGGACGATCGGTGCGCCGCAATAGTGGGTGACGCCTTCGGCGCACATCAGATCGACGACGCGCGCCGCATCGACGCGCCGCAAGCACACGTTCGCCCCGGCACGTGCGGCCAGTGCCCACGCGCAGCTCCAGCCGTTGCAGTGAAACAGCGGCAGCGTCCACAGGTACACCGGGTGCATCGGCATATCCCAGTCGAGCACGACGCTGAGTGCACTGAGCGCCGCGCCGCGATGATGCAGCACGACACCCTTGGGCTTGCCGGTCGTGCCCGACGTGTAGTTCAGGGCGATCGCGTCCCACTCGTCGAGCGGGCGCAGCCACGTGAAATGCGGATCGCCGCCGGCGAGAAAGTCTTCATAAACCGTCCAGCCGTGCATGTGGTCTAGCGAGAACGCGACCGGCGCGACGGGATCCATATCGACGATCACGCGCAGGTGCGGACAGGCCGCTTCGATCTCGAGCGCGCGCACCGCGAACTCGACATCGACGAGCAGCACCTTCGCCCCGCAATGCCCGAGCATATAGACGAGCGACGCGGCATCGAGCCGGTGGTTCAGCGCGGCCAACACCGCGCCGGCCATCGGCACGCCGAAATGCGCCTCGATCATCGCTGGCGTATTCGGCATCAACACGGCCACCACGTCGCCACGTTCGACCCCGGCCTGCACGAGCGCACTTGCGAGGCGTCGCGTGCGCGCGTAGGTATCGCGCCAGTTACGGCGCACGGGACCGTGCACGACACCCGGCCGGTCGCCGTGCACCTCGGCCGCACGCGCGATGTAGTCGAGCGGCGTGAGCGCGGCAAAATTGGCGTCACGACGCGGCAAATCGGCTTCGCTGTCGCTCATGAGGCTTCTCCGAATCGAACACCACGCTTCACGACAGGGCTTCTTCGTCGTGTTGCCGAACAGGGGCGGCAGCCCCCTCGTCGCCGCTGCTGCCGACGATCGACGTGCGGAACTCCGCGCAGAACGCGCCGCGCTCGTCGGTCAACCACACTTGGTGCGGTGCCGGCAGCATCTCCGAGACGCCGAGCGTCGTCGCACGTGCCGAAACGGAAGTCAGCGCATCGAGCGAAAGCGGACAGTCGAAGTCGACGAATACAGGCTTGGGCTCCGTGTCGGCCTTGACGAAAATGTGGCGCGGCAAGCCCAGCGCGCTCGCCCAGCGCCGCCACGCGAGAAAGGCCGGCATGCTTTCGCCCACACGCTCGGCGATCGGCAGCTCGCTCGCTTGCAGCGTCCACGTACGGCGCTTGACAATCGTGCGGCCCAGCCGGATACGATCGGCGATGCCCGCGCCCAGCACGTCGGCGGCCAGCGCAAATGCGGCGCGATGGAAGTCGCCCGGCAGCACCGTCAGCAGATGCTCGATCAGTCCACTCGTACCGTCTTCGACGAACAGCGTGCCGTCCTGTTCGATCAACCTCAGCCGCGCCGCCGGCACGCGCCGCTCGCCGGGTACGCGTGCGCTCGCGCCGGGCATCTCGACTTGCCACAGCTCGGGCACATCGAGCCAATCGATATGCGAACGCTGATACGTACTGTCGGAATCGGCCGCGACCATGCGCGAACGGCCGAGCGTGTCCCGCACCTCGTCGCGGACGTTGTCCTGGTAAGGACAGAACGGCTGTGCCACAGGCTGCGATACCGTGTGCACGGTCGGGTGCACCTCGCCGATCACGAGATCGAACTGTCCGGCGCGAATCGCTTCGACACTGGCCGCCGCGATCAGGAAATCGGGGGAGTGGACGCGCGTGCCTAGCGGCTGCGGATCCTGCGCACACACGCCCGCTTGTTCGAACGCCGACACGAGCCGGGAGAGGTCGCCGGCATCGAGCGCGATCTCGCCGTCCACGGCTCGCTTGTCAGCCACTACGCTGCTCCATGCCGCGCGCAACAGCGGACGCAGGACGGAAACCGTCTCCTCGGCCACGCGGTGACGCTGCAATTCGCGCGCAAACGACAGCAAGTCGTGCCGCACCGTCACGTCACCGTTCGCCCGAATGCGCACGTAGGCGGCGCAGACCTGCGTGGCGATCGCACCGGCCAGCCGATCGTAGAGCGCCATCAGCGGCACCAGCTCGGTATCGATCGCGCGCCGTACGTCACCCGCAATACGCACACGCACATTGCGCGCACAGTCTTCGTAGAACGGAAAACGGCCAACGTACATCTTGCCTTGTTCGCGGCTCACGTCGATGCCGTTTTCAGCCAGTAATGTCTCGCAATCGGCAAGCGCCGCTCGCCGCTCGTCGAGGCCGCCCGTTGCGAAGCGTTGACGCTCGCGCTCCAGCGCATCGAACAGCTCGCGCCAGAAGCGCGTGCGCGGATGGCCCGCGTCGAGGTGCGCGAGGTAGGTGCGCAGGGCACCGAGCGGGTCGCTCAACCCCGTCGCGACACGCACGCCGCGCGTGGCGATGCCCTTGGCGAGCACGCTGTCGATAGCCGCATCGACGTTCTGTTCGGTCACCCCCCGCGCGATGCAGCGCTCACGCAGCAGCGTCCGTTTGATGCCATGCGCCCGTTGCGCTTCGAGTTCGTCGAGCACGGCAAAGAGCGCGCCGTCGACAGCGATGCGTCGATTACCCGGCGCATGCAGCGCACCTTCCACCAGGGCGCAGGCAGGCGATAGCGAGATCGGCAGCGTCTCGCCGAGCACCGGGTCTTCCGACATCGCCATCGCCACGCGCGAGATGACCCAATGCTCGAAGTAGGTGCGCCGCTCGCCGATCCAGCCGCCTTCGCCGGCAGTCACGTCGAAGGACGACGCACGATCGTCAGCACGATCCGCCGGCCCGAATTCGCCCCAGGCGATCGGCCCGAAAAAGCTCGTCGTATCGTTCTTCGCGCACAGCCGCTGCACATAGCTCCACGCCAGGCGCAAACGCTGCCGCATGCGGTTGTCGACGCGTTCCGGCGAACATTCAGCCAACGTCTCGACGCGTTCGAGCGCGCTCGGGTTGGACAAGAACACGGCCTCGCGCAGCAGCGGGTCGCGCAACGTCTCGAATAACGCGCCACGCGCCTGCGTCGCAGCGGTACCGAAGCTCGTTTCAAGCGCAGCGCTCAATTGCGCAAGCTCGGCGCGTTCGGCATAGAACGGTTCGAGTTCGGCAGCCGCCAGTGCGGTTTGATCGACGGGCCAGTCCTTGGCCGTCAATGGCATGCCCTCGGTCAGCTTGCGCACGACCTTCAACGCCGCGGGCGAGCCGGCCTTCAGCAAACCTTCCCGGATACGCTCGATGCGCGCCTCGATGGATTCGGTCAGTGCGTAAAAGCGCGCGACCGACTGCGCGTCGAGCCGCACCGCGAAACGCTCGAGCCAGCTGATCGGAAAGCCTGCCGAGCGCATCCAGAAGAACGACGAAAGCGACATGGTTATCCCCGCGAGACGTCAATGGCGCGACACTGACGCAGCAGCTCGAATGCGCGCGCATCAGCGTCGGTAACCGGTGCCAGGCCGCGTGCGGCCAGCCGCGCGTTCAGCGCCGCGCGATCGGCGGGCTGAACGAGCGCGTCATGAATCTGTGCGGCGCGCTCGGGCAACATCCCGAAGCGGTGTGCGCGTTCATCGTCGACGTAGTACGCGACGTACACACCCGGCACTGCCGGCAGCGGCTCGCGCCCGAGCGTGCCCTTTTCGCGCAGCCATTTCGCGAGCTGCGTCGATGAGCGATACAGCTCGCAATACGGCGAACGCACCCAGACGATGCTCGCATCGTCGAACTGCCCAGCCGATGCGCTCGCGCTGCCCGTGGCTTGCTTGCGCGCCGCTTCATCGAGGGCTCCCACGCGCCGCAGCATCGTCACGGCGGCCGCTTCGAGTCCCATCAAATCGGCCATGCCGGGCAGGCGTACCGCGGCCGCATCATTGCGCAGAAAGGCCAGTGCCTCAGCGCAGTAGGTATAGACGAACGGGCCGTAGTCACGCCAACCCACCGTATCCAGGAACCCCGCCCCAAGCTCGTGCACGTCATGGCCGTCAGCCAGCAACGCACGCAGCGTCAACGGCGCGCCGTTTTCCAGCGCGTTGAGGAACGAATTGCGCATGCGGAAGCGATAGTTCTCGACGAACCAGCGCGCACCCGAGGCTTCGTTTGCGTATTCGCGCGCGACCGCGTATTCGTCGTCGGTCAGCGAGAAGCGCTGCTGCAGGTCATCGACCCGGCCCGCGAGCACGGCAGAGGCGAGCGGCTGCTCGCACATGATGCGGCGCCAGGTGAGCCAGACCGTTTGTGCGTTCAAGTTCGCGTTCATGCTTGCTCCGCCATCGTCGACATGTCGTGCCGCGCGCCGTTATGGCGATTCCAGATTTCGCGCGCACGGGCGAGATCGCCCGCGATCATGTCGTGATCGGCCTGCGCCGTCGATTGGCCCAGCACGCGCGTCCCGTCGTGATGCGCCTGCCCTTGGAATTCGAGGATGACGGCAGCCGGCTCGGCGCGCGACAGCACCTCTTCCAGCAGTTCCCATACGGGCTCCGGCACCTTGCTGTCGTGCCAGTCGTGATAACTGCCCCCATACCAGCTGCCGCCCGCGAGATGGATCGCGATCACGCGATCGAGCGGAATCGTGTCGAGGTAATCGGCGCATGAGAACCCGGCGAGGTTCACCGAGTTCGTATAGATGTTGTGCAGATCGAGATGCAGGAATGTGCCCGAGCGTTCGACGAGCCGTGCCATGAATTCGGCCTCGCGCATTTGTGCGCCGGGCGTCGGCATATAGTAGGCCGCGTTCTCATGCGCGAGCGGCATGCCATACGCTTCCTGCACGGCCGCGGCGCGGGCGGCGCAGCGTTCGATCTCTGCGGTCGAGAACTGGATGGGGCTGCTCCAGATGTCGAGCCACGAGTGATCGCCATAGAAGCAGTGGTTGGCCACCCACGGGCTGCCCAGCGCCTTGGCGAGCGGCACGTGGCGCCTCAGCGCAGCCGTCTCCTCGAGCGGCGCAAAACCGAAATCGCAGCCATAGTTCGAATGCGCGAGCAACCGGCCGCGCCCGCGAATCTTCTCGAGTTGCTCGCGTGCGGCGGGACGCATCAGATACGGACCGTCGAGCGGACCCATCAGGTTGTCGAGCAGCACTTCGAATACGTCGACTTCCATGTCCTCGAAGGGAAACCAATCGAGGATCTCCGGGTTGTATTGCAGCCCGACGCCGATGGCGGACGGCTTCGCAAATGTCATGATGGCTCCAAAAGGGGAACGCCCCCAGGCTCGGTGCGCTTGCGCAACGGCATTACACGCGCGTTGGCATGGGGGCCTGCGTTCGCATCACGCGAAGACCTTGCTTTCGATCACCTCGATATCGTCGAGCGAAAAGTCTTCAAAATCCTGCAGCGCTTCGGCTGGCTTGCCTTCGCCCGTGCCCGCGCTCTGCGGTGCGACGCTCGCTTGCATCTCGGCTACGAGCGGGTTCTGCTCTTGGGAAACGGTCGTGTCGTTCATGAGATCCTCCGTCAACAGTCAACAAACAGTCAGTGGGGTTGAAAAGCGGACACAGCAGAAACCGCGATGCGTGCGACGTTGGCCCACACGATGAGCCAGCCGCCCAGGGTGCCGATGACCATGGCCGTGTAAGTCAGCGTCTCGCGCCGCGTGAGCGATACGCGGCGTCCGCGCACGAGCGCCATGAAGGCCGAAAAGGCGCGCTGACGCAGCCGTGGCATATTCATGAGCTCGGTCATCGCCAGGTAGCCGTCGCCGTTGAAGATCGGCAGCAGCGTCGGAATCAGCGCGATCGACGGGCTCGCGATCGCGACCGTCGCAGCGTAGCGCGCCGCGCTGCCGGGTGCCGCCCATGCCCAGACGAAGACAGCCACCGCGGCAAACACGAGGCTCGCAAATGGGCCGGCAAAAATCGTCACGGCCCGCGCCGTCTTGTCGAGGCGGCTCCATTCACGCTGCACGGGCCACGCCCAACCTGTCGCGATGACCACATAAACGGCTACCCCGATCTCCGTCACGCGCACGCGATAAGCGCGGCAAGCGAGCGCATGGCCGAACTCATGCACGACGATCGACGCGATCACGACCGCGTAGTGAATCGGGATCCAGGCGAAGCCCGACGAATAGATCGATACCAGATCGTGCGCGAACGCGTGCCCGTCCAACCCGAGCAGCACACACGCCGCCGCGACGAGCGCGCCAAACGCGCAAAATGCCGTGCGCGTCGCAAGCCACGGCATGCGCGCCATCATCGCGTCGAGCGTGTCGTGCGGATCGAAGCGAAACAAGGTGATCATCAGCACGCGCTTGAACGGCCCGTAGGTAATGCCGGCCGATTGCGAGCGCGGTTTGCCCGCGCTTGAAGCCGACGGCCGCGACGGATCGGTCAGGATGCCGAGTGCGAGCATGCGCTCTTCGAATTGCCTGACGGTCGCCGTCGACGCACGCACCGCGTGCTCTTCACGCAGCCGCTCGACGATCCGATCGATCGAGCACATCCCGTCGAACATGCGCGCGACCAGCAGCTCGCGCTTGCCGAGGACGAACGACTCCTCGGAATCGCGATCGCGTAGCACGAAGCGCTCGGGCTGCCCCGGTTCGACGAGGGACTCGATGTCGAGGTCCTCGCGCAAGCGCGTGTAGCCGCCCGCGATCCGCTGAGCGATATCCGAGTTCAACCGCATGCTCCCGGCAGCATGGCGGCGACGGCCCGCATTTCCGTGCGCTCCTCGGCCGCGCCTTCGCGCGCCGCGGCGGCGAACGCTTCCTCGCTCAACGGCTCGCACGCCCGGCCCAGCACATAGACGCCACCCGGCCGTGTGGGCCCGGTCAGCGGCTCGTCGGTCGAAAGAATCGGCTCCCAGCCATGCTTGCGCATCAACAGGCCGATGCTGCGCAACGTCAGATAGCGCCGATGCGTATGGCTGAATGTACCGAGCGCCACGCCGCCGCGCAGCGCGCGCCCTTCGATGAACAGCAGTCCCCCGGCGCGGCTCGCAAGACGACAGAGCGCGAGCGTGCGATTAACGTCATGCACGTGTTCGAGCGATCCCGTGATCACGACGAGATCGAAGTGCGCTTCGGGCAGCACCATATCCTCGGCGCCAACGGTCTCGATCTTGAGCTTCAGATGGCGGGCACCGTACTCGGCATAGCCTGCGTCCGGATCGGTGCCAAGCACTTCCCAGCCGCGCTTGGCGAACGGCACCATCAAACCGCCCGCCGAGCAGCCGACATCGAGCAAACGCCCCGAGGCCGGCAAGTAAGATTCCAACGATTGAAGCAGCCGCTCGCCCCGCCGCAGTTGATCGACCATGAAGGCGCGCTCGGGCTCGGTTGCGCCGAACAGGTTCACGCGATAGTGCTTGCGGTAGTACGCGTCGTAAAAGGCAGGCTCGAAGCGCGGATTCTGCATGACGAAGCCGCACGTCTCGCACATGACGACGGGCAGTTTCCAACGCCGTCCCTGTCCGATTTCAACGTCGTCCACCAGCGTGGAGAAGTGCGCATCACCGCACACATCGCACGGCTGCCCGGCGCATTCGTAGTCGTCCTCGACACCGACGGCGCGCAGATACGCGCGCACCTGATCTTGTTGCGCCTCGCTCGTTTCGCTCACTTGATACATAGGAAACCTTCGAAGCAGATGTGCTTGAACACCGTCACGACGTCGCTGAACCCCGCGCGCTTGAGCATGTCGACATTACCTGCCGTCGAGAACGGCTCGAGCACGCCCTTCAGGCTCCGCGTCTTTTGCATAATCTGCTCGCAGTCGTAGCCTTGCTTGAGCTTGTACTCGTTGTACAGCGCCACCGCGATGTCCTGAAAACGCGCATCGGGCGCGCGCACCTTCTCGAACAACAGGAATGCGCCCCCCCAATTCAGGCTCTCGTAGACCTTATCGATGAGCGTCTGGCGCAGCCGCGGCCGGATGAACTGCACCGTGTAGTACGCGACCATCAAGTCGCTCTTCTCATACGGATGCAAGTTGATGTCGTCGACGAGGAAGTTCACGTTCGCCATCGGGTCCGCTTCGTTCGCGGCCGTCTTGCGGGCTTGCGCGATCATGTCGGGCTCGACGTCGATGCCGATCCATTTGGCGGTGGGACCATGGCGGCGAGCGAGCTTGCGGGTGAGCGCCCCCGTCGAACAGCCGAGCTCGTAGCAGACCGAATGCGCGCTCACGAAGAAATCGCTGATCTCCGCCACGAGCTCGTGACCTTCCGCATAGCGCGGCACCGATTTCGACACGTGGTCGTCGAAGTGCTTGGCGGTCTCCCCGGCAAACGTCCATGCGGCGTTGCCCGTGACGATCGAATCGCCGACGGAGGCGACCTTCAGATTGGTGTCCATCAGATTCGTGTCCATACTCACCTTTGTCGTTTCTGCTCGATTTCGAGGCGGCACGCCCTTGCCGACGCGCTGTCGGAACAACGCGGCTTGGGACGGCCCTAAGGAAAAGGAAGTGCGAGAGACTGATTGGCCGGCGCTACGGATGCGGCTGGATGCGAAAGTCGCGCTGGCCGCTGCGGCTACGCTTGCCGCTAAGCCATGCATCGGCCCAGCGCTTGACGCTGATCGGCAGGAACGGCAGCAGATGAAGCCCCGCGAGCGAGTAATCGGGATGCTCGTCGAGCCCGTTCGTGAAGCCGGGAGGACGGCGCGTGACGGCGCAGCGCGTACCGGTGAAATAATCCCACACGCTGAGAATGGCGCCGTAGTTCGAATCGGTGAAGTTCTGCGTGCGGCCGTGATGGATGTTGTGATAAAGCGGCGTCACGAACACCTTGCCGAGCCACTGCTCGAGCCGGTCCGGCAGGCGGATGTTGCTGTGGTGGAAGACCCCATAGCAGAACACGAATGCTTCATAGGCCCCGACGGTCTCGGGCGGCACCGCCAGGAGAAAGAGCACGGGCAGCTTCGTGGCGAGCGCGAAGAACTTCTCGGCGAAATGATTGCGAATGCCTGTCGTCACGTCGAGATGCTCATCGATGTGATGAACGGCATGGAAGCGCCACAGCAGCGGAATGCGGTGCGCGAGCATATGCTGCAAAAAATGCGTGAGATCGAGGATCAGAAAATCGATGAAGAGCGCGAGCACGCCGTGATACCAGTCGGGCCGATGCAGGCGATAGGGGACATCGCGCACGATATAGAGCACGAGCGGTGCAATGACCATCGGTGAAAATATGAGCTTATACGTAATTCCCAGGCCAAAATTATTGACCAGACGGTTACGTCTATTTCCCTCGAAAATGATTCGAGGAAAAATTCGCTCAAGAATAAAGAAGGCCGCAAAGACGCCGACCGAAACGACCAACGACATGCTGATCGTTTGAGGCAAAATGGATTTCAAAATACCCTCCTTCAGGCCAGGGCAGTGCATTTGAAATGAATCGACGCCATTCGCAGCGCTCATCTGATCGTGCGGCCATGTATCGCCAAAAACGATGGAGTCGCCTCCAATCCTCGGACGCTCGATATATGTGTAGAACCGATAAGCATATGCGCTGCTACGATAAACACTAACCATCGGGTGCGCAAGACGCTTACCGGGCTCGCTCAATTGTTTCCAGGTGGAAACGGAAGCGGCTGATTCCCAGGGCATCGACCTACTATAAAATCGAGGTTGATCTGCCAATTATGTCAGTTGACAGCGATGCGCCACGCAATCCCAGTCACAATTACCGGGCAATACCATGACTTCACCAGAATTGACCGAAAACGATTCGCTCGGCTTTTATCGACGTGCTACCGAAGCGGGCGAGCAGTGGTGGCGCGTCACCATCGGAGATCGTCCGCATACGTATCGCATCGAGCAAGGCATCGGCGACACACTCGGTGATATCGACCTCGTCGTCGATGCTGAGAATCTGCGTGCGAAGCTCAAGAAGTGGCATCGGGAGGGCTTCGTCTCTGACGCGCAGGCACCGCTGCACGAACAGAGCGCCGATGCGCGTATCGCATTCATGAGCGAGCTTGCACGCGTGGTCCCCCAGTACCGCCCTGCCAAGTCGGATCGGAACGAAAGCGGCGATGGCAGCGACGCTTCCCCGCTCGTCAACGTGCGTATCGGCACGATTGAGTTCCCCTGCGGCGCCGGTCATGCGCTCGTGCCGCGCATCAATCCGGCCTATCTGTTCTCGCCACGCTTCGAGGACATCGTCCTGGATATCCTCGAGAACAAGCGCGTCATGCTGATCGGCCACACAGGCGCCGGCAAGACGAGCTTCATCGAGCAGGTAGCCGCCCGCGCACGCTATGGCGTGTTGCGCTCGAATATGAACGGTCAGACGACAGCCGGTGACTTCGTCGGCTTCTGGACCGTCAAAGGCGGCGAGACGATCTGGGTCGACGGCGTGCTGCCCACGGCGATGCGTGAGGGGCTTTGGCTCATCGTCGACGAGATCGACTTCGCGGAGCCATCGATTCTGGCCGCGCTGACCGCCGTGCTCGAACCGCAAGGACGCCTTGTGCTGAAAGAGAAAGGGCATGAGATCGTCGAACCGCATCCCGATTTTCGCCTGTTCGCAACGGCCAATGCCGTCGGCGCCATGAGCCGCTTCCGGCATCTGTACCAAGGCGCCAACCTCATGAATGAGGCGTTTCTCGATCGCTGGCGCGTCTACCGGGTCGACTATCTGTCGCCCGAGGAAGAAGCCGACGTGTTGGTGCGCACGCTCGCACCGCATCTGACACGGCCGCTGGCCGACACGCTGGCACGCATCGCCGCCGAGTGCCGGGCAGCCTTCGTCCGCGAAGACTTGTCGAGCGCATTCTCGACGCGGCGTCTGATCGACTGGGCCGAACTCATGCTGCGTACCGGCGATCCCGAGCGCGCGGCCGAGCCCGCCATCTATGCGAAGGTCGCGCCCGAAGACGCGGCGTTCATCCGCGCGATCGTGCGTCACCACATCGCACCGGACTCATGAGCACGACACGGGCAGCACGGCCTATCCGTCCCGCACACGTCGCGCGCGAGCAAGAGGGCTTCGGCTTCGAATCGACGCTCGGCAAGATCGCGCGCGTGATCACCGGAAGCTATGGCGTCTCGGTCGCCTTCAGCCCCGAAGGCCCGCGCGTCGAACAGGGGCGCATTGTGATACCGGATCGAGCCGGTGATGAAACGCTGGAAAAAGATGTGCTCGTCGGCTACTTGGATCTTCTCGCCGCTCGCGCGAAATATTCATCGCTCGATGCGCTCGCCGCGCAACCCGCCGGCGTAACGGCCGAGCTCGCGCAAGTCATTGAGGACCAGCGCGTCGCGTTGAGGCTGATCGAAAGCTATCCCGGCGCGCGCTGGTTTCTGGGCGCGCTGCGGGCGCATGGGGCGCGGCAAGCGGCACAGCGCTGGCCACGCTTGCATTGGCGCGCTCGCCTGGTATGGCGCATCGAGCGCGCGCTGTGGAACGAAGCGCCGGGCGAGATCGAAGCGCAAAGTCATTCACTGACCGCTGCCCTGCATGCGGCCGGCGAACTGATCGATGCCGCGCGGAACAGTCGCTCGACTCGGGAAAGCATCGAGCGTGCGCAAGCGATCGTTGCGCGTGTGCGTGCGCTATCGGCCGGCGACGCGAACAATATGATGTTCACGACGCAAGCCGCCGAAGATATCGAAACCGAGCGGGCGGCCGCCACGTTCGAATCGTTCGACGACACGTTCGCGCTCGACGCCCCGCTTGCAACTGACGACTGGCAGGCGGAAGCCCCTGGACGCGCATCGGACGCTTCGTCGCACGAAGCGGTCGGCATGGGGCGTTCACCGCTCGGCGCAGCGGTGCTCGATGAAGCCGAAGCCGCGCGCGAGGCGAGCGACATGGAAGGCCGGGCATCTCATCGCGCCAAGGCCGGCCTCCGCCCACAGATGTCCGTCCCGCTGGCTACCGAGTTCGACGTCGAAACCGATCTGACCGGCGCAGGCGAGCCCACGGCCTGGCGTGCACTGCGGCAAGCCGCACGCGCCCAAACGGCGTCACTGCAAGACCGGCTCGAACGCGCGCTGAGCGCCGACGAACGCATCCGCTGGCGCCGCGAGCAGGAGCGGGGAGAGATCGATCGCGCCGCGCTGGCCAAGCTCGCGACATCGCCGGGCTACCGCACACCGTTTCGCAAGCTGCATGCGATCAAGGGCCGCGACGTGGCCATCACGTTGCTGCTCGATCGTAGCGGTTCGATGGCGGGCAGAAAGATCGAGCTCGCTCAGCGCTGTGTGGCCGCGCTTGCCGACGCGCTGACGCAGTTATCGTTCGAATGCGAAGTACTCGGCTATAGCTCGGTCGATAGTGCGCCGATGCGAGCATTGCTCGAACGCCAGCGTACCGCCGGCGCCGATCTGAGCCGCTACAACCGTTTCGTCGAACGGCTCGATTTGAAGATCTACAAACGCTTCGGCTCGCCTGAGCTCAGCGGCCTTGCTTGCATCGATTGCGGTTATGAGAATCCCGACGGGGAAGCACTGGCCTGGGCCGCCGCCCGGCTGGCCGAGCAGCGCGCCGCACGCCGCGTGCTGATGGTGTTCTCCGACGGCTACCCGTCGACGGGCGACGGCGATCCGCAAGTGCTGCGCAGTGATTTGCGCGCACGTGTCGCAGCGATTGGCGCACGCGGCATCGAGCTTGTCGGGGTGGGTGTGCTGACCGATGCGGTGGAGTCGTTCTATCCGCACAGTATTGTGGTGAGCCGGCTCGCCGAGCTGGCGCCCACGGTGTTCGGTGTGCTGAGTCGTATGTTGCTTGAGCGGTAGCCCAACCGATAACTCGTCCTCCAGTAGCTGAGCAAGCGTAGGGTCAAATCAGAGTCAACGCGCTGATCTTGTCGTTGACGCAGGTAACGGGTATGCAGCCCACGCGGCGAGGAGGAACGATGCCCATCTTAAGAACAGCCCTCGTATCCGCTTTCTGCTTGATCGCAACACTGGCCCATGCGGCCGGCTTTCGTCTCATCACAGTGCCCGCCGAAGCCGGCGCTCCGATGCTCCGAGCAGCCGTATGGTCGCCTTGTCTCGAGCCGGCGGGTGAGGTGAAAATCCGCACAACGACGCTCCCCGCGACACCTGACTGCAGGGTGTCGGGCGAGAAACTACCGTTGATCGTGATCTCGCATGGGTACCAAGGATCTTTCATCAGTCACCATGACACTGCGGAAGCACTCGCGGACGGTGGGTTCGTTGTGGTTGCGCTCAACCATCCAATCGACTCAGGCGGTGGCGATATGAGCCATGCCGACACCCTCGCCGCATTAACGGACCGTCCAGCCGACATCAAGAGATTGATCGACTACATGCTCACCGCATGGCCCGATCATCAGAAGCTCGATCCCGACAACATAGGATTCTTCGGTTTTTCGAGGGGCGGTTACACGGGCCTGGTTGTCGCCGGCGGCGACCCCAATCTCCAAAAGATGACGGCGTTCTGCGCGAACGGCTTTCCGAAACCCATCTGCGCCCAACAGCAAGGCGATGAAATCCAAGCACAAGCGCTCGTGCATGACCCGCGAGTCAAGGCCCTTGTCATCGCCGATCCTGCGTTCGGTCCATTGTTCGACACACATGGCTTGAAGGACGTAAAGATTCCGATTCAACTTTGGGAATCGGAGCTGAGCGGAGAAGACAAGACCGGCGGCGAAGTGATGCCTGACTACGTTTCAGCGATCGATCACGATCTACCGATAAAGGCCCACTACCATCTCGTGCGAGATGCGGGCCACTTCGCCTTTCTTGCACCTTGCTCGGCCGAATTGGCGAAGAGACTTCCCAGGATATGCTTGGATAAACATGGGTTCGACAGAGTCGCCTTTCATCAGCAATTCGACGCCGCCGTATTGGCCTTCTTCCGGAAGTACCTGGTACACAACTGACCCACTGACGGTGCGCGCCCCCGAGCTCCGCACCTCAACAACGCCCGCCGGCAAAGGCCATCTGCGGGCGAAGCGAAAACGTTGTTCTTTGCACGCATACCAATCGGCCGCGGAGGGTAGGACGCCTTCTCGCTTAGACGCTAGCCATTGCACCCGGGACTGCATCAATCGGGACCAATTTGAACAACGCCACGGCATCCGTCAGCACCGATGCCTCTCCTTCGAGAGACGTCGCCGCCGCGCTCACCTCTTCGACCAATGCCGCATTCTGTTGCGTGGCGACATCCATTTTTGTCACGGCATCGTTGATATCCGCGATGCTGAGGCTCTGCGCTTGGACTGCGGAACAAATGTCAGCCGTCAACCCGTTGACGGTTTCGAACGACGACACGACGTCTTTCATCGTTTCTCCCGCGCGGTCGGCAAGCGCGGAACCTGCTGAAATTTTTTCGACTGTCTCATCGATTAGCAGCTTGATCTCCTTAGCCGCATCGGCGCAACGTTGCGCGAGGCTCCGTACTTCATGCGCGACAACCGCGAATCCACGTCCGAGATCACCCGCGCGCGCCGCCTCAACCGCGGCGTTCAGCGCAAGAATGTTCGTCTGAAACGCAACGCTGTCGATCAGGCGCACGATTTCCGCGATCTTGGTCGAATGAACGGCGATTCCTTGCATCGTCTGAACCACTTCGCTCACCACCTGACCACCCGCGACGGCAGTACTTGACGCGTGCAGCGCGCGTTGACTGGCCTTATCCGCGTGCTCAGCGTTGGTCTTGACGCTGTCCGTCAGTTGCTTCATGTTTGCGACCGTACGCTCCAACGACGCCGCCTGCAGTTCGGTACGGCGCGATAGATCCGCGTTGCCCGATGCAATCTCCTGCGCACCCACTCCAATCGTTTCGGTGCCGTTTCTCACACTTCGCACCATCGCGACTAGCGAATCCTGCATCGCCTTGAGATCGGCGAGTACCGCGCCCATTTCGTTGCGGTACTCGATTCGGATTTCTCCGCTCAGGTCCCCAGATGCGATGCGCCGTAGATGAGTCATCGTTTCGGAAACAGGATGCACAACGACGCGTATCAGCATCGCTCTCGCAAAAAGGCCGAGCACCAGTGCCACCACCGACGTCGCCGCGAGCAGCCCGATCATCCTGCGAAACCTCGTCTGCGCTTGCGCATATCGTGCGCCCTGCCCTTCCACGACAGCGTGCTCCCTGTCGTTCACACCGGCTTCGTAAACCTTCGCAAGCAATTCCGACTCCTTGCCCTGCAACGTCTTGAAGCTGCCGATATTCATGCTCTCCAACGCCCGGAGACCGGGTAGCACAACCTTGTCGACCACGGCGCGGCGCTGTGCTTTCAATAGGTTCGCCACTGCCAGTGCCTGCGGATCGGCTTCCTGCAATTGGACGAAGCGCTCAAACGAACGCTCGGACTCAGCGATCCCGCGACGGGCAACGGCCAGAAGATCCGGTTGAGCATCACCTAGCGCATAAAGCGCCTGATAACTGTCGAGTGATATGCGAGCGCGCTGCAACACCGCATCGCTCGTCTGCAACGCCGCAAGCGACTGCGTATCCCTCTCATACATCTCGCGCAAGGCGTCGTGGCTCAGTTTTAGCGCCCCGGCACCCGCCAGGATCGATATAAGCAAAATCGCAAAGAACGCAGAGATGACCAGCGTAATGCTCATTCGAAAAGAGAGATGCTTCAACATAGGTTCCCCGTCGCCCGCTCTATATCGTTGTTGTCTGGTTCTGGTGATGCGCGGACACGCTACCGCTGCTGTTGCAAATCGAATATCCGATCCATCGGCACCCACTTTTGTCCGGCCGGTGTCCAAGGCGTGGGCGCCTGAAATTCCCACATCAGCGTTTCCCATTGTTGAACCACGGGATTATTCAACGCTCCCTGGGCCATTCGATCGGCATCGTAGCGGGCATCGTCCGTGTCCATGATCATGAACAAACGCGTTCCCAGACGATAAATTTCCATGTTCGTGACCCCGTGCTCGCGTATGTGACTGAGCACATCGGGCCAAACCTCGCGATGGAAATCCTCGTATCGGGCGATGAGTTCGGGATCGTCTTTCAGATCCAATGCAAGACAGTAACGCATGGTCCTTTCTCTTATGAATGACCGGTTATGCAACTAGAGGAGATTGCGGCTCACGATGGCCGTCTACATGACGCTGCCCTGCATCCAGGGCACGAACTCGCGATCGCCTATGCCGTTCATTTCGCTGCAGGTCCGCTGCCCCGACGCCACCGCCAGCATCAGCTGAAACAGTTGCACCCCGGCCTCCTCGACACTGAGCGTTCCATCGACGATCGGGCCGCTGTTGAAATCCATATCGGAGCGCATCCGCTCGAAGAGCCCCGTGGTCGTGGCCACCTTGATCGTCGGAACGGGTTTCGAACCGAACACCGAGCCTCGCCCCGTCGTGAAACAGACAAGGTTCGCCCCGCCCGCGATTTGTCCTGTAGCCGATACCGGGTCATAGCCCGGCGTGTCCATGAACACGAGGCCCGGCTCATGCACCGGCTCGGCATAGTCATACACCGCGCTAAGCGCCGTGCTTCCTCCCTTCGATACCGCGCCAAGCGACTTCTCGAGAATGGTCGTAATTCCGCCCGCCTTGTTCCCCGGCGACGGATTGTTGTTGAGTTCACCGCCTCCCGCTGCCGCATAGCGCTCCCACCAACGCAGCTTTTCGAGCAGACGGCCGGAGACGGCACTGGATGCGGCTCTCGCCGTCAGCAAATGCTCGGCGCCATATATTTCCGGCGTTTCTGAAAGGATCGCGGTCCCGCCGTTACGCACGAGCAGATCGACGGCAACGCCCAGCGCCGGGTTCGCCGTTATGCCCGAATACCCGTCGGAGCCACCGCATTGCAGCCCTAGCTTCAGCTTCGACGCTGACACCCTCGTGCGCGTTGCCCGATTCGCGACGTCGAGCAATTCCTGGACAATCGCAATGCCGCGCCCGATCGTCTCCCGCGCGCCGCCTTCTTCCTGGATGACGAGCGTTCGAACCGGACATGAGCCGAGCGGCCCCAACATGTCGGTCATCGCTTCGACCTGATTGACTTCGCAACCGAGGCCCACGAGCAGCACCCCTGCAAAATTGGGGCTTTTCGCGTAACCAACGAGCGTGCGGCGTAACAGCGCGATGCCGTCTCCCGTCGACGACATCCCGCATCCGCTCTGATGCGTGATCGGCACGACGCCATCGACATTCCCGAGCGACGCAAGGGCATCGCCCTTGAATGCATCGGCGATCGCGTGGCAGACACTGGCCGAACAGTTGACACTGGCGATCACGCCGATGAAGTTTCGCGTGCCAACCTGCCCGTCGGATCGCTCGAAGCCCATGAACGTATCCGAGCCTTCGGCGCGGACACGCTGGACGACCACCCCGGCCTGCGGCTGCCCCTGCTCGTGTTGCTCGGGCATACCGACGTTATGCACATGAACGTGCTCGCCGGCCGAAATGTCTCGCAACGCGATGCCAATGGTTTGGTGGTATTTGCACACGTTCGCACCGCTGGCGATGTCCCGGGTCGCCACCTTGTGGCCGGCGGGAATATCCGACAGCACGCCCAGCCGACGGCCGCCTACGTCGACGTCATCGCCTTGGGCCAATGAGCGCAGCGCCACCGCCACGTTATCGTCGCCGTGCAGAAGTACAACGCTCCGATCCGTCATGATTGATGCCTAATCTTCGTTTATTAGATGAGCCCACGCGCGCCAAGCAAGCCACGCAAGCGCGGTTGAGCGTTTTCCATCGACAGCGAATGCGCCAGTTCGATTAGTGGCAGTACTCGCCGTTTGAGCTTCGCCACGTGGTTTTGCGCGATGTCCGCAATTCGGTGATCGAGATAGGGATTGCCGAACCGCTCGCGAACGCTGCTGAGGTAGTCTTCGGCCTGAACGCGCATGCCCATTGCCTCGAAGACGGGCAAGACTTCCTCCTGCCACACCGCTTCGACGTCAGCGCGCATACGCGAATCTTGCATCGCATCGAGCACCGTTTCGGACATCGAGCGCTGCTCGGTGAGCCACTGCTCCGCCAGCCAGGTATGGCCGAGGTTGAGAAAAAAGAGTTTCAACCGCTCATGGGTTCGCAAGTCGTCCGTCAAAACCATGCTCTCGTGGGTGCAGGGCAACTCCATTCCCGCGCGTCGCTCGATCGCCCAAAGGGCGTATGGCTCGGCGACTGCACCGACGGGATCGATCGGCTCCGACACGATTCGATCCACGAGTGAGTTCACCCAGACACATCGATCCCGAATGTACGCGATGAAAGCATCGGGCAACGACCATTGCGTCGCTAAACCGACCACGATCGCGCGCAGCGTATCGCCGTTGTTCTCCACCAATTCACAGGGGAAAATCGACACGCCATCGCCAGCGCGTTCGCGCCAACGCGAATGCAGCAATGCGAGCAGCTTCGCGGGATAGCTGCGCGGCACAGATCCGCCGTCAGAAAGCATATCGACGGAATCTTTGTCATCGAGGCGATAACCCGTGTCGCCGGTGTTCGATACGATGACCCTGACATCTTCGATCGCTGCGCGGCGGACTTTTGCCCAGTCGCGATCGGCCACCCATGCGGAGCGGATCGCATTGCCGACGACAACTTTGTCGACGATGTCGCCATGCTCTCTGCCCCGAATGCGTACCGGATAGCCGGCTTGCCGCGACAAAGCGTCAACGCGTGCGTGACTGGCGGGGTTGCCGGTGGTCTGCACGACACTGATGCCACCGATCGCATCGCCGCGCTCCAGCGCTTGCGAGACAAATAACGCAACGTGCGCTAAGAGGAACCGGCTCGTGCCGAACTGAAGTATGGGTTCACTCATGCTGGCTATCCTGAACGTCCCACGGCATTTGATTGGGTCAGCATTCGACCAAAGCCTTCACCACGGTCTGCCCCGTCTCCAACAAGCGCGGAAACGCCTCCGGAACGTCGGCAAGCCGCATGCGATGCGTGTTCAGTGCCTGATCTGGAATGCGCCCCGCACGCATGGCTTCCACCACGGTCTCGAAGTCGGCGGTCGTGGCATTGCGGCTGGCGAGCAAGGTCATTTCGCGCTTATGAAACTCCGGATCGGAGAACGTCACCTGCCCCGGCACGATCGAGATCAGCGTGTATTTTCCGCCGTGCGCGACAAACCCAAACCCACGGTTCATCGCGTCGATATTGCCTGTCGCATCGAAGACGACATCGAAGAACTCATTGTTCGTGATCGCCGCAAGTTGTTCGGTGTCGGTGGGACCGACGGCGACGGCAGCATCCACCTTCAATTCGGATTTGCACAGTTCCAGGCGGTCGGAACGCGTATCGAGACACGTGACATGGGCGCCCCGCAGTTTCGCAAAGATCATGGCGGCCATGCCGATCGGGCCGGCCCCGACCACCAGCACGCGTTGATCGGCCAATACATCCGCCCGTCGCACCGCATGTGCTCCGATCGCCAAAAACTCCAGCATCGCGGCCTGATCGAGCGTGACGCCCTCGGCCTTGTGAACGAACTGCGCGGGTACGCTGAGATATTCGGTCAGTGCGCCGTCGCGATGCACGCCCAACACCTTGATGTCCACGCAACAGTTGGTCTTGCCTTGCCGGCAGGCAACGCAATGCCCGCAAGACAGATACGGCATCACGTAGACGCCATCGCCCGGCGCAAATCCCGAGCCATGGTCCGCCTCGGCTACCACCCCGGAAAACTCATGCCCCATCACACGCGGGTACTGCAGATAGGGTTGATTTCCGGTGAAGATATGCAGGTCGGTACCGCAAATTCCAACGCGAGATACGCGCAGCAATACTTCGCCGGCAGCCCGAACGGGTGCATCGATTTGCTGTGCGCGCAACACACCCGGTGATTCGCAAATCACGCTAAGCATATGGATTCCTCTTTATCAAATCATGCGCGGCGAAGGAAGTCGCCTACGCTATAAAACCTGCCTGCGTCACAGGTGCGCCTGCGGTACAGGGACATTGGCGGCAATCAGTCCCTCGTTGAGCAATGATTGCCAATACTGTCCGGGTATGGGCCGCTCGAGCCATGCGATGTTCTGCTGCAATTGCGCAACACTGCGCGCGCCGACGACACACGAAACGACAGCCGGGTGAGCGAACGGAAATTGCAGCGCCGCGGCCGGCAGCGGGACGTCGAACCGCGCGCAAACATCGGTTAAGTGCTGCACTTTTCTGACCACTTCGGCAGGGGCATCGCCATAGTTGAACTTGCCATTGCCGGCGAGTACACCGGAATTGAACACCCCTCCCACGACGATTGCGGTTTCCGCACGCACGCAAGCGTCGAGCAACGGCTCGAGCGCGGTTTGCTCAAGCAGTGTGTATCGTCCAGCGAGCAGGACGACATCGAGCGGCACCTCGTTCATCGCATCCACGACGATCTCCCACTCGTTGACACCGAGGCCGATCGCGCGCACCGCACCGCTTTCGCGCAATTGCGCCAAGGCGCGAAAGCCGCCGCCTTGCGTGAGCTGAGCCCAGTAGTGCGTGTGGCGCTCGCCATGCGTCATCGCCCCGATGTCATGCACGTAGAGGATGTCCAGGCAAGCCATGCCAAGCCGCTGCTGACTGTCCTCGTACGAGCGCATGATGCCGTCGTAGCTGTAATCGAAGGCAGGCCGAAAAGGCGGCGGCTCGGCCCACCCATCGTCACCGGGCCGCACACCGGCATCGGGACGCATCAGACGGCCCACCTTCGTGCTGAGCACGAAGGCGTCCCGATCACGTGCAGCGAGCGCCTGTCCAACCCGTCGTTCTGAAAGCGTATAGCCGTAATACGGCGCGGTATCGAAATAGCGCAGGCCGGCGGACCATGCGGCATCGACAAGCGCTTCCGAATCGGCCCACGATATAGGACGATACAGACCGCCGAGTTGAGAGCATCCGAGCCCTAAAGCCGTCAGTTCCAACCCACTGCGCGGCAAGGCACGTATTTCGCGAGCATTGATCATCGGGTGAAGCGTTCGTGAACAGGTGAATCGTTGAAGGGGTGCCGCAGTTGGACCGCGTCGACCGCGTACGTTCGTCGACGCAGCCCAAAAGCGTCGTCAATAAAGGACGTTCTTCGCCGTGGGCGAATCGAGGTTTTGCTTGTCGACCATGACGACGCCCGTATCGATGTCCTTCGCAACGGGCTTATGTTCGATGATGTTCACAACCGTCTGAATCCCCTTGTATCCCATCTGATAGGAGCCTTGAACGGCGATCCCCTGGATCGTCCCGTCGCGCACGAAATTTTGCAGATCCTGATTGCCGTCGAACCCGATCGCCACCACTTTGCCCGCCTTCCCGGACTGTTTCAGTGCTCGCCCCACGCCAATTGCAGTCGGCTCGTTGGCACCAAAAATCCCCTTCAAATCGGGATTGGCGGAAAGAACGTCGGTGGTCTGATTCAGTGCCGTCGCCATCTGAGACTGCGAGTAGTACGGGCCGACGATCTGCAGCTTCGAATGTGCCGCGAGGTACTTCTTGAAGCCGCCGACACGTCCGATTTCCGATCCCGCGCCCGGCACGTAGGACATGAGTGCGATCTTTCCGGTCTGACCGACGCGGTCGATCAGCGCCTGCGCGCAAAGTTCGCCGGCCTTCTCGTTGTCGGTCGACAAGAACGACTGGTAGTACTGCTTGCCGGCGTCGGACAGCGCGGAGTCAACCACCACGACGGGGATGTGCGCCTCCCACGCTTTCTTGATAGCCGGCACGAGCGCATCGGGATCGGACGGTGCGAGCACGATACCCGCGACGTGGCGATTGACCGCGTTCTCGACCATGTTCACTTCATCCGCGATATCGGATTCGGCTGCCGGGCCTTGGAAGGTCATCGTGTATCCCTTCGTGGCGCCCATGGCGGCCTTCGCGCCCTTCTGCACGTTTTGCCAGTAATTCGAATTGACCGTCTTGACGATCACGGCGATCTCGCCGCCTTCCGCATACGCGCCCGTGCTGAATGCCGCACACAACAATGCCGATACTGCAAAAATCGAAAGCCTGCGCATGTCTCGCTCCTCTTTTCTCATGGTTGAACTACGCTTGATTACCGCTTTTTGCTACGCAACTGATCGATCCAGACGGTGCCGAGAATCACGACGCCGATGATGATCTGCTGGATGAAACTCGATACGCCGTTCATGTTCAGGCCGTTGCGCAGCACGCCAATGACGAACGCGCCGATGGCCGTGCCCGAGATCGTGCCCACGCCCCCCATCAACGACGTTCCGCCGATCACGGCACTGGCGATCGCATCGAGCTCGTACATGACGCCTTCGTTGGGCTGCCCGGTCACGAGACGCGACATCAACACGCAGCCGGTGACGCCGGCCAATGCGCCGGAGAGCACATAGGTGAACATCGTCACGCCGCGAACGTTGACACCGGACAGACGCGCCGCTTCGGGGTTGGAGCCGACCGCATAGATGTGCCGGCCGAGCGAAGTCTTCGATAGCAGGATGGCGCCCGCGATGAAGAACACCACCATGATGACGACGGGATAGGGAATGCCCGGAAACGTCGTATCCGGAAAGCCGTCGGCCCCGATATGCGAAACCCGGAACAAGGCGCCGTTGCCCAGGACACCGAACGCATTGCCGAGGTCCGAGACCGGGCGTGCTCCCGTAATCTGCAGGGCAAGCCCTCGAGCGACCAGCATCATGCCGAGCGTTGCGATAAACGGCGGCAACCCCATGCGCGTCACGCACATGCCGTTGACGTATCCGCACAGTGCACCGACGAGCACGCCGCAAAGCATGGCAACGGGCACCGGCATGCCCGCCTTCGCGAGCAATGCGGCCGAAACGCCCGCGAGCGCCAGCACCGAGCCGACCGACAGGTCGATACCGCCGGTGATGATGACGCAGGTGGCGGCAACGCCCAGGTAAGCGATAGACGTCACTTGCAAGCTGACGGTCATCATGTTGCCGACAGAAAAGAACGCCGAGCTGGCGACCGAAAATGCGATCACCAGTGCAACGAGGCTGCCTAAGGCTGCGAACTTTTGAATAAGGTCGCGGCGCCGCTGTCGGGCCGAGCGGTCGGCGCTCTGACTACGATCCGATGTCATTTCAAGCATGGGTACGCCCCGAAGCAAAGTGCATGATCTCCTCCTGACTGGTTTGTTTAGTTTCGAGAACGGCCGTGATCCGGCCTTCATGAAAGACTGCGATCCGATCGGTCATGCCAAGCAGCTCGGGCAGCTCGGAGCTGATCAGCACGACACCGACGCCGTCCGCCGCGAGCCGATCCATCAGCCCGTAGATGGCGAACTTCGCTCCGACGTCGATCCCGCGCGTGGGCTCGTCGAAGAACAAGATCTTCGATCCTCGATACAGCCATTTGCCGATGACGACCTTCTGCTGATTGCCGCCCGACAAGTTGCGAACGATCTGCTCGACCGACGGTGTGCGAATCGCCAGATCGCGCACATAGCGCCCTGCGATCGCGGCTTCTTCATCGAATCGCAAGAAGCCCGCACGTGAGGAGACACCGCCTACGTTTGAAAGCGTGATGTTCGCGGCGACAGACATCCCGAGCGCGAGGCCATCTTGTTTGCGGTCTTCCGACAAATAAGCAATGCCGTGACGAATCGCTTCGCGCGGCGAGCGGATCGTCACGCGGCCGCCATGCAACTCGATTTCTCCTTCGTCCAGCCGGTCCGCCCCAAAAATCGCTCGGGCGACCTCGGTACGGCCGGCCCCCATGAGACCGGCGAAGCCGAGGATTTCGCCCTTGCGCAACTCGAAGGACACGGGACCGAATACGCCGTTGCGGCGCAGATCCCGCGCAGTGAGTAACACCGCGTCCGTGGGTAGGGATTGCCGCGCGGGGTAAGCGTCATCGAGGGACCGCCCCACCATCCGCGCGACGATGTCATTCACGGTCAACGTTGCAAAATCGTCCGTCGAGATATACCGGCCATCGCGCAGGACGGTCACGCGATCCACGATCTGCGCCATTTCGTCGAGCCGATGCGAGATGTAAAGAATCGCCACGCCGGCCGCGCGCAGCTCTTGAATGATTCGAAAGAGCTGGACCGTTTCGGATTCGGTCAAGGACGACGTCGGTTCGTCCATGATCAACACGCTCGAATCGAACGAAAGCGCCTTGGCGATTTCCACCATCTGCTGCTGCGCAATAGACAGCGTGCCCACCAGCGTGGTGGGCGCCACGTCCAGGCCGATTCGTTGCAGACAGCGCACGGCGTCCGCATTGAGTTTGCGGGTATCGACGAAGGGCCCGCGCTTCGGCTCCCGCGCGAGGTAGAGATTCTCCGCCACGCTCAGATGCGGAACCAGGTTCAGCTCCTGATGAATGATCGCGATGCCGGCGGCCTGTGCCTCTGAGGTCGAACCGAAACTGACCGGCGTGCCGCGATAACTGAGCGTGCCTTCGTCAGGCTGGTACTGGCCGCTGATGATTTTCATCAGTGTCGATTTGCCAGCCCCGTTCTCGCCGCAGACCGCATGCACCTCTCCCGCCCGAAGGTCCAGACGAATGCCATCGAGGGCGACCACGCCAGGAAATCGCTTCACGACACCTTCAAGACGCAGAATCTCCCGTCCCGGTGCATCCCGATCGGCAACGGCGAGGCTTGGTGAACTGCTGGGCGCTGTCATTACGTCTCCATGTACGGCCAACCTTGTTTGCTGCCTGGTCAGTCCAATTTAGGGTGATTAAAGCGAGATTTCTCTGCTTGGTCAAGCCAATCTTGATTTATTCTCACGCATCTTACCAATAGTAGAAACCCCAACGCGACCGTCAATCGCTTACTGCACAACGGTTCCAGGCCGTCGTGCTAGACTTCGACGCAGGCTGCGTGGCCCGCCGGAGCCCCTCTCTCTCCCTATGATGAAATCAACAGAACCCAAGCGGCTTTACCAATCCGTCGCCACTCAAATCCTCGCGTTGATCCGTCAGGGTGAATTTCCGCCCGGAGAACGTCTGCCGCCCGAACGCGAACTCGCACTGAAGCTGGGCGTGTCGCGCCCTTCGCTGCGCGAAGCGTTGATCGCGCTGGAAATTGGCGGCCAAGTGGAGATCCGGATGGGATCGGGCGTCTATGTGTGCGAGGCGAGCGAGGACGCCGCGGGAACAGTGGGTGCGCTCGGCGATAGTCCGTCGGAACTGATGCAGGCGCGCGCAGCCATTGAAGGCAGTGTGGTCGTGCTCGCCACGGCGCATATGACCGCGGCCATGCTGGATCGGTTACGTCGCACCGTTGAGCGGATGCGCCGGCTGTCCGCCGCAGGGAAGTCGCCTGTCGAGGCGGACCGGCAATTCCATATGTTGATTGCGGAGGCCGCGGGCAATTCAGTGCTCAGCCGCTATTTGGGGGAGTTGTTCGACAGTCGCCATGATCCGATCGCAGCCGCGATGAGGGGCCATGCGGAGAGCGCACAAACCTGGACGGCCGCCGTGCAGGAACATGAGGCGATACTGAAGGCGTTGCAGGCCGGCGATCCGATTGCCGCGCAAACTGCCATACGTGCGCATCTTATGGCGTCGGAAGAGCGGTGGATCAGTGGGGCGTTGAAACAGGGAGGGGAGTAGCTATCTCATTTTTTTCGTGTCTTTTCGTTTGCAAGGTATCCGGCGCGTCATCGTAGACAGCGACGAGCAACGGCGGGCGCACGAGCACGTATGGCCCGCCCGGTACTCAAAAAACGGCCGAGCACCGACAAACGCGATTCGCGAATATCACGCTTTTTTCGTTTTCCGATCCCACGGAGGATGCACCGCGAGGCTACGCTGTTCGCCTCATCTTCGACGTCGGGCAGCAAGCCCGATATCGATGTCCAAGACATCCCTTGCGAAGGCGCAGAGTCACAGGAGCGGTGAATAATGGCTGAACATTCGTGCGTCACCAAGACAGAAAAGTACCGCGTCCAGATGAGCGACGGTCGTCTGTTTCTGCACCTCGCCAATGACGAGCGTGGTGCCATGACGGTGATGGAACTCGCCCAGCCGCACGAACTCCCGGCACTCTATACGCGGAAGATGCTATTGCCGTTGGCCTTCATTCCTTCCCCCGCCGATGTCGTTCTGATAGGGCTCGGCGGAGGCCAGCAGGCTAAATTCATTCATCGATACCTACCTGAACTCAGGACCATCGCACTGGAGATCGACCAGGAGGTTGTCGAGCTCGCGCGAGCGCATTTCGGCCTTCCTGTGGATGACGAGCGGTTGCGCGTGCTGGTCAGCGATGCAGCCGATTTCGTCCGGGATCACGGCGACGAACAGTGCGACTTGATTCTCTCCGATGCATTCGGCGAGGGGTATCGTCCTGTCGATGCTTTGCACTCGGCGGAATTTTATCGGGCGTGTCATCGCATTCTGCGCAGCGGCGGCGTGATGACGGTGAACGTCTTCGAACCTACCGCGATTTGGGCGAATCGTTTTATGTCGACGGTGTCCAGCATCTTCCCCTGCAGAAAGTTCATACCCATCTCGCCCGTCCAAGGCGTCATGGTCCTTTGGAAAGGCCGCCCAGACCTCGACTGGGATGCCGTTCGTGAACGGGCCGCCAAACTGGATGGGAAAGCCAACTTAGGCTTTTCGGCATTTGTCGACGAGTTGCAAAACGAGTAGATGATTGCCCCGCGCAGAGAAGGAGTGTGAGTTGACGGCGCACCGGGGCCATAGTGGCCTCGGTGCGCATCGTGCAATCGCTACGCAATACTGCCCGCGCTCGCACTCACCTCATCGACAGCCCCACTCTCCCCAACCTCCGGTCGAATCTTGAACCAGATCGAATACATCGCCGGCAGAAACACCAAAGTCAAGATCGTACCGGCGAACGTCCCGCCGATCAGCGTATAAGCCAGCGTGCCCCAGAACACCGAATGCGTCAGCGGAATGAACGCGAGCATGGCGGCCAGCGCGGTCAAGATGACGGGCCTGGATCGTTGGATGGTGGCTTCCACCACGGCATGGAAAGGCGTCATCCCCTCGCCTATGTTGTGCTCGATTTGCCCGATCAGGATCAGCGTATTGCGCATCAATATCCCCGAAAGCGCAATGAGCCCAACCAGTGCATTGATCCCGAACGGCTGATTGAACAGCAACAACGTAGGCACCACGCCGATCAGCCCAAGCGGACTCGTCGCGAAAACCATCGCCGTCGCGGACATCGATCGCGTCTGGAAGATGATGATCAGCAAAGTCAGCGCGATCATGATCGGAAACAGCGGCACCAGCGCCTTCGTCGCCTTGCCCGATTCTTCGATCGATCCGGCCTCCTCGATCCGATAGCCGTCCGGAAGCTTCGCGACAATCGGCTGCAACTGCTTCATCATCGCTGTCGATACATCGGGCGGCTGCAGTCCGTCAGCAATGTCGCCTCGCACGGTGATCGTCGGCGTCCGATCGCGACGCCGCAGGATCGGGTCTTCCATCCGAATATCGACTTTGCCAACTTGCGACAACGGGATGCGCTGACCGGCTGCGCCAATCAAAGTGAAACCGTTGATTCGATTCGGATCGAGGCGAATCTCGCCCGCCGACCTCGCGACAACCTCCACGGAACGAATATCCTCGCGGACGTTCGTCACCGGCACGCCCGTCAGGAGAAACTGCAACTGCTGCGCGACGGAGTTCGACGTCAGCCCAACCGCCGCGAGTCGATCCTGATCCAAAGTGAAGTGAAGGGTCGGCATGAGCGGCCCCCAGTCAGTATTCACCGTTCGCATCATCGGGCTCGCCTCCATGACGCCTTCGACCTCTGCGGCGATTGCCCGCAACGTACCGGCATCCGGACCCACGACGCGAAATGCAACCGGATACGGCGAGTAAGGCCCGAACACCAACTGCGTGACACGCACCTGTGCGCCCGGCACCAACCCTTCAGCAATTGTTTTACGCAGGCGGTGTTTCAGCGCCTCCCGCTGCACTTCGTCGTTCGTGCGAATCACGATCTTGGCGAAGGACGGGTCCGGCAACTCAGGCGACATCGCCAAATAAAAGCGCGGCGCCCCCTGCCCGATGTACGAGGTGACGATCTTCGCTTCGGGCTGCTTCGCCAGCCACGCCTCCACCTTCTCCGTCGCCGCGGAAGTTTGTTCGATCGACGTGCCATAAGGCATCTGAACTTCCACCATGACTTCGGGGCGATCGGACGTCGGAAAGAATTGTTTCTTCACGACACTCATTCCCGCCACAGCCACCACGAACGATCCGACCACAATTCCCGCGACCATCCATTTGCGCTGAACCACACGCACGAGGAACCGGCGGAAGCGCTGGTAATTGCGCGTGTTGTAGATCGCCTCATGCCCGCCTTCGATTTTCGGAATGTCGGGCAGCAGCTTCACGCCGAGATACGGTGTGAAAACGACAGCAACGACCCACGAAGTGACCAGCGCAATACCGACGATCCAAAACATGTTGCTCGTGTATTCGCCGGCTGTCGATCGCGCAAAGCCATTCGGCATGAAGCCCACCGCGGTCACCAGCGTGCCCGAGAGCATCGGTGCGGCCGTGTGACTCCACGCGTACGCCGATGCCTGAACGCGGCTGTAGCCCTCCTCCATTTTCACGACCATCATCTCGATCGCGATGATCGCATCGTCGACCAGCAGCCCGAGCGCCAGGATCAGCGAGCCCAGTGTGATGCGATCGAAGTTCTTCCCCGTTGCAGCCATGACAACGAACACGGCCGCGAGCGTGAGCGGCACCGCCGCCGATACGACGATCCCGACACGCCAGCCCATGCTCGCGAAACTCACGATCATGACGACGAGCAACGCGACGAAGAACTTGATCATGAATTCGTCGATAGCCGAGTGGATATTGACGGCCTGATCCGTGACCTTCGTCAGGCTCATTCCCAGCGGCAAGCCTGTATTGATCTTCGCCACCTCCTGATCCAGCGCTTGCCCGAGGTCCAATCCGTTCCAGCCGTCACGCATGACGACCCCCAAAAGCAATGCCGGCTCGCCCTTGTTGCGAATCTGGAAGGTGGCCGGATCTTCGTAACCGCGCTCGACGGTAGCGACGTCCGACAGCTTCAGCGTTCGCCCCTGAACGACGATCGGCGTATCGCGAATCTTTTGCAGTTTGTCGAAGGCACCGTCGACACGGATGAACACTTGCGAGCCCGATGTATCGATCGAGCCTGCCGGTGTCAGCACGTTCTGGCCGTTCAGCGCCGCGAAGATTTGCAGCGGCGTAACGCCGAGCGTCGCGAGCCGATCGTGCGAGAAGGAGATATAGATTCGTTCCGCTTGCTCGCCGACGATGTTGACCTTCTTGACGCCCGCCACGTGAAGCAATCGCTGACGAAGCTGTTCAGCATCACGGACGAGCAGCCGTTCGGGTTGTCCTTTCGCCTTGAGCGCAAACAATGCAAACGTCACATCGGAGTATTCGTCGTTGACGATCGGCCCAATCACGCCCGCCGGTAAATTTCCGGCTTCGTCGGAGAGCTTTTTGCGCGCCTGATAGAACTGCTCGGGCACGTCGCCGGGCGGGGTGCTGTCGCGCAGCGTCACGGTCGTGAAGGCGAGCCCGGGACGCGTATACGTTTCGGTGCGGTCGTACCACCGCAATTCCTGCATGCGTTTTTCAAGCGGCTCGGCGACCTGATCCTGCATTTCCTGCGCGGTGGCCCCCGGCCATGCCGTAATGACCGTCATCGATTTGACCGTGAACGGCGGGTCTTCGGCTCGCCCAAGTTTGAAGAAGGCGACGATCCCGGCAACCGAAATCAGGATGATCAAAAACAGAGTGACGGAGCGCTCGCGAACCGCGAGGGCCGACAGATTGAATCCGCTCATCGCGTCGCTCCCTGCTGTCCGATCGAAGCCGCGGCGATCCGATCATCGAGTAGACGCACTTTTTCGCCTTCGTGAAGCAGTTGTGCGCCAAGCGCCACGACCTGTTCGCCTTCGCGGAGGTCTCCAGTGACAACAGCGGTTTCCGTACCGAGTGCCGTGATGTGAACCTTATGCCACGACGCATGCGCCGGCGATCCGGCGATCGTCCACACACCGGTGCCCGTGCCCGGATCGAACAATGCGCCTACCGGCACCTCCAAGACGGACGCTGACTGTGCGGTGTCGCGCGAGAGGTTGAGGGTGACGGTGGCACCGAGCGGCGCGTCCGACAGCGCTCCGCCCAGGACGTATCTCGCCTCGAACGTGCGGGTCAGGCGATCGGCGGAATCCGACAACTGCCGCAACGTAGCGGGTACCGTTTTTCCGTCGGTGCCATAAAGCCGCGCCTGCGCAACGGAGCCGGAAGCCGGGCGAAGCGTTTCGGGAAGTTGAACGACGGCCTCGCGCGGCCCCGCGTGCGCGAGACGCACAACGATCTGGCCCGCGGTGACGACCTGCCCCGGCTCGGCCAGGGTATCGACGATGACGCCGTCGGCGTCCGCAAGGAGTACGGCGTAACCGGACGCATTGTTCGCAACGTCCGCCTGGGCTTTCGCGGCTGCCAATTGCGCCTTGGCCGAATCGGCGGCCGCCTTGAGCTGTTCGTACGTCGACACCGAGACGGCGCCCGCCGCCACCAGGCCACGGTACCGGGCTTCATCGTCTGCGGCTTGCGTAGCTCGCGCCTGGGCAGCGTCCACCAACTGCTGCTGCGAACGCGCCTGGAGGCCGAGGTCGACAGGATCGATCCGCATCAAGGGCTGACCGCGTTTGACCGTCTGCCCGATGTCGACCAGACGCTCGATGACTTTTCCTTGAACGCGGAAGCCGAGATCGCTTTGTACGCGGGCGCTTACGACACCCGTGAACGAGCGGCTTGCCCCCGGAGCCGGCTGGACCGCGGTTGTGCGCACGAGCGGAGCCTCAGTGCGCGGATCAGCAACATGGCCCTCACCGCACGCCGCAAGCGCGAACGAGGCTAGGCTCAGTGTGTAGAAGAGATGACGACGCGCAAACATGAGGTCGCTCCTTGCGACGAGTAGGAGACCTCATTCTGATACGAGTGACCAATACAGTCAATGGTCACAATGAAAAATTTATGGGGCCAGGCTTCTGAGGACAAGCCCCGTGAGCTGGATCGTCGCCTCTTCCGCCGAATCGAGATTGTGCTGAAGCAGCAATGGGTTGAAGTACGGCTTCATGACCAGGAAGATGGCGTTCACCGTTTCATCGAGCGGCGTCTTGCGCTCGAATTCCCCCGTTTCGCGCCCCAGCAGCACGATGTCCGACACCTGTTGCCGGATCTGCTGCTCGTAGCCCTTGACCGAAGGCCACGGTGTGCCGGCCGCCACCGCAGCGATGTCGTAAAGCTTGCGGTCCTGGAAGAAGAGTTGGCTCCCAGAGGCCGTCAACACCTTGAAAATACGACGGAATTTGTCCGTTGCGCTGCCCGCCTCGCTGACCGCCCGGTTCACGGTTTCGATGATGGTGGCCAACCGATTGGCGCAAATGACTTCGCCAATTGCCTGTTTGGAGTCAAAGAACTTATAGATGTAAGCCTTGGAAAAACCGATTTCCTTCGCGAGGTCGGAGACGGTGGTCTTTTCGTAGCCGTATCGACTGAAGTATTCGGTCGCGGCATCGACGATCTGTGCGCGGACTTCGTGTTCGGTGGGGCCACGGGATGGCGGTGCGGATGGGGTAGGTTTGTTCATGTCTCCAGCTTAGCTTCTCAGAGAGTGATTGACAACCAGTGACCATATTGTATATTAGTCACCAACGGATCACTTTCGAGGCCCCCCATGTCTTTGCATCGCCCGCTTCTTCTCCTGCTGAGCGCCGCCGTGCTCTCCGCCTGCGCCGTGGGTCCCGACTACCGGCAGCCGGACGTTCCGCTCGCGCAAAGCTACAGGGTGCGGCCTCCGGCCGCCGCGGCTGCTGAGGCTGCGACGCCTGCCGACCTCTCGGTCTGGTGGGAGGGCTTCAACGACCCGCTTCTCACCCGCTATGTGTCGGAAGCCCTCGCCCAGAATCTGGACTTGGCTCAAGCCACCGCACGGATCGATCAAGCTCGCGCGCGCCTGGGTGGTGCGAATGCCGCGCTGCTTCCCTCGGCAACGGTTTCCGCCTCCGCCGCGCGGGCGTATCAATCGATCGATACGCCCGAAGGCCGGCTGCTCAATGCGACGCCCCATTACCAGCGCTGGGGCAGCGAGTACGAAACCGACCTCGAGGCCGGCTGGGAAATCGACGTCTTTGGCGGCTTGCGCAGACAGCGCGAAGCCGCGCTTGCGGATTATTCCTCTACGCAAGCATCGGCCGTTGCCACGCGGCTTTCGGTCGCTGCGCAGACAGCCGACATCTACGTGACGATCCGTGGCCTGCAAGCGCGCCTCGATATCGCAAACGAGCAGGTCAAGACCCAGCAGGATCTACTCGCGAGAGTCAAACTTCTGCACGCGCACGGCGCCGCGGCCGACTATCAGGTTCAACAAGCGCAAGGAACACTCGACCAGGTTCAGGCCACGATACCGCTCCTCGATGCAAGCCTTGATGCGGCGATGAATTCGCTCGACGTCATGCTGGCCTCGCCGCCCGGCACCCACCGCGCGGAGCTGGGCACCGCGGCGCCGATCCCCGCGGTGCCCGCCATTTCCGACATGGGTACCCCGGCCGATCTGCTGCAACGACGTCCCGATCTGATTGCCGCCGAACGTCACCTCGCTGCATCCAATGCGCGGATCGGCGCTGCGATCAGTGAGTACTATCCGAAGCTCTCGCTCTCCGCCATGCTCGGCAGCGCGACGGCGATATCGGCCAGCACGCTCTTTACGGGCGGCGCCACGCAGGCGGCAGGGCTCATAGGATTGCGCTGGCGCCTGTTCGATTTCGGACGCATCAACGCTGAAGTAGGCGAGGCGAAGGGCAAGGATGCGGAGGCGCTTGCAGGCTATCGCCAAGCCGTGCTTCGCGCCACCGAGGACGTCGAGAATTCGCTGTCATTGCTCGTTAATCGACAGGCGCAGACCACCACGCTCGTCCATGCGGAATTGTCTTTGTCGAAGGCAAAGAACGCCTCGGCGGCCGCATACAGCAGCGGCGCGGCCAGCTTTATCGATGTGCTGCACGCCGATGAAACCTTGCTGCAGGCGTCGGATGCGCGAGCGCAGGCGCAAACGGAATCGGCTCGCGCGGCGATTGCGACGTTCAAAGCGCTCGGCGGCGGATGGGACGTGCCGATGCATCGCGCACAGCTTGCATCAGGCAACTAGTCGAGAACGTCCGTTCATTCAGCGTGCAGCCTGCCGGCCTTTCCGAATCATTCCATTCATTTGAATCGCAATGAAAAGTGGCGCCTGCGCGCCTCAACTTGGGCACCACTTGTTCGCGCGATCGATTGAGTGGCGCCCTACCCCACGTATCGGAGTCATTCCCATGAAGAAGAAAACCGTATTGATCACCGGTGCGTCCTCCGGTATCGGAGAGGCGACGGCCAGGACGCTGGCTAACGCCGGCTACCGCGTGTTCGGCGGCGTGCGCAGGCCTGAAGCTGCCACCGCCATTACCGGTGTCGAGTTCATCAAAATGGACGTACAGGATGAAGCTTCCGTCGCATCCGCGGTCCATGCCGTACTCGAAAAGGCCGGACGCATCGACATCCTGATCAACAATGCCGGCGTTGCGCTCGTCGGGCCCGTCGAGGCCACGAGCGACGCCGAGGCAAAGGCGCTGTTCGATGTGAATGTCTTCGGCGTGCTGCGTGTCGTCAGGGCAGTCTTGCCTTCGATGCGCGCCCATCGCAGCGGGTTGATCGTCAATGTCAGTTCCGTACTCGGCTTCCTGCCCGCCCCATTCATGGGCCTTTACGCAGCCAGCAAACATGCGCTCGAAGGTCTGTCGGAATCGCTCGATCATGAAGTGCGCGGCTTTGGCGTGCGAATCGTGCTGCTGGAGCCGAGCTTTACGCAGACGAAGCTGGACACGAATGCAACGTTGACCCGGACCGTCATCGACGATTACGCCACGGCGTTCGCGAAAAGCGCCGATGCGGTACGGCAGCAAGTGACCAGCGCCCCGCCGCCCGATGAGGTAGCGAAAAAGCTGTTGGCGATCGTCGAGGGTAGCCATCAGCTCAGGCGTCCGGCGGACGGCCGGGCGAAGCTGCTCAGCGTCTTGCGCCGCTTTGCGCCTTCCGGGCAGGTGGATAAAAGCCTGCGGCGGGCTTTTGGTCTGCAGGCTTAATGACGCGCGTTCTATTCCCGATGTCGCTCGGATCGCTGCCGCAATCGCGGCTGAAATCGGCGAGCGGCCTGTTCAACTTGATGCGCAATCTCGGTGGTGCGATCGGCAACGCCGTTAGCGCAACGATGCTGAACGACCGGCTGAACTTTCACTAGTATCGCTGTGCTTTGTCGTCGCGCTTGCCGCGGTGATTTTCTCCAAACCGATTTCCGTGGGCGCGCCGCCCCCGGACGCACACTGAGCGCTCCCACGCAATAGCATCAAAGAATCCTGTTCAATGCACTGGCGAACCTGGCAACCGCACCTTCAATATCATGCAGTTTGTCCAAGCCGAACAGTCCGATGCGAAAGGTCTTGAAATCGTCGGGTTCGTCGCATTGCAGGGGAACGCCAGCGGCAACCTGCACGCCGGCATCGGCGAACTTCTTTCCGGATCGGATGCCGTCGTCGTCGGTATAGCTGACGACGACACCGGGTGCCTGAAAACCTTCGGCCGCTACACTCTTGAACCCTTTTTCGGCCAAGAGTGAACGAATGCGCTTGCCGAGTTCGAGCTGCTCGGCCCTCACCTTGTCGAAGCCGTATGCCTCGGTTTCCTTGATGACATCGCGCAACGTCGAAAGGCTGTCCGTTGGCATGGTGGCGTGATAGGCATGTCCGCCGTTCTCATAGGCTTCCATGATCTGCAGCCATTTGCGCAGATCGCAGGCGAAGCTGGTGCTCGTGGTGGCGTCGATTCTCTCGCGGGCGAGCGGCCCGAGCATGACCAACGCACAGCAGGGCGATGCACTCCACCCTTTTTGCGGCGCACTGATCAGGATATCGACGCCGGTGGCCTGCATATCGACCCAGACTGTGCCGGAGGCGATGCAATCGAGGACGAACAAACCGCCGACGGCATGTACGGCGTCGGCCACCGCGCGCAAATAGGCATCAGGCAGTATCATGCCGGATGCGGTTTCGACATGCGGCGCGAAAACGAGATCCGGTTCGTGTTCCTTGATGGCGGCAATTACTGCTTCGATCGGCGCCGGTGCATAGGGGGCCTGCCTTCCGGCTTCGATCGGACGCGCTTTCAATACGGTCGATTCGGAAGGGATACGGCCCATATCGAAGATCTGCGACCAGCGGAAACTGAACCAGCCATTGCGGATGACCAGACACTTCTTGTTCGTCGCGAACTGCCGGGCAACGGCTTCCATGCCGAACGTCCCGCTGCCCGGCACGACAACGACCGATTGAGCGTTATAGACTTTTTTAAGGGCACCGGAGATGTCGCGCATGACCCCCTGGAAGCGCTGCGACATATGGTTGATCGAGCGATCCGTGTAAACCACTGAATATTCGAGGAGCCCTTCGCTGTCAACATCGGGAAGTAAACCTGGCACGCTCGCCTCCGGTAAACGGTGAACAATTTCAGCAGTATCGCTCATTTCGTGTTGAACGCTGCGGCGGGTTCGTCCGGATCGATGCGGCCTCACGCAGCATCGCGCTGGGTCCCTTCAATTTCCGTAATGACCTTCTTCGCACGAAGGATAGCCGAGGGGCTCATGCTCAATTCGTCGACACCGAGGCTGACCAGCGTCGGTATCATCTCCGGCCGCGACGCCGCTTCACCGCACACCCCCACACTGATCTTCGCGCGCCGCGCCGCTTCGCATACGATGCGGATCGCCTGCAACACGGCGAGGTGATCCGTCCGATACAACGAAGCAAGACGGGGATTCATGCGATCGACGGCCATGATGTATTGCGTGAGATCGTTCGTGCCGATCGAGAAGAAATCGGACTCTCTCGCCAAGAGATCCGCCGTCAGCACCGCAGCCGGCGTCTCGATCATGATGCCCAATTTCGGCTGGCCGTGAGCGATGCCTTTTTCGGTCAATTCGCGCGACAAGCGCGCCATGATTGCCTTCGTTCGACGAACCTCTTCGATATCGTCCACCATCGGCAGCATGACGCATAAATTGCCGTGCACCGCGGCCCGCAGCAGCGCACGCAATTGCGGCTCGAATATCTCGGGGCAGTCCAGGCACATGCGAATCCCCCGCCAGCCGAGGAAAGGGTTTTCCTCTTCGGGGAAGCGCACGCCGGGCAGCGGTTTATCCGCGCCCGCATCCAACGTGCGGATGATGACCGGCCATGGTGCGAACGCGCCGGCAAGCGTCGAATACACTTCGTACTGCTCATCTTCGGACGGCACCCGGCGCTGATCCATAAACAGCAATTCAGTGCGAAACAACCCAACGCCCATTGCGCCGGCAAGCTGAGCCGCTTCGATTTCGGCGAGCGATCCGAGGTTGGCCGCAACCTGGATTGTTTGACCATCCTGCGTGCGCGGTTCGACTTCCCGGTATGCAACCAGGCTCGCTTGTGCCTCGCGCTGCGCATCCAACCGCTTCGATATCGCCTGCTCGAATTCCGGCGAATGATCGAGCCACAGTTCGCCTGTTCCGCCGTCGATCGCTACCCGCGCGGCCGAACGCAATACGTCGCGATCCGCCGCCACGCCAAGAATCGCAGGAATCCCGTGCGCACGCGCAAGGATCGCAACATGCGAGGTCGCGCTGCCCGACGTGCAGACGATGCCGAGAATATTCCGCAAATCGGCACGTGCCAGATCGGGCGCACAGAGTTCCTCAGCAAGCACGATGCTGGGGCCGGGCAATTCGCTGAGCGAGGGCAGCGGCTTGCCAAGCAAGGATGCAGCCACCGCCCGCGTCAGCCCGCGAATGTCGTCGGCACGGCTGCGCAGGTACTCATCGGGCAACGTCGCAAATGCCACGGCGAGATCGAGCCCGCATTTCAGCGTTGCAGCTTCGGCGCTCCACTGGGAAGACACCAGCGCCCGGATCGCACCGGCAAAGTCGTCGCTTCGCGCCACTTCGGCGATCGCCTCGAAGATCTCGTCATGCTCGGCTGCATCGCCGCGCGGCGCCAGCATCGCACGCAGTGTGTCCTCGAGTGCCGTGCCGAAGCGGTGCAATTCGCCGGCTACCTCGTGCGGCGCGACGGATTGTCTATCGGCGACGATCTCCTCTCTGAAATAGGCATAGGCCTGCCCGAACGCCAAGCCTTCGCTTGCCGGGACCCCCTTGAATGAAAGGCCCGATCCATCGGCAGACGGCGCGTGGGTGCTCGCTGCATTCGGCGTCGTACCCGGCTGCTCGACAGCAACAGCCGGGCCGCAGTCTCCGGCATCGCCGGTAGCCGGCGCCGAAATACTCGCGTCGGCGAGAAATTCCGCCAGCCGCCCCAGCGCTTCGCGTTCGTCGTCGCCCTCCGCGCGCAAGACGATCTGCTCGTTCTGCTTGATGCCCAACAGCATGAGTTTCACTGCGCTTTTTGCGTCCGCCCAGGCATCCCCTCTGCCAATCTTCAGCGAGCAGGTGAAGCGCTTGGCGAGCTTGGCGAATTGCGTGGCGGGACGCGCGTGCAACCCCTCATGTACTTTGACAACGACTGGTGTCTCCAGCATGACGTGCCCTTTCCAGGATTTGGCAAAACAATCGATTCAACCTCTGCTGAGCAGAGATCACGCGTCGACGATCTCAATGATCGTGCCGCTTTTCATCCCTTCGAAAAGCCGTGCGCAGTCGACTTCCGACACGCATATCTCGCCAGGGCGATCCGCATTGCGCGAGCCGTTGAAATTGAGCACGACGTGGCCCAATTCGCTGACTTTGTTCCATGCCGTCGGCCCCACGGCCGTCACGATCGCCGAGCCTTCCCCGATACGCAGAATGGATCCGATCCGCGGCACGTCGCGGCTCGCCTGCTCCACCCGGTGTAGAACGGACACTTCAGCCAACTCCGGCGGTGCACCGTCGGAGTACAGGATGAGTACACCGCCCTCGAGCAGCGCTTGAACTTCTTCTCCGATCGCCGAGATCACAGTTTTGTAGTAATGCATAGTCGTTCCCGAAATGAATCAAAGGGCGAAACTTGCCACCCATGCGATGAGTACCGAGACCGGTCCCATGATTTGCCGGCTGATGAGCACCGCCGGCACGCCGATGCGGATCGTGTCCGGCTTGGCTTCTCCGAGCGCCATCCCCACCGGCACGAAATCGCAGCCGACTTGCGTGTCGTAGGCGAACAATGCCGGCAGCGCCATCTGCGGCGGCACGGTTCCGTTGCCGATCGCGGGCCCGATGATGGCGGCGCCGATCACCTGCGCGATCACCGCACCCGGGCCCAGTACAGGAGAGAGAAAAGGCAGCCCGCAAATCGCCGACAGAATCACCAGCCCGACGATATTGCCGGCCAGTGGCGACAACACATGCGCGAGCCCGACCCCGACGCCCGTCGAATTGATGATGCCGATCAGCATCGTCACGAACGCCATGAACGGCAGGACGTTCCTGATCACGGTGTCGATAGCCTTGCGGCCGCTGTTGAACAGCACATTGACCACGCCGCCCATCCCGCGCCCGATCGCCGTGATCCAACCGACGATTCCGCCCGAATGGACCGGCTCTGATCCCGCACCGGCGATGGCGGCCGTGGCAGTCGCGCCCGCGGCAGCTGTCGCGGCAAAGGGCGCCGCCATGGCGGCAGGAACGGGTGGCGCCGCATCGTCGTCGATCGCATGCAGACTGGCGAGGTCGACACCCGATACATAGATGTCTTCGGTAATGAACTGCGCCAGCGGCCCCGACTGCCCGACGGGGCTCAGATTGACTGTTGGAATGCGCTTACGCGGATAAACGCCGCATCGTGCCGTGCCGCCGCAATCGATGACTACCGCGGCGATCTCGGATTCAAGCGGCGGATTGCGGAAACCGTCGACCACGACTGCGCCTGTCATTTCCGCGAGCCGCGCGGCCACCTTCGGGATGTCGCCGCCGGTCACGGCCACGATCTTGTTGCGTTCGAGCGTCGGCGTGATGATGAGCGGGCCACCCCAGCCGTTCGGTCCCTTCTCGATCCGTACGGCGCGATAAGTACGTGTGTCCATGTCTTCCTCCAGTGTCTTTTGTGGTGATTAGAGCTTGAGCCCTTCGCGCTTCGCGATCATCCGAGTGATCCCTTCAGTCACGATGCCCTTCAATAGATTCACCACCAGGCCGACACCGAGGTAAAACAGCGCAAGCTTTGGAAGGGAGAATGGCGCGGCGTGATTTTCAGCGAGTTTGGTAATGCCGGCCGCCACCCCGAGCCACACGAACAGCTCTCCCGGGTTGCAGTGTGGGAAAAGGCCGGTAATGGGATGACAAAGCGATACGGCCGAGTCATAAAACGCCGGCTTGTGTTTTTCTTCGAGAAAGACGCCGAATGTATAAGCCATTGGGTTGGTGAGAAAGAACATCGCCAGCAACGGCAACAGCGTATAGCGCGTGATGACATTCTTCGAGAAAAAGCGTGCGAGACCCTGAATGCGTTGCTCGCCAACGAGTGCGATGATCGTATAAACCGCCGTCAACAGTACGATCAATGTCGGCAGAATCCCGGTCACGAAACCAACGAATGTCTTGCCGCCCGCATTGAATACGCCGATAAACGCCTCGGCGGCGTGAGTCATAAAATCCAAAGGATTCATGCTGTTCTCCTGATATGGAACACCGTATTTACTGAGTTATTGTGTAATTGTCGAACTGAAACAAAGGATGCAACGGTAAGAATTTCGGCTAAAACACCTGCGACAGCGACCGCTCCTGGCGTTCGCTTGCCGTCCGGCATGCGACTTCGAATGCTTTTCCCAGCGCCTGCTTTACGCCCGTGGCAAGCGGCGAGACCGCGACACGCCGATTGAAGTCCGTCGCATCGCCACGTAGATCGTCGAGCGCCTTGAAGCGCGCAAAAACGGAGAGGCCCGACATACTGAGGACCTTGCGCACGCGGGCCTCGTCGTCGATGACGACAATGGCAATCGCGCCCCGCCCGAGCCTGGCTTTGAACGAACCCGCCCCGAGAAATCCGCTGTTCCACTCCGCAGCCGTCCTTTGAACGACGCTACGGTAGTGGCGCAACTGCACCCACGAAGCCATGACCTGCAAAGCCCACATCAATGCAAGCAGCAACAAACCAAGCCGGACGAGTTCCATTGCCTGTCTCCTTGCCGTCGCGGCCACTGGCCGAACCCGGCGGGGGCCGGGCGTCGCTCGCGCCCGGCTGTTGAGCGTTGGGTCTACTTATTAATGCATATATCGACGAGGATGTATCGGGGAAGACGCTGAAATGCGCGCGCCGCTAACGCATCAACTGCTCGCGGATCACACATGCCACGTCCCCCGCCGCCTCGATTTGCGGAAGATGCCCGACGCCCGCGAATCGATGTTGCGCAACCGTGCGCGGAAGGCGATCGGCGTGCGCGATCGGCAAGATCCGATCGGCTCCGCCCCATATCACACGCACGGGCATGCGCAAGTCAGACAGCAACGGTGTCAGATCGATCTGCAATCGGCCGTCGCGGAAGAAAGCGGCGGCCATCCGTTCAAGCGTCTGCCGCCTGCCGGGGCGACGGAGTTGCTGTTCGGCCGTGGCAACAAACGCCTCATCGATCAGCGATGCGTCTTGCACGAGTTCCTCCAGCCAGGGGCTTAGCGTGGCACGATCGGTCGATTTCGTCAGGCCGTTGATGAAGGCCCAATTACAACTTTCTCCAACGCCGGCCGGGGCGATCAACGTAAGCGACCGCACGGCGAGCCGCGAAGACGCGGCCAGTTGAGCCGCCACCGCGCCGCCAAACGAGTGCCCGACGAGGTGCGCGGGCTCCGCATATTCTTCCCGCAATACGGCTTCGATCGAATCCGCGATTGAATGCAGCGAGAGCGCATCGCCGTCAGGTGATTTTCCATGCCCCGGCAAATCGATCGCCAGTACACCGATATCGGCAAGCAAACCCGCCTCGCGCATCGCGTGCAAGAGTGGCCGCCAGCTGTTGGATTCGGCGGCGAAACCGTGCACCAGGACGATCGTAGCCGCATTTCCCTCATGCAGCCATATGCGATTGAGGCGAACCGACGAATCTGCCGGACCAGGCGCTTGCTGCAGAAACGACAGCACATCGCTTTTGACGATCCGCCCGTGCGGGCCGGATCCGCTGACTTCCGCGAGTGCTATGCGGCTTTTCCGTGCGATTTGACGGGCGGCCGGCGTCGCCCGGGTTTCCGTCCGGGAGTCCGCCCGCACGTCGCCGGCGGTTGTCGCGGCCAATTCGCGTTCAGCCGGTACGGGAGGCGGTTCGGCGACCGTCGACGAAAACGCGGGCGCTTGCGCAGTGGCAGCCGGCGCCGCTACTTCCGATTCCGGCTCCGATGTCGGCTCCGCTTCCTGCACCGCCTCGCCGCTCGCGTAGATCCAAGCGATAACGGTGCCAACCGGCACGGTGTCTCCCACGCTCGCGCTGACCTTGCGGACGATGCCCGAGGCGGGCGACTCCACTTCCATCGTCGCCTTGCTGGTCTCGATGTCGAACAGCGGCTCGCCCGCTTTCACCGAATCGCCTTCGCTCGCATACCATGCGGTAATCGAGCCCTCTGTCATATCCATGTCAACGCGCGGAAGAATGACCTCTGTCGGCATGTCAGATCCTCCCGCCGACGAGCCGCCGTGCCGCGTCCACGATATCGGCAACTTGCGGCACCGCGGCCCTTTCGAGCTGCGGGTTGTAGGGAAGCGGACAGTCTGCGCCGCCGAGCCGAACGATCGGCGCATCGAGTGCATCGAATGCCGCGCCCTCGCTGACGATCGCCGCCACCTCCGAACCGATGCCCAGTTGCTGCACGCCCTCATACACACACATCAGCCGCGATGTTTTCCGGACGCTATCGATAATCGTCTGACGATCAATGGGACGGATACTACGCAGATCGACCACCTCGACGTCGATCCCGTCCTGCGCCAGGGTCTCGGCGGCTTCCAGTGCACGCACGCTCATGATCGATGTTGCAACGATCGTCGCGTCGGTGCCGGGCCGCCGAATCACCGCCTTATCCAGCGGTTCGAGGTAGTAGCCCTCCGGGACAACGCCCTTGCTCTTGTACAGCAGCTTATGTTCGAAGATCATCACCGGATCGGGATCGTCGAGCGCGGCGAGCAACATCCCTTTCGCGTCGCGCGGTGTGCTGGGCTGAACGACCTTGAGACCCGGTACATGTGCGAACCATGCTTCGAGGCTTTGGCTGTGCTGCGCCGCGGCGCCCGTCCCCGAGCCGGCCGGGAAACGCATGACGACCGGTACCGAGACACCTCCGCCCAACATGTATCGCATCTTCGCGGCCTGATTGACGATCTGCTCCATCGCCAGTGTGGCGAAATCCGAGAACTGGAATTCATAAACGGGCCGCATGCCGGTCATTGCGGCACCCACCGCAATGCCCGCACCGGCAAGCTCGGCAATAGGCGTATCCATCACGCGCTCGGGACCAAAACGCTCGTAAAGGCCACCCGTCACCTGAAAAGCGCCGCCATATACGCCGATATCCTCTCCCATCAGGAAAACCCGATCGTCGCGTTCGAGTGCAATCGCGAGCGCTTCGTTGATCGCCTGCGCGTAGGTCAGTTCACGCGCCTGGCTCGTTGCCGTATTCATTGTGGTATTCCTTGTCGCGTCGATTCCGGTGCGCCCGTATAGACATCGCGCGTGAGTTCGTCGATGAGAGGCGAAGGACTTTCCTGGGCGAATTCGAGGCCGGCCTTGATCTCGTCCTCCACCTCCGCCCGCATGGCTTGCACCGCTGCAGCATCGATGAATCCGCTTTCCAGCAGCTGCTTTTCGAAGAAGGTGATCGGATCGCGCGCTCCCCACGATTCGATTTCCTCGCGCGTGCGGTAGCGGTTGCGATCGCTTTTCGAGTGGCCGCGAATGCGATAAGTCTCACACTCGATCAGCGTCGGCCCGCCGCCGCCCCGCGCGCGCGAAATGGCCTCGTCGGCGACTTGCAGCACATCGCTCAAACGGTTGCCGTCGACGGTCACGCCAGGCATGTCGTACGATGCCGCACGTTGCGAAACGTGGGTCACCGCCGTGGAGCGCTCGACCGACATCGACATCCCGTATCGGTTGTTTTCGCAGACGAAGATGACGGGCAGATTCCAGATCGCCGCAAAATTCAACGATTCGTGGAAAGCGCCTTCGTTGTTCGCGCCGTCCCCGAAGAAACACACGACGACCGAATCGCGGCCCTGCTTTTTGATCGAGAGCCCGGCCCCCACGGCAATCGGAAGCCCGCCGCCGACGATGCCGTTGGCACCCAGATTCCCGCGGCTGACGTCGGCGATATGCATCGAGCCGCCCCGGCCATGACAGTAGCCGGTTTCCTTACCGAAGAACTCGGCGAACATCCGCTTCGGATCCGCGCCTTTACCGATGCAATGGCCGTGGCCGCGATGCGTGGATGTGATGTAGTCGTCGTCGTTCAGCAGCATCGTCATGCCGATCGCCGACGCTTCCTGCCCGATCGACAGGTGCATCGTGCCGTGAATGAGCCCGCGCATATAGGCCTGTTCCGCGCTCTCTTCGAAACGACGCACGAGAATCATCTTTTTGAGCGCATCGCGCAGCGCCGCTTCCGGAACGTTCCGGAAGATTGCGGGCATGCCGTCGACTTTGTCTTCAACGTATCCCATGAATCGCCCCTTAAGCAGCCGCTCGGCGCGCGCCGAGCACCATCTCGTCCTGCAACTGGCGCAGGCGTACGATCGCCGCGTTCGGATCGACGGAGCAGTTTTGCCTCGTCAGCAGCTCGCCTTTCCGGATCGGCTGCTTGACGGTGCCGCCTTCGAGCAAGCCGCACGGAACCGCGTCCTTCGCGAAGGCATCGTCGGCTGCCAATGCCCACGCGCGATAGGTGTATTCGCCGATCGCATCCAGATGCTCGCCCGGCTTGAGATCGCGTTTCGCCACGGCACACACTTCCACGACGGGTACCGGCAGTGGCCGCATGTCGGCTTTGCCATAGAGTGCGGCGCGCGCGCAACTGAGCGGCACCTCGAGACTCGTCAGGTGATAGGGGCGATAGAAGGTGTAGTACGGTCCCTTGCCGAGCTTCAGATCGTGCATGCGCTCGCGTAGACGCGGATGCGCCAGTTCGGCCACGACGAACACGCCCGGGGCCACACCCTTGCCGATCGTGTAGTCGACCACCCCTTTGCGGCTGAGAATGCCGCCATCCGCAACGGGGCACAACACGTCGTGAAGTTGGTCCAGTGTGGCCGACGGGCCATGCATGCCCGGAACGTCCGGCACGAGACCGGTCGCATTGCCGATGGCCGCCATTTCCACCGCGGTCTTCGAACCATCGACGAATTCCACGAGCATGCGAGGGTTCATGTTGCGCGCTTTGGCTTCCGCGGCGTAGTCGTCAGGCGTCGCATCGACGTTCAGCGGATTGTTCTTCCCTTTGCCGGCGGCGACGATCGGATAACCCAGTGCGCTCACGAAATCGATCAACTCGATGGTCGAACTCGGCTCATCGCCGGCGCCGAGGGTGTACACCACGCCCAGGCGTTCGGCCTCGCGGCGCAGGTAGGCGCCGATCGTCACATCCGCCTCGACGTTCATCATGACGAGATGCTTGCCATGCTCCATCGCGAGCAGGCCGATTTGCGCGCCCACGGCGGGTTTGCCGGTGGCATCGATAACGACATCGATCTGATCATGCGTGCAGATCGACGCCGCGTCCTGGGTAATGGCGATGGCGCCCGACTCGATCGCCTTCGAGATGCCGCTCCCGCTGTCCACCACGCGGTAACCATCGTCGGCTTGACGTGCCACGCGCACTGCGTCGCATGCTGCCTCGACGCGCAAATCGGCGATCGCACCGATCTCGAGCCCTTGCATGTGCCCCACCTGAGTGACGATGTCCGTGCCCATTTCTCCGGAACCGATCAAGCCGATCCGGATAGGCTTGCCCGCTTGCGCGCGAGCCTGCAGAGAGGCAGCGAGGCCGCTTGGGATGATGTTCAACATCAGCAATATCTCCTGAAATTAGGGCCCGTGCAGGCGCCGAACCTGGCTTTTCCCGAGAAGGCGGCGCTCGCCTTCAGCGGATCCGCCATATCGGTTTCTTGGGTTGTTGCGTGTACATTTGTCTTTTATACTAGTCATATGTTCACGCAAGGGCAAGCGCCAACACGACGAAAAGTCGTTTCTCAGGGTAAGTTCGGATGAGGTGGGAAAAGCGAGGGAACGAGGGAAGGATGTCGCGGGCCGCCCGGGAGGGCGGCGCGGGGCCGGCGGACTGTTAAAAGTTGGTTCCGGGGCGACGAGGGCAGTTAGGCCCCCCCCG
>NZ_JBQCDN010000197.1:0-39866 GCF_051961175.1 Trinickia sp. | reverse complement strand
ATCGACGCCGCCCTTTTCCGCGCCGACCGCGGTGTACGTGCCGTCGCTGCCCACGCCGGACGTCAAATCGGCGTGTACGCTCGTACTCCAGAGCGTCTGCCCGGTCTTTCCGTCGATCTTGGCGACCGTTCCGCCCGAACCCGCCGCATAGACGGCGTCGCCGACGACGACCGGGGAGAAGAAGTAACGCCCCGCCTTGCCGACGCTCGTCTTCCAGGCTTGCTCGACATTGAAGACAGACTTGACCTCGGTGAGCGGCACCGGCTCACGGCGCGGGTCTTTCGTGGACGAGCAGGCCGCCATCGCAAGGACGGTCATCGCGCAAGCGACGGGCACGGCGAAACGTTTCAGCAAATTCATCGGTGAGCGAAGCTTCGTCAAAGGTTGTTCAGGTAAGACCGGCAGACAGCGTAGCAAACGCACGCCGCTCAGCCGCCGAGCGCGTCGAGCTTGAATTGAATGAGCTGCCGCGCGGACGCATCGCTTTTGGCCAGCGACGACAGCGCAAGCTGGTAGGCACCACGCGCATCGGCACGCTTGCCCGCCGCCGCCAACAGGTCACCCCGGCGATCCGCCACGGCGCCTTGGAAGCCCTCGACGGGCGTACCGCCCAGCAGGGCGAGCCCCGCGTCATACGCCTTTTCGTCGAGCAGCACGGCCGCCAGACGCAGCTTCGCGATCTGCTTGTACTCGTCGTCCTTCGCGTGATCGATCGCCCATTGCAGCTGCGCCTTCGCGCCTGCCGTGTCGCCCGCTTCATAGAGCGCCTTGGCTGCGGCAAGCGCCGTCATCTCGCCGTACGCCGTATGGCCATAGCGCGATTCCATCGCCCCGGCATCGCGCGCGACGGCGGCTTTGTCCTTGGCCGCAACGGACTGCTGCACTTGTTCGTAGAGCACCGCGGCCTGAGCCGCCTGGCGCCGCTGCCAGAAGTGCCAGCCATTCCACGCGGCCGCGGCGACAAGCGCCACGAGCACGATCCAGGTGGACGCATTGCCCCACTGTGCCCACCAAGCCTTGAAGCTCTCAATCGATTCTTGTTCGTCGTGATAACTCATCGCAAAGCGATTCCTTCTTGTCTCGCGCCGTTCTTGTCATGAGCGGCGACGGTTACGTCAGTCGTCGCCGTCTTCGGCGGTTGCAACCATCGCATTGATTAGAAATTCGGTCAAGTTTTCGACCGCCACGGTGCGTTGTTCGCTCTTTTCGCCACCGCCCGCCGCGTCGCGCAGCGGTTTAATGCCCACGGTACCGTTCGCCACCTCGTCTTCGCCGAGGATCACCGCGAAAGCCGCCCCGCTCGCATCGGCTCGCTTCATTTGAGATTTGAAGCTGGCCGACGCGCCATCGGCGCTGCAATGAAGGATCACGTCGAGGCCCGTATCGCGCAGGCGTTCGGCGATGATAAATGCCTGCTCGCGCGCGCTATCGCCCTGGTGGACGACGTACACGTCGCATCCTTCCTCCTGCGGAACGAGCGATTCCTCCTTCAGCAATTCGAGGATACGCTCGACCCCCATTGCCCAGCCGCACGCGGCTGTGGGCTTGCCGCCCAGTTGCTCGATGAGCGGATCGTAGCGGCCGCCGGCGGCCACGGTGCCTTGCGCGCCCAGCTTATCGGTGACCCACTCGAACACCGTGAGGTTGTAGTAATCGAGGCCGCGCACGAGCCGCGGATTGATCGTGAAGGGAATGTTGTTCGCCTTCAGCAGCCGCTGCAGCCCTTCGAAGTGCGCCAGCGAAACGTCGCCGAGAAAATCGATCAGCTTCGGCGCATTTTGCGCAATCTCCTGCAGCGCGGGGTTCTTCGTATCGAGCACGCGCAGCGGGTTGGTATAAAGCCGGCGCTTCGCATCTTCGTCCAGCAAGTCGACGTGCTTTTCAAGATAAGCGATCAGTTCGACCCGGTGCGCGGCGCGCTCCTCGGCCAGGCCGAGCGAATTGATCTCCAGGCGAATGCCGGTCAAGCCGAGATCGTCCCAGAGCCGCTGGCACATCAGGATGATTTCGGCATCCGTATCGGGACCGGCGAAGCCGAGCGCTTCGACACCCACTTGATGGAACTGGCGGTAGCGGCCACGCTGCGGACGCTCGTGACGGAACATCGGCCCGATGTACCAGAGGCGCTTGGGACCGTCGTAGAGCAGATTGTGTTCGATGGCCGAGCGCACCACGGCAGCGGTGTTTTCGGGACGAAGCGTGAGATGTTCGCCGTTCAGTGAATCGACGAAGCTGTACATCTCCTTCTCGACGATGTCCGTCACTTCACCGATCCCGCGCGTGAACAGCTGGGTGTGCTCGACGATCGGCGTGCGGATGTTCTGATAACCGTACGCGCGCAGCATCGATTTGACCGTGGCTTCGAAGAAGTCCCACAGCGCCGCGTCGGCCGGCAGGATATCGTTCATGCCTTTGACGCCGGCAAGCTTCTCGAGCTTTCTCTTCTGTTCTGTCATCGTTGTTCGGTTGACTCGTTAATTCGCGACGCTCGCGCGGCCATAGCTGCGTTCGACGTAGTCGCTCACGATTTGCTGGAATTCCTCGGCGATCCGCTCGCCGCGCAGCGTCTTGACTTTTTCGCCGTCGATGAAGACGGGCGCGGCCGGGTTTTCTCCCGAGCCCGGCAAGCTGATGCCGATATTGGCCTGCTTCGATTCGCCCGGGCCGTTGACGATGCAGCCCATGACCGCCACGTGCATTTTTTCGACGCCGGGATACTGATCGCGCCAGACGGGCATCTGCGCGCGCAGATAATTCTGAATCTGCGACGCGAGTTCCTGGAACAACGTACTGGTGGTGCGGCCGCAGCCCGGGCATGCGATCACCATCGGCGTGAACGAACGCAAGCCCATCGTTTGCAGGATTTCCTGGCCGACGATGACTTCACCCGTGCGCGACGCGCCAGGTTCGGGCGTGAGAGAAATACGGATCGTGTCGCCGATGCCTTCTTGCAGCAGCACGCCGAGCGCGGCGGTGGAAGCGACGATGCCCTTCGAACCCATGCCGGCTTCGGTCAGCCCCAAATGCAGCGCAAACGCGCAGCGGCGCGAAAGCTCGCGATAAACGGCGATCAAGTCCTGCACGCCGCTGACCTTGCACGAGAGCACGATCTTGTTGCGCGGCAAGCCGAGCTCGACGGCGCGTTCGGCCGAGCCGATGGCCGATTGGATCAGCGCCTCGTACATCACGCTTTGGGCTTCCCACGGTTCGCTGCGCGCGGCGTTGTCATCCATCATGCGCGCGAGCAGATCCTGATCGAGACTGCCCCAGTTCACGCCGATCCGCACGGGTTTGTCGTAACGCGCGGCGGCTTCGATCATCTGCGCGAACTGCGTGTCGCGCTTCGCCCCGTGGCCGACATTGCCCGGGTTGATCCGGTACTTCGACAGCGCCTCCGCGCAAGCGGGGTAATCGCGCAGCAACAAGTGGCCGTTGTAATGGAAATCGCCGACGAGCGGCACGGTCACGCCCATGCGGTCGAGCTGCTCGCGGACGGCCGGCACGGCTTGCGCGGCTTCGGGGGTATTGACCGTGATGCGAACGAGCTCCGAGCCCGCCTGCGCGAGCTCCTTCACCTGGATGGCGGTGCCGATCGCGTCGGCCGTATCCGTATTCGTCATCGACTGCACGCGCACGGGCGCATCGCCGCCGATAGTGACGAGCTGCCCGCCCCAGCGGACGTCGACCGCGTGCGAAACGCGACGCTTCGCGGAACCGCCGAAAACCGGCACGGAAGAACAAATCTGACTGCTGCTGTCGGTAGGCATCGAAAGACCCATGAGTCCTGGTTACGCTGCGTGCGCAGCTGTCCGAACGGCTACGCACCCGAAATTGAGAACGGGCCGCGGCGCACTCGCTGCGGCGCTGGGCCCGTTGAACCGTTACGGCAACGTAAAACGCGCGACGTTGCCCTTGTTCGGACCGAACTTCGCCGCGTCGACGGTTTGTCCGTCCAGCGTCATCGATTCGAGCCCGGCGCGGTTGCCCGCGGTGATTTTGAAGGGGGGCACGCCCGACACTTCCTTCGTGTCGCCGGCGTGGACCAGCCCCGAAAACACTTCCTTGCCGCTCTTGTCGCGCACGCTGAACCAGCTGTCCTGCGACACCTTGACCCCGATCGTCGCGGCACCGGACGCGGGCGTTGCCGATGCCGGCTGCGCGGCCGCAGCCGACGCCGGTGCCGCTGCCTCGGTTTGCGCCTGGGCCGGCGTAACGGCCGAGGCGGAGGCCGGCGCGGCGACGACAACCGACGCACCTTGCGCGGCGGCCGGCGCCGGAGCCGGCTGGGAAGCAGCAGCTTGCGCAGCCGGTGTCGGTTCGAGGGGCGTGATCGTCGGCGCGCTCGCTTCAGCCGACGCCGACGCACCGGCCGGCTCGGAGGCGGCCGTCGCGTCCGAGGAGGCGGCCGATTGAGACTGAGCCACGACGACGCCCGACGACGCGGCGGCGGAAGCCGATACCGCGGCGTTCGATGCTGCGCCGCCCGGATTCGCGGCCATCCCGCCCGCGCTGGCCTTCAGCCGCGCGAGCCAGGCCGCGGAATCGCCGCCTTGGTGCCACATCGCGAGCGCGATGACGACGATGACGCCGGCTGCCACGCCCCACCACCATGAACGGTGCTTAGGCGTGCCGCCAAGCGACACGGAGACGCGCCCGCGCGGCAAACCCGCGCCCGTCGAGGCGGGCATCGACAAATCGGGCTCGGGCTCGCCTTTGACCCGCCGCAGCGCTTGCGCGAACGGCTCCGGATCGGTACCGAGCATCTTGGCGTAGCTGCGGATGACACCAAGTGCGAACGTCGTGCCCGGCAGTTGACTGATGTCGCCCGCTTCGAGTGCCCGCATCTTGTTCGGCGACACCTTCAGACGCGCGGAGACGTCGTCGACGGACCAGCCCTTCGCTTCCCGCAACTGCGCCAGGCGAGCGCCGACCGCGGCCAGCGAGTCGAGCGGCGCATAGGCGGCGCCCGGCGCCGTCTGCGGCACGGTGCCTCCCCGTCCCCCGCTCGCTTGTGTGCCTTCTGATTGCGGATGCTGCGACTCACTCATCCCTGATCCTCGCGTCGATTCTCTTTTTCCACTCCGCACCCGACGGGCTCGTTCGATGCCCCCGATGCGCGGATCGTCTATGTCACTGCCCGTCGGCGGCGCGCACACAGCGCCGCCTCATGCGCCCCACCCCTGGCTCAGCGCACAGGCCGCACTTCAATTACCTTGTTTCCCCGGCCATTCGTGGCGCGTTCCATCCGCTCAGCCACCCGCGTGCGGTCTTTTACCGCCCCCGCAAGCTGGCCGCACGCGGCATCGATGTCGTCGCCGCGCGTCTTACGCACCGTGGTGACGACACCGGCATCGATCAGTATTTGTGCAAAGCGCTTGATCCGATCCGACTTGGAGCGGAAGAGCCCCGACTCCGGGAACGGATTGAACGGAATCAAGTTGAACTTGCACGGCACGTCGGCCGTCAGCGCAAGCAATTCGCGCGCATGGGCGTCGGTATCGTTCACGCCGTCGAGCATGCAGTACTCGAACGTGATGAAATCGCGCGGCGCGACTTCGAGATAGCGCCGGCACGCGGCCATCAGCTCGCGCAGCGGATACTTCTTGTTCAGCGGCACCAGCATGTCGCGCAGCGCATCGTTCGGCGCATGCAGCGAGACAGCCAACGCCACCGGCAGATCGGCCCCGAGCCGATCCATCATCGGCACGACGCCCGACGTCGACACCGTCACCCGCCGCCGGGACAGGCCGTACGCATTATCGTCAAGCATCAGGCGCAGCGCCGGCACGAGCGCATCGTAGTTGAGCAGCGGCTCGCCCATGCCCATCATCACGACGTTCGTGATGACGCGCTCGCCTTTGTTGTCGGGCGCATGCGGGCGGCCCAACGCCGCGCGCAGCGCGAATTCGGCCATGCGCAGCTGGCCGATGATCTCACCGGTGGTGAGATTGCGCGACAAACCCTGCGTGCCCGTGGAGCCAAACCGGCACTTGACGGCGCAGCCGGCCTGCGACGACACGCACAGCGTGCCGCGCGTCTCCTCGGGAATGAACACCGTTTCCACGGCGTTGCCGTTGCCGACGTCGACGAGCCATTTGCGCGTGCCGTCGGCCGAGACGTGATCGCTGACCACGGGCGGCATCACGATCGCCGCGCGATCCTTGAGCTTCGTGCGCAGCGACTTGGCGAGATCGGTCATGCCGTCGAAATCGGCGGCGTTGTACTGGTGAATCCAGCGTTGCAGCTGCTTGGCGCGAAATGCCTTCTCGCCAAGGCTGTCGCAATAGGCGACGAGCCCCGCGGCATCGAGGTCGAGAAGATTGACGGAGGGACTGCTCGTCATGTCGGATCCTGCTGTTTCAATGCGGCTGGCCCGTGGCCGCCGCGTCTCGCGCGGCGGCGCGCCGGGGCGGCCGCCCGCGCCAAGCGTCGTTCGCTAACGCCGTGCCCGGCGATCAGCGCGAGTAAACGTTGATTTCCGGGAAGAAGAATGCGACTTCCACGGCAGCCGTTTCAGCGGCGTCCGAACCGTGCACGGCGTTCGCATCGATGCTGTCGGCGAAATCGGCGCGGATGGTGCCCTTCTCGGCCTTCTTCGGATCCGTCGCACCCATCAGGTCACGGTTCTTCAGGATGGCGTTCTCGCCTTCGAGCACTTGGATCATCACGGGGCCGGAAATCATGAATTCCACGAGATCCTTGAAGAACGGACGAGCGGCGTGCACGGCGTAGAACTTCTCCGCATCGGCGCGCGAGAGCTGCGCCAGGCGTGCTGCGACGATCTTCAGGCCCGCGTTTTCGAAGCGGCTGTAGATCTGGCCAATCACGTTCTTCGCCACTGCATCGGGCTTGATAATCGACAGGGTACGCTCGATCGCCATAAAAACTCCAAAAAATTAAGGGGTTACAGATTCTAATGAATCTGCAATTGTAGCATGTTCCAGTGTATGATTGCGATCGATCCCTTACTCAGACGAAACTTCGTCTGAAAAGTCACCGAGAGCTTGAAACTCGCGCTCTCAGGACCGATCTTAGGAAGCGGGTGACCCAATGCGCGGCGTGCATGCCGGCGCGGGGCACGACCCGATTCGAGTGCGTTTTTACGCAAGGAGAAAGCATGAACGAGTACCCGTACAACGTCGCCCGCGGCGGAGCCGTCGCGGCGGGCACCCGCAACCGCGTGCTGCGGAACACATACTGGCTGCTCGCGCTGTCGATGGTGCCGACGGTGGTGGGCGCATGGCTTGGCGTTGTCACCGGCTTCTCGCTGTTCGCCGCGACCAGCCCGATGATGAGCATGCTGGCCTTTTTCGCGATCGCGTTCGGCTTCATGTTCGCGATCGAGCGCACGAAGGAAAGCGCGCTGGGCGTGGTTTTCCTGCTGGGATTCACGTTCTTCATGGGCCTGATGCTCTCGCGGCTCCTGACGATGATCCTGCACTTCTCGAACGGCCCGTCGCTGATCATGCTGGCGTTCGGCGGTACGGCCGTCATCTTCGCCGCCATGGCGTCGATCGCCACGGTCAGCAAGCGCGACTTCTCCGGCCTCGGCCAGTGGCTGTTCATGGGTGCGATCGTCATTCTGATTGCGATGGTCGCCAACATGTTCCTGCACCTGCCGGCCCTGATGCTGACGGTCTCCGTGCTCGCGATCGTCATTTTCTCGGGCTTCATGCTGTTCGACGTGCAGCGCGTCGTGAATGGCGGCGAAACGAACTACATCTCGGCCACGCTGGCGATCTACCTCGATCTGTACAACGTGTTCGTCAATCTGCTCTCGCTGCTTGGCATTTTCGGCGGCAACAACCGGAACTGATGCGGATGGGGTGGTCACACCCCGCTTAAACCTGGTTCCGTTCAGGTTTCGGGCATCCGGCACCTGGATTCGCAAGCATGACAAAGCCCCCATCCGCATGAATGCGCGTGGGGGCCTTTTCTCGGGCCACTCACTATTTGTCCGAAGCCGGAGCCGGGACCAACAGGGGCCAACAGGAGCGGCGGGAGCGGCGCATTGCCTTTGCGCGCGTCAGCACCGTCCCTGCAATACGCTGACTCGCCGGGTATCCGTTATCAGGCCCGCTCGAACAGCGCAATCGATTCCACATGCGACGTATGCGGGAACATGTTAACGACACCCGCCCCCTTGAGCCGATAGCCTGCCTCATGCACGAGGAGCCCGGCATCGCGTGCGAGTGTCGCCGGGTTGCAGGACACATAGACGATCCGGGCCGGCAACGATCCCTCCCCACTTTGCGCGATCTCCGCCAACGCCTTCGATACTGCCAACGCACCTTCGCGTGGGGGATCGACGAGGAACTTGTCGAACGGGCCCAACGCTCGCAAATCGTCGGCCGTAACCTCGAACAGGTTCCGACACGCGAACGACGTATGGCGATCGACACCGTTCACCTTCGCGTTGGCGAGCGCCCGCGTCGTCAGCGCTTCGCTGCCCTCGATGCCGACCACCTCGCGGGCGAGGCGCGCGAGCGGCAGCGTAAAGTTGCCGAGCCCGCAAAACAGATCCAGGACGCGATCGGTACGCGCCGGTTTCAGCAGCCGCAGCGCCCGGCCCACCAAAACACGGTTGATCGCATGATTGACCTGCGTGAAATCGGTCGGCTTGAACGGCATCCGAATCCCAAACTCCGGCAGCGTGTAATCGAGTTCCACGTCGAGCGGATAAAACGGCACCGCCGTGTCGGGGCCTTTCGGCTGAACCCAGAACTGCACGCCATGCTCGTCGGCGAACGCGCGCACGTGGGCTTCGTCTTCGAGCGTCATCGGCTCCAGCACGCGCAGCACGAGCGCCGTGACGCTGGTACCGACGGCCAACTCGATTTGCGGCAACCGATCGCGGATCGACAGACGCTCGACGAGCCGGCGCAACGGCACGAGCATCGCCGAAACATGAGGGGGCAGAACCTCGCAGCTCGTCATATCGGCCACGTAACTGCTCTTCTTCTCATGGAAGCCGACGAGCACTCCGCCCTTTTTGGCGACGTGACGCACCGTCAGTCGCGCGCGATACCGGTATCCCCATGACGGCCCATGGATGGGTCTGAAGACGGTCTCGGGCCGAATCTTCGACAAATGCCACAGATTGTCTTCAAGCACCCGCTGCTTGATCGCCACCTGCGCGCGCTCATCGAGATGTTGCATCGAGCACCCGCCGCAGGTGCCGAAAAACTGGCATTGCGGCGTCGTGCGCATGGCGCTTGCTCGCAAAACATCGACGATCTGCGCCTGCTCGAAACTGGGTTTCTTGCGATAGCTCGAATAGGTGACGCGCTCCCCGGGCAACGCCCCTTCGACAAAAATGACCTTGCCGGGCTCGCCGTTTTCGGTTGTCAAACGACCGACTCCGCGCGCGTCCATATCCAGCGAATCGATCTCGATGGCGGGCGGTTGGGCGGGCGATGCGCCGGGCTCGGGGCGACGCGCGATACTACGGGGAAATTCGGACACCTGCGGTTTCCTGAGGGACATGGGACGAAAGGCGAGATTGTAGACGAACAGCGCAATCGGACGGAGGCGAAACGTGAAGCTCGTGAGTTGGAACGTGCAATGGGGGCGCGATGCGCAAGGCCGTGTCGATCTCGGACGGACGATCGACACCGCCAAGCGTCTTGCCGATTTTGACGTCCTCTGCATGCAGGAGATCACGCGCGGCTTCGGCGCCTTACCGGGCGGGCCAAGCCCCGATCAATTCGAAGAAATCGCGCGAGCCCTGCCGGGATTTACCGTGCTGGACGCGATCGGTGCCGATCTGCCGTCGCTCGACGGTTCGCCGCCACGCCGCCAATTCGGCAACGCCATCGCCACCCGCCTGCCGGCTTCCCTTGCCATCCGACATTCGCTGCCTTGGCCTGCCGACGCAGGTGCGCCATCGATGCAACGCGTCGCGCTCGAGGCGGTCGTCGAGACGAATCGCGGCCCACTGCGCATTCTCGTCACGCATCTCGAATTCTATTCGCTGAAGCAGCGCCTCGCGCAAGTCGATGCACTGCGGCGCCTGCAGTTGGAAGCCGCCGATCACGCCGCACACCCGGCTCCCGCCGAGAACGACACCGGCCCATTTGCCTCGACTTCGCGGCCGGTGAGCGCGATCGTATGCGGCGACTTCAACAGCGAATTCGGGTCCGAGGCATACCAGGCCTTCGTTGCCCCGTTGGCGAATGCGCCAGGGTTCATCGACGCCTGGACAACGCTCCACCCTGGCGCGACGCCGCCGCCGACGGCCGGTGTGTACGATACGGCGCAATGGAGCAACGGGCCGATTGCGTGCGATTTCGTCTTCGTCACCGAGGATTTGCGTAGCCGCTTACGAAGCTGCGAAATCGACGGCACGACGCAGGCCTCCGATCATCAACCGATCGTACTCGAACTCGATTGAACGGCCGCGGCAGATCAGATGCGAGGACACAAGCCAGGAAGCCAGCCCGAGTCCGTGGCCCCTTAACGCGGCGCGGCCGCGGCCGGGGCGATCGCAGGCTCGGTGAAAGCCGCCAGATATTCGGCCCAATGGGGCGCACTCTCCTGCGCAAGAGACTGCTTCACGAAGGCGATTTCGTCCGCATACTCGTCAGGCGAAAAGGCGCCTCGCATGAGCTGGAAGCGGCAATACAGCAGGTATGTATTGACGACGTCCGTTTCGCAGTAGTTACGGATTTCTTCAATACGTCCTTCACGGAAAGCGGTCCACACCTGGCCGCCATCCATCCCGAGCTTGCCCGGAAAACCGCACAGCTTGGCCAGCGCATCGAGCGGTGCGTTCGCGCGCGCCTGGTACATCGCCAACACGTCCATGAGATCCGTATGGCGCGAGTGATACCGGCTGATGTAATTGTTCCATTTGAACTCGCGATCGTCTCCGCCGAGATCCCAATAGCGCGACGCGACGATACCGTGCACGAGGGCGCGGTAATGCAAGACGGGCAAATCGAAGCCCCCGCCGTTCCATGAAACGAGTTGCGGCGTGTACTTTTCAATCACGCGATAGAACGATTGAATGAGCGCCGCCTCGCCATCGTCGAGGCTCCCGAGCGAACGCACACGCAAGCCGGTACGGTCGCGGAACACACATGAGATCGCAGCGATGCGCTGGAGATGGTGCGGCAGGAAATCGCTGCCGGTCTTTTCTCGGCGCGCCGCGAACGCATGCTCGGCCACTTCGGCATCGGTCATCGAATCGGGCAAATCGTCGAGACGGCGAATGCCGGCGACATCGGGGATCGTCTCGATGTCGAAAACGAGAATCGGAATCATGAATATCTGAAAAACTGCGCCCGGCTGGATGTGCGCCTGAACGAACGTCTAAAGAACCGCATCCTTGCGCACGCCGTTGGACGCAAAAAAGCGCTTCAAGCGCACGAGCGCTTCTTGTTGAATCTGCCGCACCCGTTCGCGCGTGAGGCCCATTTCGTCAGCCAGTTCTTCGAGTGTCGCCGGCTCGATGTGATTCAGCCCGAAGCGCCGCTCGATGACATGGCGATGCTTGTCGGACAGGCGCGACAGCCACGCGCGTGTAAGCGTTTCCAACTCGCGGTGCTGCACCTCCGCGTCCGGAGACTGGCTTTGATCGTCGGACAACAGATCGAGCAAACTGCTGGCGGGATCGAGATCGAGCGGTGCGTCGAGCGATGCCGTATGCTCGTTGAGTGCGAGGATATCGGTTACTTCGTCGGTCGTCTTGCCCGTCAGGTAGGCGATGTCGTCGATGCTGGCATCGCGCCGTTCTACCGCCTCGCCTGAGTTCATGGAGTTCTTTTCGAGGTGCCGCTTCGCGCGCAGCACTTGATTGAGCTCACGAATGACATGCACCGGCAGCCGCACCGTACGCGCCTGGTTCATGATCGCCCGCTCGATGCTCTGGCGGATCCACCATGTCGCATACGTGGAAAAACGGAAGCCGCGCGTCGGATCGAACTTTTCGATCGCATGCATGAGGCCGAGATTGCCCTCTTCGATCAGATCGAGCAGCGGCACGCCGCGATTCAGATAGCCCTTGGCGATACTGACCACGAGGCGCAGATTGCGCTCGATCATCACCTGCCGCGCTTCGAACTCGCCGGCCTTCGCCAGCCTCGAATAGCGCTGTTCCTCTTCGACCGTCAACAGCGGCTTCACGCTGATGCGGTTCAGATAGTGCTGAATCGTGTCGGCCGTCAGTTCGGCCTGCAAAAGCGCGCGGAAGTCGTCTGGGTCGGGTCCCGGCTCGGCCCGCCCTTCCCGCTCTTCGCCGTTTTCCTCGGCCTGCTCCGAGGCGCCTTCCTGCTCGAACTCACCCTCTGACTCGGCGGGGTCGTCCTCAGCCTCGGTCGTCGAAGCGCCCGCGTCGTGCACCAGGTCGTGCGTGACGCGGCTGAGCGTGTCCGTTTCGGATTGCTGCTTGCGGCGCTTCGATGTCGGCATGGTCGTATCGCTTATTGCGGCGGCAAGTATTTCATCGGATCGACAGGTTTGCCCTGTCGGCGGATCTCAAAGTGCAGCATGACGCGGTCGGCATCGCTGTTGCCCATCTCGGCGATCTGCTGCCCCTTCGTCACCGCGTCCCCCTCTTTTACCATCAAACTGCGGTTGTGTGCATAGGCGGTGAGATACGTCGCGTTGTGTTTGATGATAATGAGATTGCCGTACCCGCGCAGCCCATTTCCTGCATAGACAACACGTCCTGCCGCGGCGGCCTTCACCGCGTCGCCAGCTTTCCCGCCGATATTCAGCCCTTTGTTGGTGCTATCGTCAAACGCATTGATCACGGGCCCGTGCACCGGCCAACCGAACGACACGTCGCCGCCTGCGGCAGGCGAACTCGCCGCGCCACCGGCAGCCGGCTGCGGCGGAATGGTGGTTGCGGTGGAGCCCGGCCCCGTACCGTAGATCGGCGGTACGGTAGCGTTCGCACTCGCCGTGCCCGGCGCGCCAGCGGTGGCCGAGGACGCGAGCGGTGCACCCTGCACGCTGCCGCCAGCCGTCACGGGCGCCGTTGCAACGCCGGGCGTCACTGCCGCCGCGTTGGCGCCAGGCGGCACCACGCGCAGCAGTTGATCGACTTCGATCTGATTCGGATTCGACAGGTTGTTCCACGCAGCGATGTCGCGATAGTTCTGCCCGTTTTCCAGTGCGATGCGATAAAGCGTATCGCCCGGCTTCACCCGGTAGTAGCCGGGCGGCGGCGGGCCCAGCGGCACGGCTGGCTGCGCCGCGCCCGGCACTCCGGCGGATGCCGCGTTTGTCGAGAGCGCGCTCGAGCGGTCGACGACGGGCGCTTGATCGAGCCGCGTCGCACATGCGGCGAGCGTGGTGAGGGCCAGCACACAGACGACGCGCTGAGTGGCGGTCAGCCAAGCCTGTTCGTTGTTTGTTTGCATCGCGCGCAACGTAAACATCGGTGTCAAATCACTCCGGATTTTAAAGGTACAAAGAAAACGCGATCAAGCCGAGACTCCCGCCACTGATTCGCAGCGACGCGCTCGACAAGCGTCAAAACCTGAGTCTGTCCACTCTGTGAACCCACGGGCGCAACCAGCCGGCCGCCGATCGCCAATTGCTCGAGCAGCGCCTGCGGCACGTCCAGCCCCGCCGCCGCAATCACGATGGCATCGAACGGCGCGGCAGCGGGTAAACCCACGCGGCCGTCACCGTAGTGCAAACGGATATTCGGCACCCGCAGGGGCCGCAGGTTGAGCTTGGCGCGCTCGTACAGCGGCTTGATCCGCTCGATCGAATAGACGTCGCGCGCCACGCGGCTCAACACCGCCGCTTGATACCCGCAACCCGTGCCGATTTCGAGCACACGGTCGAGCGTGCGGCCCGCACATGCGAGTTCGAGCATCCGCGCGACCACCGACGGTTTCGAGATCGTCTGGTGATGCCCAATCGGCAATGCGGCATCTTCGTAGGCCTGTGTCGCGAGGCCCGGATCGACGAACATGTGGCGCGGCACCGCGGCGATCGCGTCGAGCACCCGAGCATCGGCAATACCGTTTGCCCTGAGCCGTTCGACCATTCGCTCCCGTACCCGTTCCGATGTCAGCGCAAGCGCGCTGGTGAGCGGGACGTTGGGCGCGCCCATTTTGTCGCCGGTGTGCGACGGATGCGTGTCAATGCGACGGACCGCACTCTCTCTCGTGCTGAGCGGTTCGCGCGTGCGAACGCGCTCGTCCGGGCGGACCCGGCCATCGGCCGCTGCGCGCGGCTTGCGCTCAAGATCGGCCAGCCCGAGCGGAAAGCGTTTGGCGCGTTCGCCCGTCATGAATCGCGACGCCCCGCACGGGCCCACTCGCGCGTGGCCGCCATCATCTGAGTGTGGGTGAGATCGAGCTGCAGCGGGGTAATCGACACGCGGCCGTTCGCCAGCGCATGGAAATCGGTGCCTTCGCTGGCATCGAGCGCTCCCCCTGACGGCCCGATCCAGTAGATCGGCTCGCCGCGCGGATTGTTTTGGCGGATGACCGGCTGCGACGGGTGACGCTTGCCGAGCCGTGTGACATCCCATTCTCCGAGCTGCTCGTAAGGCAGATTGGGAATGTTGACGTTCAGCAGCGGGTGCGACGGCAACGGATGAGACAGAAAGTGACGGACGATGTCGGCCGCCACGCGCGCCGCATCGTCGAGATGAGCCCAGTCCTTTTCGACAAGGGAGAAGGCGATCGCCGGCACGCCGAACATCACGCCTTCGGTGGCGGCCGCGACCGTGCCCGAATACAGTGTGTCCTCGCCGACGTTCTGCCCGTTGTTGATGCCCGACACGACCAGGTCGGGCCGATGATCGAGCATCCCCGTCAACGCGATGTGGACCGAATCGGTGGGCGTACCGTTGACGTAGTAGAAGCCGTTCGCCGAACGCCAGACCGAGAGCGGGCGCGAAAGTGTCAATGAGTTCGATGCGCCGCTGCAGTTTTGCTCGGGCGCCATCACCGTCACCTCGCCCAGCGGCTGCAGCGCATGATAAAGCGCCGCGATTCCGGGCGCGAGGTAACCGTCGTCGTTGCTCAGAAGGATTCGCATCCGGCGATTGTAACCGAGGACCGGGGCCGTCTGAACGCTCGGTCGACCCTATCCGCATCGAATCGTTCCTTTAAAAAAAGGAACGCCCGTGCGGCTTCATCCCACACTGCATCGAGGCCTCTCGGGCAGGCATCCGGCCGCGTGCTGTCGGCCCAAAGCTAGACGATCTTGCGCGCGCGCAAGTCGGCGATCGCCGCAGGACCGTAGCCGATCGCACCGAGCACTTCGTCCGTGTGCTCGCCAAGCGCCGGACCGAGCCAACGCGTGCCTCCCGGTGTGTCGGAGAACTTCGGCGTCACGTTGGGCAGTGCAATATCGAGCCCGTCCTGCCACTTGAAGTGCTCGATCATCTTGCGCGCCGCAAACTGCGGATCGGCGAACATATCGGCGGCGCTGTAAATACGGCCCACCGGCACGTCGGCCGCATTCAGAATCTCGAGCGCTTCGTCGATCGTACGGGGCGCGAGCCAAGCCGCGATCGCATCGTCGATTTCGTGCGTGCGCGGCACGCGGCCGTCGTTATGCGCGAGCGCCGGATCGTCGGCGAGATCGGGACGTTCGATGGCTGCCATCAGCCGCTTGAAAATCGGATCGCTGTTGCCGCCGATCACGATGCTGCCGTCTTTGCATGCATAGGTGTTCGACGGCACGATGCCCGGCAGCGATGCGCCGGTACGCTCGCGCACAGCGCCGTATACGCCGTACTCAGGCACGATGCTCTCCATCATGTTGAATACGGCCTCGTAAAGCGCGACGTCCACGACCTGCCCTTTGCCGCCGTTCGCCTGCCGATGGTGAAGTGCCATCAGCGCACCGATCACGGCATGCAGCGCGGCAATCGAATCGCCGATCGAAATCCCGATCCGCGGCGGCGGCAATTCGGGATAGCCGGTGATATGCCGCAAACCGCCCATGGCCTCGGCAATCGAGCCGAATCCGGGCCGGTCGCGGTACGGCCCTGTCTGACCGTAGCCTGAGAGGCGGACCATGACGAGACCGGGGTTGTCAGCGCTCAGCACGTCGTAACCGAGACCGAGCTTTTCCAGCAATCCGGGGCGAAAATTCTCGACGACGATATCGGCTTCCCGCGCGAGCTGCAGCAGAATCCGCTTGCCCTCTTCTGCCTTCAGATTCAGCGTGACCGATTTCTTGTTGCGCGCCTGCACCGCCCACCAGAGCGACGTTCCGCCGGTTTCCGGATAAAGCATGCGCCACTTGCGCAGCGGATCGCCGCCGTTCGGATCTTCGATCTTGATGACTTCGGCGCCGAACTCACCCATCAAACGCGAGGCGAAGGGCCCGGCGATCAGTGTCCCGAGTTCAAGCACCTTGACGCCCGCGAGCGGGCCAGGCGATACGCTCATGTCTATCGTCTCCTTGTGCAGGCATGGTCGGCCAGCGCGGCCAGGGCGGTTAGAGCGTGCGTCGATCGAGCATCGCGCGCGCGATCGTGCCGGCGTCGACGTATTCGAGCTCGCCACCCACCGGCACGCCGCGCGCGAGGCGCGTCACCGACAGATCGCGCGCTTTGAGCGTCTGGGCGAGGTAATGGGCCGTGGCTTCGCCCTCGTTCGTGAAGTTCGTCGCGAGCACGACTTCCTTGACGACACCATCCGACGCGCGCTTGACCAGCCGCTCGAAATGAATTTCCTTCGGCCCGATGCCGTCGAGCGGGCTCAGACGCCCCATCAAGACGAAATACAGCCCCCGGTAGGTCATCGTCTGCTCGAGCATGATCTGATCCGCCGGCGTTTCGACGACACATAACAGCGTTGGATCGCGCGACTCGTCGCTGCACACGTCGCATACCCGTGCTTCGGTAAACGTATTGCACTTCTCGCAGTGTCGCAGGTGCTCGGTCGCGAACAGCAGCGAACGCCCGAGCCGTTCGGCCCCTTCGCGATCGTGCTGCATCAGGTGGTACGCCATGCGCTGCGCGGATTTGGGACCGACGCCCGGCAGCGCGCGCAGCGCCTCGACGAGCGCAACGAGTGCGGAAGGCTGTTTCATGTTGCGAATACCATCGCCAAGCGGATCATCTCCTTTGCTGTGCGCCGGTCAAAACGGCAGCTTGAATCCCGGCGGCAGCGGCAGGCCCGACGTCATGCCGCTCATCTTTTCCTGGGCGGTCGCTTCGGCCTTGCGGACAGCATCGTTGAACGCCGCCGCGACGAGGTCTTCGAGCATGTCCTTGTCGTCGGCGAGCAAGCTCGGATCGATCGACACGCGGCGCACGTCGTTCTTGCAGGTCATCGTCACTTTCACGAGACCGGCGCCCGATTGGCCCTCGACCTCGATCTGCGCCAACTGCTCCTGCATCTTCTTCATGTTTTCCTGCATCTGTTGGGCTTGCTTCATCAGCCCGGCGAGTTGGCCTTTCATCATGGATGTGCTCCTTGGATTGTGCGAAGTGGGATGCGGCCGCCGCATCGGTATGGACGACGCCGCAAAGAATTCGGAAAACAGAAAAGGTCGTATGTGCTTGTCGCGGTATGCTCCCCGCCGGTGAATCACGGCGCTCAGTGCGCGCCCGCTCCGGCTTCGGCGCCCGGCGCCACGGGTCTTACCGAGCCCGGCACGATGCTCGCCCCGAACTCGCGAATCAACGATTGTACGAACGGATCGGCACCAATTTCCCGCTCGGCTTCGCGCTGACGCTCCGCGCGCGCGGCGGCCTCCAATAATGCCGCGGTGCGGCGGGCAGGGCCGACGGTCACGCGCACGTCGACGGCCGTGCCGAGTTTTTCCTCGAGTGCGGCTTTCAGCTTCGCCACTTGCGTGGCGTCCGCATACTGCGGCACCGGCACGCTCAGCGCCAGGATGCGACCGTCCAGCTCGGTCAGTTCGCTATTGAATGCCAACTGATGAGCGACACCCGTGAGCCCCAGGCTGGCCGCCAGTGCCGGCCAATCGCCTGCGAACCCGACTGCATCGAGCGCCACGGGTGGCGGCAGCTTGCTCAGATCGACGGCGGGCGTCGACGGGATAGCCGGCGAATCGAAGCCTGCGTCAACCCGCACATCGTCAGGACCGGCGCCGAAGACGGGAACGAAGCCATCATCGGGCGGCCCCGCGAAGTAATCGTCTTCCGAAGACGGCGGCGGGTAATCGTCGAGGGGCGGCATATCGTCCCACGGCGCGGGCGCCGACGCCCGCTCGGGCGCGACCGGGCGCTCGGGCCGTGCCGGCGGCGCCTCCGACGCGCGCGGACGCGGCGTCGGCACGACGACCGGCGTCTTCGGCGCTGCCGGTTTGGCCGGAGCGGCCGTTGCTGCAGGCTTGGCCGCGGCGGCTCGATTGCGGTCGGTGGACACGCGCAAGCCCGCGTTGCGCAAGACGTCGAGCGCGGCGCTCGCGCCGCCCGTCCGCGGACGAGAATCGGCGTCCGGCTCAAGCGCGGGCTCCGCCGACTTAAGAGATACCGATGCAACGGTTGGCGCGGCGGCGCGCGCTCCTCTTGCCGCGGATTGCGGCATGGCGGCCGCGGCCGCCGTGTCAGCCGCCGTGTCAGCCGCCGTGTCAGCCGTCCTGTCAGCCGCGGCGGCCCGCGGCTCGAGCGAAGGCTCGGAAGGCGACGCGGAAACAGAATCCGGTTCGGCCGCCGCCGAACGCGCGGCATCCATTTCTACGACACTTCGCGCGTGCGCATCGTCTTCACTCGGACCGGCGGCATTCGGCACGGACGTCGTAACCGTCGTAACGGGACTCGCGGGCGGCGTGGACGCTTCGGCGGACGCAGCAGGCGCTTCGCCCGGCTCCGCAGACGTGGATCCGCCGACGGATTCGATCGATGCGGCTTGCATCGAAGGCTTCGGCGACTGCCCGCCAAACGCCCGCGCCTGGACGTCGCGGGTTGCCGCGGGTGGCATCGCACGCACCGGGGCCGCAGCACTTGCCGCGCCTTGACTCGCCTGCGCGGCCACGGCGGCGCCGCGTTGCCCCACTGCCGCCGCCGGCGCGCTGGCCCGCTTCGGGGCCGGCCCGGCCGGACCCGATCCGGGCGGGATGGTCGGCTCGAACGCCAGCATGCGCAGCAGCGTCATCGTGAAGCCCGCGTATTCGTCTGGCGCAAGACCGAGTTCAGCGCGTCCGAGCGTCGCGATCTGATAGAACAACTGGACTTGCTCGGGTGCCAGCGCCTCGGCGAATCGACGCAGGTCGCTCGCCTCGGGCCACTCGTCGAGCACGGTGGCCGGGGCAAACTGCGCCCACGCCACCCGGTGAAGCAGGCTGGCCAGGTCTTGCAGCGCCGTGGAAAACGACAAACTGCGCGATGCCATTTCGTCGGCGACCGACAAGACAAGCTGGCCGTCACCCGAGACGATCGCATCGAGCAGGCGGACAAGATAGCTTTGATCGAGCGCGCCCAGCATGCCGCGCACGGCCTCTTCGGTCACTTGATTGGCCGAGTAGGCAATCGCCTGATCGGTCAGCGACAGCGCGTCGCGCATGCTGCCCTCTGCCGCCCGCGCGAGCAGCCGCAGCGCCTGCGGCTCGAAGACGATCTGCTCGGCCGCAAGAATCTTTTCGAGATGATCGACGATGTGCCCGGCCGGCATCTGCTTCAGATTGAACTGCAGGCAGCGCGACAGCACCGTGACGGGGATCTTTTGCGGATCCGTCGTCGCGAGGATGAACTTGATATGCGGCGGCGGCTCTTCCAGCGTCTTCAGCATCGCATTGAAGGCGTGGTTCGTGAGCATGTGCACTTCATCGATCATATAGACCTTGAAGCGCGCATCGACCGGTGCGTAGACGGCGCGCTCGAGCAGCGCGGCCATTTCATCGACGCCGCGGTTGCTCGCCGCATCCATCTCGACGTAATCGATGAAACGGCCTTCGTCGATTTCACGACAGGCGCGGCAAACGCCGCACGGGGTGGCCGTGATGCCCGTCTCGCAATTGAGTGCCTTGGCGAAAATGCGGGAGAGCGTGGTCTTGCCGACGCCGCGGGTTCCGGTGAACAGATACGCGTGGTGCAGACGCGCGCCGTCGAGCGCGTGCGTGAGCGCGCGCACGACGTGTTCTTGTCCGACGAGCGAAGCGAAATCCCTCGGTCGCCACTTGCGTGCGAGAACTTGATAGGTCATCGCGAAATTGTATCAGCAACGCCGCGCCGCCAATGCACCCGCGCGCTCGCGAAACACGGCAAAGCGGCGAACTATGACGCAACGGAACCGGATAGCGCATGGCGTTCGGCGACACGGCAAAACAAAGGGAAATTCGAAACAGAGTGGAAGCGCTGCCGGGCAGCGGCAACAAACCACGAGAAGACAGCGAGGCAAAAGCGGAAGGTGACGAGCCCGACCCTCGGCACTGGTGGAAAACGGCTGTGGCTGCTTCGTTCCCGACCTGACCAGGTTGACCGCCCCTCCATGCGAGGAGGCCCGTCACGGCGCATTCTATCACCGCTTGCCCAGCGACGCGAGCGCGGCGCGCGGATTCTTTCGCGAGATGGCGCGAAGACGTTCTTATATCGTTCTTATATGCCCCCGCCCCGGCCTGCCTGTGCGCGGCACCGCACACCCCGCGCACAAAGGGAGCGCGGAACAGCGGGCGAGACATCCCCATCCGAACACGCGGCCAACGTGCACGTGCGGCAGCGCGCGTGCCGCGACTATCGGTTCGGACGACGCATAGCGATTTGGGCTAATATGACACCCAGACGACCCGCAACTGAGCGAGCCGCGCGAGCCTTTTGTGCATCGACTCGCTCGCCCACCTTCCCGCGAAGTCAGCGCCGCGTCCGCTTCCGGCATGTCCGATCGGCTGCGCGCTCAGAACGATTTCCCGTTTTGGTGTATTGTGGCGAGCAATTTCAGACGCGGGCCTCGAACCCGAAGAGGTACTTTTACATGAGCGAACAAATCAAGCACATCAGCGACGCATCGTTCGAACAGGACGTCGTGAAATCCGACAAGCCCGTGCTCCTCGATTTTTGGGCCGAGTGGTGTGGCCCGTGCAAAATGATTGCCCCGATTCTCGATGAAGTCGCCAAGGATTACGGCGATCGCCTCCAGATCGCCAAGATCAACGTCGACGAGCATCAATCCACGCCGGCGAAGTTCGGCGTGCGCGGCATCCCCACGCTGATCCTGTTCAAGAACGGCGCGGTGGCGGCGCAGAAGGTCGGCGCCCTGTCGAAGTCGCAACTGACCGCATTCCTCGACAGCCACCTGTAACGAACCGCCGGGCCTGTTGCAATACGACAACAGGCCCGGTGCACAACGCGGCGGCTAATAGAGCCGCACGCGGCGTGTGCTATGCTAGAATCATAAGACTTCAAGACGTATAAGTCTCTGAGCGGTTCCGCTCAACTCTCCTCCCATATTTCTTTTCGTCGCACCTTCCCCGGCGGGATTTCCGTATGCATTTATCCGAGCTTAAGTCTCAGCACGTGTCTCAATTGATCGAGATGGCGAACGGCCTCGAGATCGAAAGCGCGAACCGCTTGCGCAAGCAAGAACTGATGTTCGCCATTCTGAAGAAGCGCGCCAAAACCGGCGAGACCATTTTCGGCGATGGCACGCTCGAAGTCTTGCCCGACGGCTTCGGCTTCCTGCGCTCGCCGGAAATGTCGTATCTCGCGAGCACGGACGACATCTACATCAGCCCGTCGCAAATCCGTCGCTTCAACCTGCATACGGGCGACACGATCGAAGGTGAAGTGCGTACGCCGAAAGACGGCGAGCGCTACTTCGCACTCGTCAAGGTCGACAAGGTCAACGGACAGCCGCCCGAGGCCTCGAAACATAAGATCATGTTCGAGAACCTCACGCCGCTGCATCCGAACAAGCCGCTACTGCTCGAGCGCGAAATGCGCGGCGAGGAAAACGTCACCGGCCGCATCATCGACATGATCGCCCCGATCGGCAAAGGCCAGCGCGGGCTGCTCGTCGCCTCGCCGAAGTCGGGCAAGACGGTCATGCTTCAGCACATCGCACACGCGATCAAGCAAAACCACCCGGACGTCGTCCTCTTCGTGCTGCTCATCGACGAGCGCCCCGAAGAAGTGACCGAAATGCAGCGCTCGGTGGCCGGCGAAGTGATCGCCTCCACGTTCGACGAACCCGCCACGCGCCACGTGCAAGTGGCCGAAATGGTGATCGAAAAGGCCAAGCGTCTCGTCGAAATGAAGCAGGACGTCGTCATTCTGCTCGATTCGATCACGCGTCTGGCGCGGGCCTACAACACGGTCATCCCGGCCTCGGGCAAGGTGCTGACCGGTGGTGTCGATGCCAACGCGCTGCAACGCCCGAAGCGCTTCTTCGGCGCGGCGCGCAATATCGAGGAAGGCGGCTCGCTGACGATCATCGGTACGGCGCTCATCGAAACGGGCAGCCGCATGGACGACGTCATCTACGAAGAGTTCAAGGGCACGGGCAACATGGAAGTGCACCTCGAGCGTCGCCTCGCCGAAAAGCGCGTCTACCCCTCGATCAATCTGAATAAGTCGGGTACGCGTCGCGAAGAGTTGCTCATCAAGCCTGAGATCCTGCAAAAGATCTGGGTGCTGCGCAAGTTCATCCACGACATGGATGAAGTCGAGGCGATGGAGTTCTTGCTCGACAAGATCCGCCAAACGAAGGGCAATTCCGAGTTCTTCGATCTGATGCGCCGCGGCGGCTAAGGCATCGCGCCGCCTTCCTCTCTTGACGAAGGCGGCTCCTCTTTCGACGGTCGCCCCCGATCCCCGATGTTCTCCAAGCTCACGCGCTGGCTCGGTACGCGCCGTCGCGAACGAACGCTACGCGAGCATGCCATCGACGAAGCGCTTTGGCAGGCCACGCTCGAAGGTCTGCCCTTTCTCGGTTATCTCGACGCCGCCGATCTGGTGCGCCTGCGCGAGATGACGAGTTTGTTCATCGCAAACAAGGAATTCTCCACGGCCCACGAGTTGACGCTCTCCGATCGGATGATCGTCGGCATCGCCGTCCAAGCCTGCCTGCCCGTCCTGAATTTGAGCCTCGATCTATATCGCGGATGGGTGGGTATCACCGTCTATCCGGGCGAGTTCGTGATCCGCAAGACCGTTGAGGACGAAGACGGCGTGGTGCACGAAGTGGAACACGACGCGAGCGGCGAGGCGTGGGAAGGCGGTCCCGTCATCCTCTCCTGGGAAGATGCCCAACTCACCGACGGCCAGGACGCCTACAACGTCGTGATCCACGAATTCGCGCACAAGATCGACATGCTCACGGGCGAAACGGACGGCCACCCACCCCTCTTCCGGCGCTGGCATGCACCGCTCGACGCGCAAGCGTGGGCCGACGTATTCGATCATGCGTACGACCGGTTTTGCGCCAGCGTGGATGCCGTGCCGCGCCGCCGCTGGGCGCGGTTCGAGCGCGAATCGCTGATCGATCCGTACGCGGCCGATCATCCGTCCGAATTCTTCGCCGTTTGCAGCGAAGCACTCTTCGTGCAGCCGAAGGCGTTCGAAGCGCAATATCCCGAACTGTACCGGCTGCTCGCTCGCTACTACCGCCAGGATCCGGCCCGCAAAGGCGTCCTCGCCGATACTCGGACGTAGCCAAGCGCCGGCTGATTCAACGGCCGGTCCACCGGCGGGTCAAGCATGCGCACCGCGCGCCCCACGGCACGCCCCCTGCGCACGGCAAACTCATACTAATATTTCGTCAACCGCCTGATTTTCTGGCATAATCGCCGTTTTTCGACCTTAGGCAAGTGGCTCGCGCCTTCGGCATGTCGAACGTTCGCTCCCTGTCCCTTGAGATGGGGAAGCCGAATCGGCGGCAATGCAGCGTGGGTTGGCTACCGCCAGACTAAAGGAAACATCATGAAAGAAGGCATTCACCCCGACTACCGCGAAGTCGTTTTCCACGATCTGTCGAACGGCTTCATGTTCGTGACGCGCTCCACGATCCAAACGCGCGAAACGGTCGAGTACAACGGCAAGACCTACCCGCTCGCCAAGATCGAAGTCTCGTCGGAATCGCACCCGTTCTACACGGGCCAGCAAAAGATCATGGACACGGCAGGCCGCGTCGAGAAGTTCAACAAGAAGTTCGGCGCGCGCGCAGCCGGCAAGGCAGCGAAGTAATTTCGCGCCGCGACAATGCGCCCGGCCTTTTCGCCGGACCGAACAAAAGGGGCAGCAAAGCGCTGCCCTTTTTTACGAAATGGGCAGCGACACGCTGCCCATTTTCTTTGGTGCTTTGCTTGGGCGCCGGGATGCCCCGCGGGGCGAAGCCGCATTTGGCGCACCACATGGCGGGCGAGGCTTCGCGCGTCTACAATGCCGGATCGCGCGCTCAGACGCCCGCACCGTCAGCATGACAACAGCCACAACAGCCGCATGACAACCACCGTCCGAGATCCGCAGCCTGCATGAGACCCGTCGTTCGCCTCACCGCTTCCGCCACGCGCGCCCTCCCGCGCTGGCTGTTGCTCACGCTTTGCATTGTCTATGCCGCATTCGGCCTGTTCGGCCGCGACCCGTGGAAAAACGAAGATGCCGCGGGCTTCGGCGTCATGTGGACGATGGCCGGCGGCAATGCGCACGATTGGCTGCTGCCCGATCTCGTCGGCAAGTTCATCACCGAAGATGGGCCGTTGGGCTACTGGCTCGGCGCCATCTCGATCCGCGCCCTGGCGCCGTGGGTCGACGCGGCCGATGCCTCGCGCCTGGCAACGGGATTGCTGTTTTGCGCGGCCTGCGCATTCATCTGGTATGCCGCCTATCTTCTCGGCCGCCGCACCGAGGTACAACCCTTCAAGTACGCGTTCGGCGGAGAACCGGAGCCCCGGGACTACGGCCGCACGCTGGCCGACGGCGCCCTGCTGATCCTCGTCGCCTGCTTTGGGCTGGCCGAGCGCGGGCATGAGACCACCCCGCAACTCTCGCAGTTCATGGGCGTTGCCATGCTCGTCTACGCGCTCGTGCGCAGCGCCGATAAGCCGTTGCAGGGCGCGCTTTACTGGGCGCTCGCGCTCGCTGTACTGGCGTTGTCCGCCAACCCGCTGCTCGTCATCGCACTGCTCGTCAGTACGCTCGTGATGGGCATCTTCGTGCCCGAGCTGCGCTCGGTTTGGCTGCCGCTCGTCGGGCTGCCGCTCGCGGTGGCGCTCTCGCTCGCCTGGCCGTTGATCGTGCTCCATCTCTACCCTGACGATGCGCATTGGTTCGTCGAGCAATGGATCAACGGCAGCATCGATCGTTTCTCCGCACCGCGGGGCCACGTGTGGCTCTATGCCCTCAAGAACCTGCCGCTGTTCACTTGGCCCGCGTGGCCGTTGGCGCTGTGGGCCTGGGTCAGTTGGGGCGGGTTGCGCCGCAAGCCGCACATCGCCATTCCCGTCTCGGTCGCGCTGCCGCTGGTGTTTCTCGCCGTGCTGCAAAGCCATCAATCGAACCGGCTCTATATGCTGCTGCTGCCGCCGCTGGCGACGTTGGCCGCGTTCGCGCTGCCGACCCTCAAGCGCGGGGCGATCAACGCTATCGACTGGTTCGCCGTGTTGAGCTTCACGATCCTCGGCATCTTCGTCTGGCTCGTTTGGCTCGCCGCGCAAACCGGCTTCCCACATCCGCTGGCGCGCAATCTCGCGCGTCTCGTACCGGGCTTCGTGCCGCAATTCAGCATGCTGTCGTTCATCTGCGCGGTGGCGGCGACACTCTCCTGGCTCATGCTGGTGCGCTGGCGTATCGCACGCCATCCGAAGGTACTCTGGCGCAGCGTCATCCTCTCCAGTGCCGGCACGACGCTGATGTGGGTCCTGTTGATGACGCTGTGGCTGCCCATGGTGAACTACAGCCGGACCTATCGCGACGTCGCGCTGCAAATCGCCGAACACCTGCCCGACGATTACACCTGCATTTCGCCTGTCAGGCTCGGCGACGCGCAATTGGCGTCATTCGCCTATTTCGCCGACATGCAATTCTCGTTCAGTCAGGATTGCGACGTGCTGCTCCGGCAAGACGCCGCCGATTTCATCGCGCCGAGCCCGATGTTGAACTATGCCTGGAAGCTCGTATGGGAAGGCCGGCGCGCGGCCGACCGCGACGAGCGGTTCCGCCTTTACGTCCGTGTCGATCGTCCGCAGCCGAAAGTGGAGCGGCATCGGCCCCGCGCTCACAAGCGACATTCCTGACACCCTTTCATGTTCACCGACATACGCAAGATCGCCGGCCTCGCGTGGCCGGTGCTGATCGGGCAACTCGCCGTCATCGCTTTCGGGGTGATGGACACGGTCATGGTGGGCCGCTACTCGGCGGTCGATCTCGCGGCACTCGGGCTCGGCTCGTCGGTATATGTGTCGGTATTCGTGGGCTTGACCGGGGTCGTCCTTGCCTTGCAGCCGATCACCGGACAGCTCTTCGGCGCGCGGCGCTATACGGAAATCGGCGAGGAAGTCCGCCAGACACTCTGGCTGTCGGCTGCACTGACCGTCCTCGGCTTCGTGGTGATGTTTTTTCCAGGGCCGCTGCTCGCGATTTCACACGTGCCGCCGGCACTGCATGAGCGCACCGAGAACTACTTGCGCATCGCCGCGTTCGGCTTGCCCGCAAGCCTGACCTTCCGCGTTTATACGTCGCTCGCGAACGGGGTCGGCAAGCCGCGTCTCGTCATGATGCTGCAGGTGTGCGCACTGCTGATCAAGATTCCGCTTAATTTTTGGTTCATTTTCGGCGGCTTCGGCATGCCGGCGCTCGGCGGCCCCGGATGCGCGCTCGCCAGCACCGTCATCAACTATGCGCTCGCCGCAATCGGCTTGATGCTGCTGGCCAAGCTCGATTTTTTTGAACCGTTCGAAATTTTTAAGCACTTTTGTTGGCCGCAGCGCCACCGGCAAATGGCGTTGCTGAGGCTCGGCGTGCCGATGGGGCTGTCGTATCTGATCGAAGTGACGTCGTACACGTTCATGGCGCTGTTTATCGCGCGCTTCGGTACGACGACGCTGGCCGGGCACCAGATCACCGGCAACTTCGGCGCCGTGCTGTATATGACGCCGATGTCGATCGGCATCGCGACCTCGACGCTCGTTGCGCAGGCGCTAGGCGCCCAGCGGCACGAAGACGCCCGCACGCTGGCGCGGCACGGCATCATCATGGCCTGCGCGATTGGGCTAGGCTACGCGACGCTCGGGTATGTCCTGAGGCCCGAGATTCTGTCGGGCTATACGACCAACGCCGCCGTCGTCGCTGCTGCCATGCCATTGCTGCCGATCATGCTCGTCTATCACCTGTTCGATACGTTCCAGACGGTGACGGCCTTCGTCCTGCGCGCTTACAAGGTCGCCGTCGTGCCCACCGTGATCTATGCGATCGCGTTATGGGGCGTGGGCTTGGGTGGCGGCTGTCTGCTCGGCTTCGACGTTGGCGGTGCCGTGCCGCAGTGGCTGACGGGCGCACGCGGGTTTTGGGCGGCGAGCGCCGCGAGCCTCGCGGCGGCCGGCTGTGGACTGTTCCTGCATTGGCGTTCGATCAGCAAGCGCCGCGCATTGTCCGAACCCGCGATGCAGTAGCCGATTGCATCGCCTCCTATCCCACTGGATGACGGAACACGAGGCGCAATCGACCGGAAGCTACCGCCCCCCGCCGCTGCCCGCGCAGTGCGCGCGGCCCCGCAAGCTCATGCCGCCTTGGCCGGTGCTGCATCGCGCGCATCGAACACTTCGCGCGCGGCAAAAAGGGCATTCAGCGCCGCCGGGAAGCCGGCGTACAGCGCCATCTGCATGAACACCTCGACGATCTCCTCCCGCGTGCAGCCCACGTTCAGCGCGCCTTCGATATGCACCTTCAGTTGCGGCTGCGCATTGCCGAGCGCCGCCAACGCCGCAATTGTCGCGATTTCGCGCGACTTCAGATCGAGCCCCGGCCGGCTGTAGATGTCGCCGAATCCGAATTCGACCATTAAGCGCGAGAAATCGGGAGCGATCGGCGCCAGCGATGCGACCACGCGCTCCCCGACTTCACCGTCGACCTCCTTCAGCTTTGCCCATCCGCGCGTATAGCGGTCGTTGTTGTTTGCGTTGGTGTCGTTTGCCATGGTCGATCCTTTGACGATTGAGGGTTGTGCTTGTCATCCGTCATGTCGCGCACCATCGCGTCGTAGTCGACGATCTTCTGCTCGATCGCGGCCAGGTTTGCCTGCCACTGCTGCAGTTCGGCGAGCACGGCTTCGCGGTGTTCCACGAGCAGTGCGCGCCGCTGCGCCGCCGTTGCAGGGCCTTCGGCCCGCAGCACCGCGATGGCCTGCATGCGAGCGATCGGCATCCCCGTTGCCTTCAGGCGCATCACGAACCGCAGCCATTCGATATCGGCCGGCGAGTACAGGCGATGCCCGGCTCCCGAGCGCGAGACGGGCCGAATCAGCCCCGCTTGTTCGTAGAACCGCAACGTGTGCGTCGAAACGCCGAGTGCTTCGGCCATCCGACCGATCGTGAGTGCTTCCGACATGACGACCTCAACGTTAAGACTTCGAGTGCACTCGAAGTCAAGCGCGTTTGCGCGCGTTCAAAGAAATACGGCCGAGCGCAAGGACGCTCGGCCGCATAGTGGCTTGATGATACAAGGCAGCCTCGGCCGCATGCCGGGCATTCGCCCGGCATGCGGCTCAATGCACGACCCGCTCGAACACCAGCTTGCCGTCTTCCACTTCGACAGGAATCACATCCTTCGGGCCAAACCGGCCTGCGAGAATCAACTTGGCGACCGGATTCTCGATCTCCTGCTGAATCGCTCGCTTGAGCGGCCGTGCGCCGAACAGCGGATCGTAGCCGACTTTCGCGACTTGCTCGAGCGCAGCATCCGACACCACGAGCTGCATGTCGAGCTTCGCGAGCCGTTCATGCAGACGCTGCAACTGGATCTTCGCGATCGACTCGATGTTGCTGCGATCGAGCGAATGGAACACCACGACTTCATCGATCCGGTTCAAGAACTCGGGACGGAAATGCTGTTTGACCTCTGTCCAGACCGCGTCGCGCACGGCTTCCTGCGGCTCGTCGCTCATCGATTGAATCATCTGCGAACCGAGGTTCGACGTCATGACGATGACCGTGTTCTTGAAGTCGACCGTCCGTCCCTGGCCATCCGTCATGCGCCCGTCGTCGAGCACTTGCAGCAGCACGTTGAAGACGTCCGGGTGCGCCTTCTCGATTTCGTCGAGCAGAATCACGCTATACGGCTTGCGGCGGACGGCTTCCGTCAAATAACCGCCTTCCTCGTAGCCGATGTAGCCCGGCGGCGCGCCAATCAATCGCGCCACGCTGTGTTTTTCCATGAATTCGCTCATGTCGATTCGGATCAAGTGTTCTTCCGAATCGAACAGGAACGAAGCCAACGCCTTGCACAGCTCGGTCTTGCCGACACCCGTCGGGCCGAGGAACAGGAACGAGCCATACGGCCGGTTCGGATCGGCCAGGCCCGCGCGCGAGCGGCGAATCGCATCGGCCACCGCCACGATCGCTTCGTCCTGCCCCACCACGCGCTCATGCAGTTTCGACTCGATCTGCAGCAGCTTTTCGCGCTCGCCTTGCATCATGCGCGAAACGGGGATGCCGGTGGCGCGCGAAACGACTTCGGCGATCTCTTCGGCCCCCACTTGCGTGCGCAGCAGCCGCGGACGTGTCGGATTGTGCTGTTCGGTGGCTTCGGCCTGCGTGACTTGCTTCAGGCGCGCCTCGAGCTCGGGGAGCTTGCCGTATTGGAGCTCGGCCACTTTTTCGAGCTTGCCCTCGCGCTGCAACCGCGTGATCTCGGCGCGCGTCTTCTCGATCTCTTCCTTCAGCTGCGCGCTACCTTGCACGGCCGCTTTTTCGGCCGTCCAGATTTCTTCGAGATCGGAATACTCGCGGTTCAGCCGCTCGATTTCCTCTTCGATCAGTTGCAACCGCTTTTGCGACGCTTCGTCCTTCTCCTTCTTCACCGCTTCCCGTTCGATCTTCAACTGGATCAAGCGACGGTCGAGCCGGTCCATCTCTTCGGGCTTGGAGTCGATTTCCATCTTGATCCTCGAGGCGGCCTCGTCGATCAGATCGATCGCCTTGTCCGGCAAAAAGCGATCGGTGATATAGCGATGCGAGAGTTCCGCCGCGGCCACGATAGCCGGATCGGTGATTTCGACGCCATGGTGCAGTTCGTATTTTTCCTGCAGCCCGCGCAGGATCGCGATCGTCGCTTCCATCGAAGGCTCGTCGACGAGCACCTTTTGGAAACGCCGTTCGAGCGCCGCGTCCTTCTCGATGTACTTGCGGTATTCGTCGAGCGTCGTCGCGCCGATGCAGTGCAGTTCGCCGCGCGCAAGCGCCGGCTTGAGCATGTTGCCCGCGTCCATCGCACCCTCGGCCTTGCCCGCGCCGACCATCGTGTGGATCTCGTCGATAAAGACGATCGTCTGGCCTTCGTCCTTCGCGATGTCGTGCAGGACCGCCTTCAGCCGCTCCTCGAATTCCCCGCGATACTTCGCGCCAGCGAGCAGGCCGGCCATATCGAGCGACAGGACGCGCTTGCTCTTGAGCGATTCGGGCACCTCGCCGTTGACGATACGCTGGGCCAATCCTTCGACGATCGCCGTCTTGCCCACGCCCGGTTCGCCGATAAGCACGGGATTGTTCTTCGTGCGACGCTGCAGGATCTGGATCGAACGCCGGATTTCGTCATCGCGGCCGATGACCGGGTCGAGCTTGCCCGCCCGCGCCCGTTCGGTCAGGTCGATCGTGTACTTCTTCAGGGCTTCGCGTTGGCTTTCCGCGTCGGCGTTGTGAACCTGCGCACCGCCGCGCACCGCCGCAATCGCGGTTTCGAGCGACTTGCGGCCGAGACCGTATTGACGCGCGAGCCGGCCCGCTTCGCCTTTATCGTCGGCCACGGCCAGCAGGAACATCTCGCTCGCGATGAACGTGTCGTTCAGCTGCTGCGCTTCCTTGTCGGCTTGATTGAGCAAGCCATTCAGCTCGCGGCTGATCTGCACGTTGCCGTCGGTGCCCTGCACTTGCGGCAGACGCGAGATTGCCTCGTTGAGCGCCGTTTGCAGCGCTTGAACGTGCACGCCAGCACGCGAGAGCAGCGAGCGAGCCGAGCCGTCCTGTTGAGCGACGAGCGCCGCCAGCACGTGCACGGGCTCGATGTACTGCTGACCGCGGCCTACCGCGAGGCTCTGGGCATCGGCGAGCGCTTCTTGAAACTTGGTGGTGAGCTTGTCGATTCTCATGAAGAGACCTCCAATTTTGACTATCACCAAAATGAGGCGCTCTTGGCTCGTTTCAAGCGCTTTTTTCGCTCAGTCCGCCACCCTGTTTCTGCCTTTCACGCTATCCAGCCGAAATCGGCACCACCGGCCGAGCCCTCGCACCCGTGGAGGCAGGCAGGCCGAGCAGTTCGGCCAGCGGCGCCGCCGGCCCCGCAAGTTCGCCCAGCGTGTACCGGTCCAACTCCGCAAGGAATGCGCCGCGGGCCGCCTCGAAGACGTGCTTCAGGCGGCACTGCGGCTCGATGACGCAGCGCCTCGGCTCGGCGCCCTCGCGCGGAAAGCAGCCGACCAGCGCAAAATCGTTCTCAGTGCCGCGCACGACCTCGCCAATGGTCAGGCTCAGCGAACGTGCATTGAGCCGCAGCCCGCCGTGCCGCCCCCGGACCGTCTCGATCCAGTCCAGCTCGCCGAGCCGCTGGACCACTTTCATCAGGTGGTTCTTGGAAATACCGTAGGCTTCCGAGATGTCTTGAATCGTCGTGAGTCCATCGTCGCGAACCGCGAGGAACAGCAGCACACGCAAGGCGTAATCGGTATAGTCGGTGAGTCTCATCTGCGGGCAACGGTTCGATTGGAACGCGGGGCGGCCGACCGGGGCGAATGACGTCCCGCGGCAAAACCGCACTGTGCGAAGGGTTGTATGAGCGACGACGCGACCATAACATGCATTATATGTGCAGGTATATGAAGGCCCGCGCTGACGGCGTTTTTCAATAATTTAGCTTGCTTTGCATGCGTTTTGCGGGCGATTTGGCCGCAGACGGTGCGCGACACGGTATTTCGATGTCTACCTCTACTCATTCAGGCGATACCAGCGCCACGGCGGGCAGTATCCGCCATCCCGAACCCACCGAGGCGAATATTCGCGAACTGGTCTATGCCTTTTACGACCGGGTACGCGCCGATCCGCTGCTCGGGCCCGTATTCGACGCCGTGCTCGAGGGCCGGTGGGACGATCATTTGCCGAAAATGTGCACCTTCTGGGGCAGTCTCGTCCTTGGCGATAAGCGCTACCGCGGCAACGTCCAACAAGCCCACCAGCCGCTCGACGGCCTCGAGCCGCGTCACTTCAGCCGCTGGCTGCATCTATTCCTCGATACCGTGTGCGAGCGCTACGAGCCAGCGGCGGCCGTGCGCTTCATGGAACCGGCGCTGCGCATCGCACAAAGCCTGCAACTGAGCCGATTCGGCTGGGACTACACGGTTCCGCCCGAACAGCAGGCGCTGCTCGATCGTATCGCACCGAGACGCCCGCGCGACGACGATGCGGGCCACGAGCGGCTACACGCTGGCGCCACGAAGCACCGCGAACCGTTCCCGGCAAAAATCATCGGGCACTCGGCCAAGCCCGAGGCGGAAGCGGGCGAGCCCGACTGATCTGGCTCACATCGCCCTCGGCACCCGGCGATCAGGGGTGCAATCGACCGATGCGCCGCGATGCATCCGCAGCGGCGCGACCCGGCGCCACCCCCCGTATCAACGCGAGGTGCCGCCGTCAGGTCCAGCGTTCCCTGCCTCGATCCCCCAGCGTGCCAGGGCTGCATCGTCCGACACGCGCGCATCGACCCAGCGCGATCCACTTGCCGTCGTTTCCTTTTTCCAGAACGGCGCCTGCGTCTTCAAATAGTCCATGACGAAGGCACACGCCGCGAATGCGTCGTGCCGATGCGCTGCGGTGGCGGCCGCCAGGACGATCTGATCGAGCGGTTCAAGCTTGCCCACCCGGTGCACGATCCTTACTTCCGATCCGGGCCAACGCCGCCTGGCCTCTTCGACGATAGCCTCCAGGGCCTTCTCGGTCATACCGGGGTAGTGCTCGAGTTCCATCGCGGCGACATCTTCGCCGTCGTTCAAATCACGGACCGTGCCGACAAATGCGACGACGGCCCCGATTTTTGGATTCTCGGCGCGTAGCGCGGCGATTTCGGTGGATAGATCGAAATCCTCGGTTTGTACGCGAACAGTCATGTTGCGGGCTCCCAATCCTATGCCGCCCTGCTTCAACCGCCCGTCACGGGCGGAAAAAATGCGACTTCGCAGCCGTCGGTCAGCCGCGTACCGGCGTCTGTCATCGTATGGTTGCACGCCATGCGCAGCGCGCGCCCCTCGGCGAGCGTTTCCGCCCAGACGCCGCCGCGGGCCCGCAGCCACGCACGCACGTCGCCGACGGTCGCCACGCCCTCGGGCACCTGCACCGCTTCGTCCGCAAGGCCCAATGCCTCGCGGACACTCGCAAAGTATTTCAGCTCAATCTTCATATCGGTGTGCCGCTTCAAAATGCACGCGCTTGGTGCGCGCCGTCAGCCGAGCAATTCGGAGAATGGAAGAAAACGCACCGTTTCGCCGGCGCTGATCGCATGGTTCGGCGGGTTGTCGATCAAGCCGTCTCCCCACACCGTCGAACTCAGCACCGCGGAACTCTGGTTCGCGTACAACTCGAGCCCGCCCGCCTCATTGACGCGCGCGCGCAAGAACTCGTTGCGGCGATCGGCTTTCGCCTGCGTAAAGTCGGCCCGCAGCGAAACGGCCCGCGGCGCCACCTCGCGCACGCCCGACAGCCGCAGCAGAAACGGCCGCACGAACAGCAAGAACGTGACGAAGCTGGACACCGGGTTGCCCGGTAACCCGATGAAATGCGTCTCGGAAGCTGACGCCGCTGCGCCCGGCCGCCGTACCGCCCCGAACGCCAGCGGCTTGCCGGGCTTCATCGCGATTTGCCATAACGCGAGCCGGCCCAGCGCTTCCACGGCCGGCTTCACGTGATCCTCTTCGCCCACCGAGACGCCCCCCGAAGTCAGGATCAGATCGTGGTCTCGCGCCGCGGCAGCCATGGCATCGCGCGTCGCTTCGAAGCGATCGGGGACGATACCGAAATCGGTGACCTCGCAGTTCAAACGGGCCAAGAGGCCGGTGAGCGTGAAGCGGTTCGAGTTGTAGATGCCGCCCGGCTGAAGCGGCTCGCCCGGCATCGTCAATTCGTCACCGGTGAAGAACACCGCCACCTTGACGCGCCGAGCCACCTCGAGTCGAGCCGCGCCAATCGACGCGGCCAACCCCAGCGCTTGCGGCGACAGCCGCGTACCGGCCGGCAGAATGACGGCGCCGCGACGGATGTCGGCACCTTGCGCGGTGATCCATTCGCCCGCTTTCGGGGTGTGCAGGATCGCCACACAGTCGCCGTCCGCTTCGGTCTGCTCTTGCATGACGACGGCATCGGCACCGGGCGGCACCGGCGCACCGGTGAAAATGCGGGCGGCGGTGCCGGCTGCCAGGGGCTGCGGCGAATGACCCGCGGGTATCCGCTGCGAGACCGGCAGGCGGCGGTCGCCGTGCAACAAATCGGCCACGCGCACGGCGTAGCCGTCCATCGCGCTCATATCGGCTCGCGGTACGTCGAGCTCGGACACGACGTCGGCGCTTAGCACGCGCCCAAGCGCATCGAGTGTCGCGACCGTTTCGGTTTCGGCGATCGGGGCGGCAGCGGCAAGCAGTGTGGCGAGCGCTTCCGCCGTGGACAAGAGCGGTGCGCGGGGTGCGGATTCAGATGGCGTGGGCATCGGCAAGCGATTCTCGCTGCGAAAGCCTTTATTGTAGCGAGCCATGGGCCACCGCGACATAGGCCGCGCGGCAAGGCGCGCATGCACGCGCCGTGCAGGTCAACCCATGAGAGGTGGCGAATGGCGGACGGCGCACCGTGTGCCCCCCTGCGCCATCCGCCGCACGATCAATCGTTCGTATGCTCGGCGATGAACGCTTTCACGCGCGCCGTATCGGCCGGCAGCACGTCGAAGCGCTGCGGCAGCGATTCCAGCCCGGCGAACGCCGCCGGACGCTCCGGATCGCGCCCAAGCGCCTCGCGAATCGTTTCGCCGAACTTGATCGGCTGCGCCGTCTCCAACACGACCATGGGGACACCCGGCTCCAAGTGCTCGCGCGCCACCTTGAGCCCGTCGGCGGTATGGGTGTCGATCACCTGGCCGTAACGTGCCTCGATGTCGCGGATCGTCGCGACACGATCGTCGTGCGTGCTGCGGCCCGAAACGAAGCCGAATTCCCGTACGCGCGCAAAATCGCCGCTCGCGGCCAGATCGAACCCGCCCTTTTCCTCGACATCGCGGAACAGTTGCAGCACGCGCGCCGGATCGCGCCCGAGCAGATCGAACACGAAACGCTCGAAATTGGACGCCTTCGAGATATCCATGCTGGGGCTGCTCGTGTGGTACGTCTGCGCTGCGCCGCGAACGCGGTAGGCCCCTGTGCGGAAAAACTCGTCGAGCACGTCGTTTTCGTTCGTGGCGACGACGAGCTTGTCGATCGGCAGCCCCATCATGCGGGCAATATGCCCCGCGCAGACGTTGCCGAAGTTGCCGGACGGCACCGTGAACGAGGCGCGCTCGTCGTTCGACTTAGTCGCTTCGAAGTAGCCCTTGAAGTAATAGACGACCTGCGCCACGACGCGGGCCCAGTTGATCGAGTTGACCGTACCGATGCGATGCTGCGCTTTGAACGCGTGATCGTTCGAGACGGCTTTCACGATGTCCTGGCAGTCGTCGAATACCCCTTCGACCGCGAGGTTGAAGATGTTCGGCTCTTGCAGGCTGTACATCTGCGCCGTCTGAAACGCGCTCATCTTCCGGTGCGGCGAGAGCATGAACACGCGGATGCCGGCTTTGCCGCGCATCGCGTATTCCGCGGCGCTGCCGGTATCGCCCGACGTCGCCCCGAGGATGTTCAACGTCTGCCCATGCTTGGCCAGCGCGTACTCGAACAGATTGCCGAGCAACTGCATCGCCATGTCCTTGAACGCGAGCGTCGGCCCGTTCGACAGCGCAAGCAGCGAAAGCTGCGCGCCGTTCTCGACGCCGAGCCGCGTGAGCGGCGTAATGTTGCTCGCGTCCTCGCCGGCGCGCACGTTGCAGTAGACATCGGCCCGGTAGGTGCGACGCGTGAGCGCGTGAAGATCGGCGGCAGGGATGTCGTCGCAGAACTTGCTCAGCACTTCGAATGCAAGATCCGCATAAGGCAGCGCGCGCCAGCGCACGAGTTCGTCCGCCGTCACACGCGGATACTCGGCCGGCAGGTAAAGACCGCCGTCCTTGGCGAGGCCCGTGAGCAGGATGTCGGAGAACGTGTGGCGCTCGCCGATACCGGCGCCGCGCGTGGAGATGTAGTTCATTTTCGGCTCAATCACTTCGATACTTCGATTTCGGTAACGGGCTCAGCTCTGGACGAGAGCGCTAGGCTTCGATTCGCAGCTTCGTGACCTTCGAGACCACCGTCGTCAGCGCTTCGATGCGCGCGATGGCCGCGTTCACGTTCTTCTCGAGCGTATCGTGCGTGACGATGACGACATCGGTCTCGCCGTTGTCGGCCACCTGCTCGGCTTCCTTCTGCAACAACGCATCGATTGAAATCCCGGCATCGGCGAGCATCCGCGTGATGTCGGCCAGCACGCCCGTCACGTCGGCCACGCGCAAGCGCAAGTAGTAGCCGCTCGTCACCTCGTCGATCGGCAGCACGGGCGTATCGGCCAGGCTTTGCGGCTGGAACGCCAGATGCGGCACGCGATGGCCCGGATCGGCCGTATGCAGACGGGTAACGTCGACCAGATCGGCCACGACGGCCGATGCCGTCGGTTCCGCGCCCGCACCCTTGCCGTAGTACAGCGTCGTGCCGACGGCGTCGCCGTGCACTTCGACGGCGTTCATCGCGCCTTCGACGCTCGCGAGCAGACGCTTCGCCGAGATCAGCGTGGGATGCACGCGCAACTCGATGCCGCGCTCGGTGCGACGCGTAATGCCGAGCAGCTTGATGCGATACCCGAGGTCCTCGGCGTACTTGATATCGATCGAAGCAAGCTTGCGGATGCCTTCGACGTACGCACGATCGAACTGCACCGGAATGCCGAACGCGATCGCGCTCATGATCGTGAGCTTGTGCGCCGCATCCACGCCTTCGATGTCGAACGTCGGATCGGCTTCCGCGTAGCCGAGCGCCTGCGCGCCCGCCAGCGCGGTGGCGAAGTCGAGACCGCGTTCGCGCATCTCCGACAGGATGTAGTTCGTCGTGCCGTTGATGATGCCCACGATCGACTGAATGCGATTGGCCGTCAGCCCTTCGCGCAGCGCCTTGATGATCGGGATGCCGCCGGCGACGGCGGCTTCGAACGCCACCATAACGCCTTTGGCGCGCGCGGCCTCGAAGATCTCCGTGCCGTGCACGGCGAGCAGCGCCTTGTTGGCGGTGACGACATGCTTGCCGTTCGCGATGGCGCGCAGCACGAGCTCGCGGGCGATCGCGGTGCCGCCGATCATTTCGGCGACGATATCGATGGCGGGATCGTCGATCACGGCTTCGAAATCGCTGCCGACCTGCACCGTGCCCGCGGCCTCGCCGAGCGCGGCGAGCGCCTTGGCCGGGTTGCGCACGGCAATGCGCGCGACCGCGATCCCGCGGCCCGCGCGGCGTTTGATTTCTTCCTGGTTGCGGCGCAGCACCGTGAAGGTGCCGCTACCCACCGTGCCGAAGCCTAATAAGCCAACTTTGATCGGTTCCATGCCGGGTTTGTCTGGTTAGATGAGTCGTAAATGGGGGCAAGCGCGCCGTGCGCGCTTGCGTGCAACGCGCGCTAGGTGCCGCAACGCTTGCGATAGCCTTCGAGAAAGCGTCCGATCCGGTTGATCGAATCGGTCAGATCGTCCACGTTCGGCAGGAATACGACCCGGAAATGATCGGGCCGCGGCCAGTTGAAACCGCTGCCCTGGACGAGCAGCACCCGTTCTTCGAGCAGCAGATCGAGAATGAATTGCTGGTCGTTCTCGATCGGGTAGACCTTCGGATCGAGCCGCGGGAACATGTACAACGCCGCTTCCGGCTTGACGCAGCTCACGCCCGGAATCGCGTTGAGCATCTCATAGGCGACCTGCCGCTGGCGGTGCAGCCGCCCGCCCGGTGCAATCAGATCGTTGATGCTCTGATACCCGCCGAGCGCCGTCTGGATCGCATACTGGCCCGGCACGTTCGGGCACAGCCGCATCGACGCGAGAATACCGAGCCCTTCGAAGTAATCCTTGCCGCGACGGCGGTTCTCGCCCGTCAGCCCCGATACGTACATCCAACCCGCGCGGTAGCCGCACGAGCGGTAGCTCTTGGACAGGCTGTTAAACGTGACCGTCACCACATCTTCCGACAGCGCCCCGAGCGACGTGTGCTTCTTGCCATCGTAGACGATTTTGTCGTAAACCTCGTCTGCGAACACGATCAGCCCGTGTTGGCGGGCGATCTCCAGCAGATCGAGCAGCAGCTCGTCGGAATAGAGCGCGCCGGTCGGGTTGTTCGGGTTGATGACGACGAGCGCGCGCGTGCGCGGCGTGATTTTCGCACGAAGATCGTCCAGATCGGGCATCCACGCGTTCGATTCGTCGCACAGATAGTGCACGGGCGTGCCGCCCGACAAGCTGACCGCGGCCGTCCAGAGCGGATAGTCGGGCGCGGGCAGCAGCACTTCGTCACCGTCGTTGAGCAGCCCCTGCATCGCCATCACGATCAGTTCGGACGCGCCGTTGCCGATATAGATATCGTCGAGTTCGACGCCGGCCACGCCCTTTTGCTGCGAGTAATGCATGATGGCCTTGCGCGCCGCGAAGACCCCTTTCGAATCCGAGTAACCCGACGAAGCCGACAGATTACGAATCATGTCCTGGATGATTTCGTCCGGCGCATCGAACCCGAACGGCGCCAGATTGCCGATGTTCAGCTTGATGATGCGATGGCCGTCGTCTTCGAGACGCTTGGCGTGCTCGAGGACGGGCCCGCGGATGTCGTAGCAGACGTTGAGCAGCTTGTTCGATTTAAGAATCGGTTTCACGGCGGACACATTTCCTGGGGGAGAGCCAAAAGACGGGGGCGCGGGCCGGGCGCGCGACGACCGGACACGCGCCAACACGTTGCTGCGCCCGACCGGCGATGGGTTCGCCGGAGAAAACGCGCGCATGGGATTCGCCCGCTTGATTGCTCGTTCAGGCGCGCTTGTGGCGCGCGCGAAGGGCGACGAATGGGATGGACTCGCGCGCGTGCACGATGCTGGGCGCCGCAGGGCGGCTAAAAAGTTATAATTTAGCGGATTTCGGCCGACTTTCGCAATGCACCATTTGCCGCGAAAGCCCCTTTCGGCCTCGATGCGGTCGCGGCGGCCACGCCCCGTCCGACGGAACCACGGAAACCGATTTGAAATTACACCAGGACTCGAGCGGCGCGCTCAATACAGTAACCGGCTACGGCGCCCATTACGTCGACGTCAATCTCGTGCGCCATGAAAGCAGCATTTTGCTGCTGCCCGACGCGCCCGTGCTCGCATGGCCCGTGTCATCGTTCGATGCGCTCGCCCCCGAGCATTTCGAGCTCGTCCTTGCGCAGGCGCCCGAACTCGTCGTATTCGGCAGCGGCGCGCGCCTGCGCTTTCCGCATCCCCGGCTCACGGCCTTGCTCGCCGCCCGGCGCGTCGGCGTCGAAACAATGGATTTCATGGCCGCCTGCCGTACGTACAACATCCTCATGGCCGAAGGCCGGCGCGTGGCCGCCGCCCTGCTCATCGAACAATGAACGCCCGCGCGGCGCGGCCGGCCCCCGCCGGGCCCGCCCCACCCG
>NZ_JBQCDN010000196.1:0-6451 GCF_051961175.1 Trinickia sp. | reverse complement strand
TTCAAGCCCACGCCTATCGCTTCGATCAAGATACGTCGACCTTCATCGTCGAAGCACCGGAACACGTATGGCGCGCCGCCGGTCTCGACGAAATGAGCAAGGAAGACAGCATCGCCTTCTGCGAGCGACTGTTCGCCAAGTATCTCGACGGGCATCCGCTGATGTCGAACGCTGCACACTTGCGCGGCTCGGCACAGTGGATTCGCTTTCCGCGCGTCGTCAATCGCGAGTGGGTGCACTATCGGCCCCGCATGAGCGGCGGCACGACACCTATCGTCTTGATGGGCGATGCCGCCCACACGGCACATTTTTCAATCGGATCGGGCACGAAGCTCGCGCTGGAAGATGCGATCGCCCTGGCCGACAGCATCGACGCGCACCCGCACGATCTACCCGCCGCACTCACGCACTACACGCAAACGCGTAGCGTGGACGTACTGCGCATCCAAAACGCCGCGCGCAATTCGACGGAATGGTTCGAGCATGTGGACCGCTACGCGTCGTTCGAACCTGAGCAATTCGCCTACTCGCTCCTCACGCGCTCACAGCGCATCTCGCATGAAAACCTGCGCGAACGCGACGCAAGCTATGTCCGTTCCTTTGAACAGTGGCTGAGCGAGCACGCAGGCGCACGCCCCGTTGCCGGCGATGCCCATTCGATTCCCCCGATGTTCACGCCGTTTTCAATCCGCGACATCACACTCAAGAATCGCGTGGTGGTCTCGCCGATGGCGCAATACTCCGCCGTGGACGGCACCGTCGGCGACTATCATCTGACGCACCTCGGCGCGCGCGCGATGGGCGGCGCCGGCCTCGTCATGACGGAAATGACATGCGTATCTCCGGACGCCCGCATCACACCCGGCTGCCCGGGGATGTACACCCCCGAGCATCTGCATGCCTGGCGTCGCATCGTCGATTTTGTCCACGGTATGAGCGATGCGAAGATCGGCATGCAGCTGGGGCACGCAGGGGCGAAGGCATCGACGCGCGTGAGCTGGGAGGGTATCGATCAGCCGCTGCCCGACGGCAATTGGCCGATCATCTCAGCATCCCGTCAGCAGTACCTCTCAGGCGTGAGCCAGTGGTCCCGCGCTGCGACACACGACGAACTGCGCGAAATCGAAGCGCAATTCGTCCGCGCCGCGCAGATGGCAAACGAAGCCGGCTTCGACTGGCTCGAGTTGCACTGCGCCCACGGCTATTTTTTGTCGAGCTTCATTTCTCCGCTCACGAATCACCGCGACGACGAATACGGCGGTAGCCTCGAAAACCGTCTGCGCTATCCGCTCGAAGTGTTCAAGGCCATCCGCGAGGTTTGGCCACAAGCCAAGCCTATCTCGGTCCGGATCTCGGCGCATGACTGGGTGGACGGCGGCACGACACCCGACGATGCAGTGGCCATCGCACGCGCCTTCAAAGCGGCAGGCGCGGACATGATCGACGTCTCCTCGGGCCAAGTCAGCAAAGCCGAAAAACCCGTGTACGGTCGCATGTTCCAGACGCCGTTCGCCGATCGGATTCGAAACGAGGCTGGCATTTCGACGATCGCCGTCGGCGCCATCTCCGAAGCGGATCACGTCAACAGCATCATCGCGGCAGGCCGCGCCGATCTGTGCGCCATCGCCCGGCCGCACTTGGCGAACCCCGCCTGGACGCTGACCGAAGCGGCGAAGATCGGCTATTTCGACGTCGCATGGCCGAAGCAATACATGGCCGGTAAAACGCAGCTCGAACGCAACCTCGAACGCGAACGCGTCACGCACGCGGTAGGAGCGCAGCGATGACTACAAGCAAGCCCGCACTAGCCGAAATGCACGCCCTCGTCACAGGCGGCGGCAGCGGAATCGGTGCCGCGATTGCCCGCGCATTTGCCGACAATGGGGCGCGCGTCACACTGATCGGACGCGACGCCGCCAAACTCGACGCACAGCGTCTGCAACTCGGCGCGTCGCACGCCGTTCATTGCGCAGCCGCCGACGTGACAGATCCCGACTCGGTACAAGCCGCTTTCGCATCGGCACGCGACGCGCTCGGTCCAATCGACATCCTCGTCAACAATGCCGGCCAGGCCCAAGCCGCACCGTTCGGCAAAACCGATCTCGGGCTCTGGCAACGCATGCTCGACGTCAATCTGACCGGCACGTTTCTTTGCACTCAAGCCGCCCTGCCCATGATGATCGAGCGCGGCTTCGGTCGCATCGTCAACGTTGCCAGCACCGCCGGCCAAATCGGATATCCGTATGTCACCGCGTACTGCGCAGCGAAGCACGGCGTCATTGGCTTGACGCGCGCCCTGGCGCTCGAAACGGCAACGACCGGCGTCACTGTCAATGCCGTCTGCCCCGGCTATACGGAAACGCCGCTCTTGCAAACGTCGTTGGATCAAGTCGTCAGTAAAACCGGGCGCACACAAGACGATGCGCGCGCTGCCCTGCGGCGCGCCAATCCTCAACGGCGCTTCATCGAGCCGGCCGAAGTCGCATATACCGTGTTGTGGCTCGTCGCCCGCGAATCGGGCTCGATTACGGGCCAATCCCTATCCATCTCGGGCGGAGAAGTAATGTGAGCGACACCGTTCGCGCATCGACGAAAAAGCGGTCCGCACCGCAGCCGGAAAACGTCGTCGACCTCGAAATGCGTACCGGCACCGACAGCCATATGAGCCTGCGCCTCTGGCTACGTCTATTGACGACCACGAACCTCGTCCAAACCGAACTGCGCCGCCGTCTGCGTACCGAATTCGATACCACGTTGCCACGCTTCGATTTCATGGCGCAGCTCGAGCGTCATCCAGAAGGGCTCAAGATGAGCGAGATCTCGCGACGGCTCATGGTGACGGGCGGCAACGTGACGGGCTTGACCGATCAGCTCGAAAAAGAGGGGCTTGTCGCGCGCGACGTCGATCCGAATGATCGCCGCGCCTTCACCGTCAGGCTCACCCCCGCGGGCCGCACGCTATTCGACAAAATGGCGCGCGCGCACGAAGGCTGGGTGATCGAATTGTTCAGCGGCCTGTCGATGGACGATAAATCGAAGATGCATCAGCGCCTCGGCAAGCTGAAGACGCATCTGCTCGACAGCATCAAAGTGAGCCAGGGAAGCTAACGAAGGAGCAGAAGCGCGTGCACGCATCCGCACCGGCGCACCGCGTTATGCCCCGCTGAAAATGCATAGGAGATGAAACCATGACGGACGCTGCTTCCACCGCTGACGCCTTGCGGGCCGGGAATCGCACGACGCTCGCCTCGTATCGCGCACGCCACTTCGGATGGCGGCTCGAACAAGGCGTGGCCACGATCATGTTGAATCGCCCCGAGCGCAAGAATCCGCTGACGTTCGATTCGTACGCGGAGTTGCGTGACCTCTTTCGTCAGCTCGCCTACGCAACCGATGTCAAAGCCGTCGTCATTCATGGTGCGGGTGAAAACTTCTGCTCCGGCGGCGATGTCCACGAAATCATCGGCCCGCTTGTCGGCCTGCCGATGCCCGAGTTGCTGATGTTCACGCGCATGACCGGCGATCTCGTCAAAGCCATGCGTCATTGTCCGCAACCGATCGTCGCGGCCGTGGACGGCGTATGCGCGGGCGCCGGCGCAATCATCGCCATGGCATCCGACATGCGGCTCGGCACTGCCCGCAGCAAACTCGCGTTTCTGTTTACGCGCGTGGGCTTGGCCGGCTGCGATATGGGCGCCTGCTCGATCCTGCCGCGCATCATCGGGCAAGGGCGTGCTTCCGAATTGCTCTTTACGGGCCGATCGGTAAGCGGTGAAGAAGGCTTCGCCTGGGGCTTTTACAACCGCCTGTGCGATCCCGATCGTCTTTTGGCCGATGCTGACGAACTCGCGCAAACCATCGCCGAAGGTCCGACCTTCGCGCACAGTGTCACGAAGACGATGCTGCATCAGGAATGGAGCATGAGCGTCGACGAAGCGATCGAATCCGAGGCGCAGGCGCAGGCGATCTGCATGGCCACGCGCGACTTCGAGCGGGCGTACGAGGCATTCGCTGCGAAGACGCGGCCCGTCTTCCAAGGAGACTGAGCATGGCCAGCACGCAACGGCATGACATGCTCGACTGGCCGTTCTTCGAGGAACGACATCGCACGCTCGTGGATGAGCTCGACGCGTGGTGCGAGGCGCATCGGGAAATGTTGGAGCAGGCCGCACCGTTAGTGTCGGGCCCGCAGGGGCGCGCAAGCGTCGATGAACAATGCCGCCGGCTCGTCCGCGCCCTGGGCAAGGGCGGATGGTTGCGTTATGGCGTGGGTGGCGCCGCCTATGGCGGACATGGGGACACCATCGACACGCGCGCCGTCTGCCTGCTGCGCGACACGCTCGCTGCGCGTTCCGGCCTGGCCGATTTCGCATTGGCGATGCAAGGGCTCGGATCGGGCGCTATCTCGCTGGCCGGCACGGAGGAGCACAAGCGACGCTATTTACCGCGCGTGGCGAATGGAGAAGCCATTGCGGCCTTTGCACTGTCGGAACCGGAGGCGGGATCGGATGTCGCCGCGCTTTCGCTCGCGGCACGCGAAGACGGCGATGCATACGTGTTAGACGGCGAGAAAACGTGGATCTCGAACGGCGGCATCGCCGATTTCTATGTCGTCTTTGCACGCACTGGCGAGGCGCCGGGCGCACGCGGCATCAGCGCGTTCATCGTCGATGCCGACACGCCTGGGTTCACGATCGCCGAACGGATCGATGTGATCGCGCCGCATCCGCTCGCGAGGCTGCGTTTCGAAGCTGCCCGCGTGCCGAAATCGCAGCGGCTCGGAGTAGCCGGAGAAGGATTCAAGCTGGCGATGCGCACGCTCGATATCTTCCGGACATCGGTCGCCGCCGCGTCGCTTGGCTTTGCCCGGCACGCGATGCACGAAGCGCTGGCGCGCGCATCGTCGCGACGCATGTTCGGACAAACGCTCGGGGATTTCCAGTTGACGCAGGCCAAGCTGGCGGAGATGGCGCTCACGATCGATTCGGCCGCCCTGCTCGTCTATCGTGCCGCCTGGATGCGCGATCAAGGCAAGCGTGTCACGCGTGAAGCCGCAATGGCGAAGTGGCATGCGAGCGAGGGTGCGCAGCGTGTCATCGATGCGGCGGTACAGCTTTGGGGCGGTCAAGGGGTGTGTAGTGGAACGCCCGTCGAAACGCTTTATCGGGAAATTCGCGCGCTGCGTATCTACGAAGGCGCAACCGAAGTGCAGCAATTGATCGTGGGCCGTGATGTGCTCAAGACGCACGCGGCCACCCACGTTCAAGATCAAGCATCGGGGGCCGCATGATGACCGACGACGCACCGATCGTTTTCGAACGTCCCGTCCGCATTCGCTTTTCGCATTGCGATCCGGCGGGCATCGTGTTTTTTCCGCAGTATCTGACGCTCACGAACGTACTCGTCGAGGACATGTTTACCGAGGCGCTGCGCATCGACTATGCCGAGATGATCGGCAAGCGGCGCGTCGGCTTACCCATCGTCAAGCTCGACTGCGAGTTCGCACGACCGAGCCGAATGGGCGAAACGATCTCGCTGGCGCTGTCGCTGATCGACATCGGACGGCGCTCGATACGGATTCGGATCGTCGGCCGTGGGCTTAACGGCACGCGTTTCGCTGCCACGCAGGTGCTTGTCACGACGTCGCTCGAAACGGGCGAGTCGATCGACATTCCCAGCGACATCCGTGCCGCGCTGTCGCGCTCGGCTGCCACTCCCTCCACGCTCGAACACCAAGGCGCCTCACTATGAAACGTCCTCTGTTGCCGGCCGGCTGGCCGAAGCCGCGCGGCTATGCCAACGGCGTCGCCGCGCACGGTACGCAAATCTTTATCGCCGGCCAGATCGGCTGGGACGAAACGGGTCAGTTCCTCTCCGATGGGTTCGCGGATCAAGCGCGGCAAGCGCTGGCCAATATCGTCGCCGTGTTGAAGGAGGCCGGTGCCGGCCCCGAGGACCTGGTCAGAATGACGTGGTACGTGACCGATAAACGCGAATACCTCGCCGCATCGAAGGACATCGGTCAAGCGTTCCGCGAGCTGATTGGCGATTACGACATCGCCATGAGCGCGGTACAAGTCGTCGCGCTGATCGAAGACCAAGCAAAAGTCGAAATCGAAGCCACCGCCGTGATACCCGACTGACCCGGAGCAAGCCATGGAACCGTCTGCCCATGTCGATACGTTTGCGCGAGACAATCTGCCGCCGCAAGATCAATGGCCCGTCTTGCTGCTCGATCATCCCGATGTCTCCTACCCGAAGCGTTTCAACTGTGCGACGGAAGTGCTCGATGCCACGATTGCAGCCGGTCACGGCGATGGCGTAGCGATCTGGTCGGAGGTGGACGACAAGCCACACGGCACGACGTATCGCGAACTGCGCGAAACGGTCGATCGTTGGGCGCATGTGCTCGTCGAAGACATGGGGCTCGTGCCCGGCAATCGTGTCTTAC
>NZ_JBQCDN010000195.1:0-16402 GCF_051961175.1 Trinickia sp. | reverse complement strand
TGTGCCCACGTTTCAGGCAAGCGCATTCCTCGATTACCGCATTGCGGCTGTGCGCGGGCTCAACGTCAACGCGGGCGTCTACTACGTCGGTGCGCGGCCACTCGATGCCTCGAACTCGGTGTCGCTGCCGGGCTATGTCCGCGTCGATGCCGGTGCGCGCTACCAAACGCGCATCGGCGGTCATACGACGATCTTTCGTGCCGGCGTACAGAACTTGATGGACAAGCGTTACTGGGCCGCGGCGAACTACAACGCCGTATGGCCCGGCCAGCCGCGCACGTTCTTCGTTTCCGCGCAGGTCGACATGTAAGACGGGCCCGAGAAGCCCGGTCACGACAGGCGCCGGACATGACATAGACCATGCCGGCCCGATCCCCACGAAAGCAGCTCAATCGCAGGGCATGCACCGCACCGCCGGTGTGGCATCGCCCGTTTTCTTACGAGGGAAAACGCATGAATCTGTCTGAAGGGATCGATCCATCCGGGTTGCGGCTGGCGTCGAAGTCGCTGGGGATCTACGAGTTGCGCGACGACGAAGTGGCCGGGATCGCGGAAGTCGCGCAAGAACTGATTGCGCATCACGACAGCGTCGAAAGCGCACTGTTCGCGCATGACTGCATGTTGGCTTCACAAGATCTGCCGCGTTCGCTGCGTGCGCTCGCGCATCGCTATCGTCAACTCGAGCTGCCGTGCAGCGTGCTGCTGTTGCGCGGGATGCCGGTAGACGACACCCGCATCGGGCCGTCGCCCGCGCACTGGGATGCCCCCTGGCGCAATCCGGCGTCGCTGCTGGAAGAGGCGATGCAGTGCGTGATGACGTCGTTGCTCGGCGATATGTTCGGCTGGCGTACACAGGAGAACGGCCGCTTTTTGCGCCATATCGTGCCGATCAGAAAAGACCACGCGGAGCAACTCGGCGGGGGCAGCAGCGTGACGCTGGTTTGGCACAACGAGGAGGCGTTTCACGAGCATCGCGCCGATTTCCTCTCAATCCTGTGCTATCGCAACGACGAGTGCGCGCAGACGATTTTCTGCGGGATCGACGAGATCGAAATCCCGAACGAGATGTGGCGTGTGCTCAGTGCGCCGCGTTTCACGATCGTTCCGGACAAATCGCATCTGCCCGAGCAGAACGTCAGCGATCAATGGCGGCTCGACGATCACGTATTCGAGCGCATCCGCCGCATGCACGAAAACCCGGAGCCGGTTCCCGCGTTGTCCGGGTTGCGCGCACACCCGTGGCTGCGCGTGGACGAGGCGTTCATGGCGGCATTGCCCGGCGACGAGGCGGCGCAGCGCGCGTTGCGCTGGCTGATCGATGCGTGCTACGCGCACCAAACGAAAGTCGTCATGCAGCCCGGCGACATGGTCTGGATCGACAACAAGCGCGCGGTTCATGGTCGCACCGTCTATCGGCCGAACTACGGGCCGCGCCAGCGCTGGCTACGGCGCGTCAACGTTCACGTCAACCTGCGCGAGACGCTGCCGTTCCGGCAGGCGCCGGCCACGCGCGAAATTTTGTGAGGCGCCAATGAATACGATAACTGTCGAAATCGATACGGCGATCGGGACCGGGGCCAACACGGACACCGGCACTGACACCGATGCCCGCGCGCGGCGCTTGACGCAGCCTTCGCGCTTGCCTGTGCTTTCCAAGCGCGTGATCGACCAACTTCACTACGACCCGGCGATGGTGCTCGCCGCCGTCGAGCGTGCGTATCTTGGCCTTGGCAGCGGCGAATCCGACAATCCGCGCAAGCTGATGACGCAGCCTCCCGACAAACACTCGGTCGCCTATTCGATGCTGGGCCGCGATGGCGGGCGCCGCACGATCGGTTTCAAGACATCGTACAAGCACGATCCCGAGCATAGCCGCGAACGCCAGAAGTACTACACGACGCTGCTTCTATTCGATGACGAAACGGGCCTGCCCGTGGCCTTGATGGATGGCAGCCTCGTGGGCTCGCTGCGCACGCCGGCCGTCTCGGCGTTGATTGCGCGCGCTTGTGCGCCACGCGCGCGCTCGGCGCTCGTTGTCGGCACCGGGACCCAAGGCCGGATGGCGCTGCCGTTGCTCCTGTGCGCACTTCCTGACGTCGAGCGGTTGATCGTTCATGGCCACTACGGCGATGGCATCGAGGCGGTCCGCCAGACGCTGAAACGCTTTTATCCGGCGCGCGACATCGAGGTCTCGGCGGATCTCGATGCGTCTGCGAGACAGGCGGACATCGTGCTCGGCGTGGCGGGCGCGGGTGCGCCCGAGGCCGTGCGGCACGCGGCGCTCAAGCGCGGCGCGTTGGCGGTGCTGGTCGGCTACGGCATTCACGCCGATGCGCTGCATCGTGCCGATTACCGGATTGCGACCAGTCAGGCACAGATGCAGGTGACGGGACGCGATCTCGTCGACGAGCAGGGACACCTTCCCCCCGTCGATGCCGAGCTGCCGGACATCCTGCTCGGCAGAAAGCCCGCGCGTCGTTCGGATGACGAGATCGTATTCGCATTCAACAGCGGCATGGTCGTGACGGACATCGCGCTCGGCCGGGTGCTGGCGGATGCGGCGCGTGCGCAGGGGCTTGGCGAGGAGGTGGCGCTATGGTGAAGGATGCCCCACGGCTTCCGGCTTCATGGGATCCGGCGATACGCGATTTTGTCGATCGGCATCCTGCGATGCTCCATGAACTCGCGAACGGCTTCGATGCGCCGATCCATCTGCTGTTTCCGGAGCGTTTCGCGCGCAATGCCGCGGCGTTCGAACGCACGCTCGCCGAACATCGCGTCATGGGCCGGGTGTATTACGCGAAGAAGGCGAACAAGGCCCGCTGCTTCGTGCGCGCGGCCGCCGATCTGGGGCTCGGCGTCGATGTCGCGAGTGTCGGCGAGTTCGCGGACGCATTGGCCGCTGGCGTGCGCGGTGACGACCTCGGCGTTTCGGGTCCCGCGAAAGCGAACCCTTTGCTGCGCCTCGCCGTGCGTCACAGCGCATTGATCGCCATCGACAGTCTCGACGAACTGGTGCGTCTCGCCGGCATTGCGCGGCACTGCGGACGTGTTGCACGCATTCTGTTGCGCATGCAACCGGCCTCGCCGCGCGCCACCCGATTCGGCCTGGACGAGGCGTCGCTGGACGCGGCGGTGGCGCTGTGTGCCGAGCATCGATCGGCGATGGTCCTCGAAGGCTTCTCGTTTCACCTGTCCGGCTACAGCGCCCAGGCGCGAAGCGATCAGGCGGCGATCGCGGTGCGCGCCTGCGTATCGGCACGCGCTCGTGATTTGACGCCACAAACCGTCAACATCGGCGGCGGGTTCGCGATGTCGTATGCGAGCGCGAGCGACTGGGCCGATTTTCTGACGGCACATCGCCCGGCGGACTACCACGCGAACAAGACATTCGACGGGTTCTACCCGTATCACGCGGCGGGCGATGGCGCGCACATGCTGGATGCCGTATTGACGGCGGTGCCTGAGGGCGAAGCCAGGCCGCTTGCCGCGTTGCTGTCCGAGCATGGGCTGCAACTCATGCTGGAGCCGGGGCGCGCGCTGCTGGATCAGGCGGGATTCACGTTGTTCGCTGTGCAGGGCGTGAAGGATCGCGGCGACTACGGCATCACGACCGTGAACGGCACGAGTTTCAGTCTCTCGGAGCAATGGTTCGCGAGCGAATTCCTGCCCGATCCGGAATTGCTGACGGCGCCCCATGAGCCGCCTCGCGAGCGGGTGCCGTACCGCGCCTGCGTGGGCGGCGCGAGCTGCCTCGATTCGGACATGGTCACCTGGCGCAAGATCGCCTTCCCGCAACGTCCCGCGCCGGGCGACTTGCTGCTGTACCCCAATACGGCGGGATATCAAATGGATTCGAACGAATCGCCGTTTCATGAATTGCCGCTGCCCCCGAAGCTTGTCGTGACCCTCGACGGCCCGCGTCCGCGTTGGTGCGTCGATCGCCTTTCCACGCTTTCCGGAGTTTGACGATGAATATGCGCTTACTGAGTGAACACCCGACGATTACCGTGCCGGCGATCGTCTCGAAAGTATCGGACCTCATCGGTCGCACGCCGTTGTTCGAACTGATCCGCAAAGCAAACGGCGCGCGCATCCTGCTCAAACTCGAATCGACGAATCCGACGGGCAGCGCGAAGATCCGGATGGCGCGGCAAATGCTCGACGAAGCTGAGCAGGACGGTAGCCTGCGGCCCGCGGGGCGGGTGATCGAGTCGACCTCCGGCAACACCGGCATGGGGCTCGCGCTGCTGGCCGCCGAGCGCGGCTACCGGTTCACGGCCGTCGTCGATCGTCATGCGTCGAAGGACAAGCTGCGCGCCATGCAGGCGTTCGGCGCCGAACTCGTCTACGTGAGCGAGGGGGACGCCTTAGCGACAGCGGACCGCGAGGCGCTTGCCGAGCGAATGGCGGCGGACGATCCCGACAGCATCTGGACCGAGCAACACAACAACCCGGCGAACGGTAACGGTTATCGGACGCTTGCGCGCGAACTGCGCGATGCCCTCGGCGACGGGATCGACTACCTGGTGGGCTCCGTCGGCACAGGGGGCTCGCTGTTCGGGACCGCGCGCGAACTGCGCGCGACGGGGCCGGCGCCGCGTGTGATCGGCGTCGAACCTGTCGGCTCGATTGCGTTCGGCGGCGAAGGCGGGTCGTACTATCAATCGGGCACTGGTACGCCGCCCGGTGCGGAAATTGGCGCACTGGTCGATTACGCGTTGCTCGACGAGGGCGTCAAAGTCACGGACGCCGCCGCGTTCAATACCGCACGCTACGTCGCTCGTAGGAAATCGCTGCTGGTAGGCGGGTCGGCGGGCGGTGTGATCTGGCACGCGCTGAAGATGTTCGACACCTTGCCGCCCGACGCGACGCTCGTCGTGCTGGTTTGCGACGGCGGGGAGAAATACCTCGACTCCGTTTTCGACGACGACTGGATGCGTGCACGCGATCTCCTCGACGATTCCATCTTCCGCGAACTCGATCCCATCTTCGGCGGCGCCGCATGAAGTTGCACCGACTGTTCTGGCTCGACGCCCGCCGCATCGGCGTGCTTGCCGCACCACTCATCCTGACGCAGCTCGCCCAGGTGGCGTTGACGACCACCGACATCGTCATGATGGGCATGCTCGGTCCTCGTGAAGTGGCGGCGGGCGGGCTTGCGTTGACGATCTTCAACCAGTTGCGGACGATGGGGACGGGGCTCGTGACGGGCACCGGCAATCTCGTCGCGTTCGCGAACGGACAGCACGACCGGGCGCAGATCATGCGTCTCGTGCGCGCGGGTTTCGCGCTGTCGACGCTGGCTGCGCTCGCGTTCGCGTTGTTGATGCTGTTTGTCGAAAAGCCGTTGATCTGGCTGGGTCAGGACCCAGCCGTTGCGCGGCAAGCTGCCCTTTATCTTGCGGCTGCCGCGCCGGGCATCTTGCCGTGCCTCTGGTTTCAATCCCTTCGGCAATATTCGGTTGGCTTGCGCAAACCCGGTCCGCTGCTCGCGATCACGGTCGCGTCGGTCGTTGCGAACGCGGTGCTCGACTATGCGTTGATGTTCGGGCGCTTCGGCTTTCCCGCGCTCGGTTTGACCGGGATCGCCTATGCGACGAGCGGTGTGTACCTGCTCTCGTTCATCGCCATGCTCAGCGTCACCAAAAGTCGGCCGGAACTGGCCGAACACCTGTCGCGTGCCGTCTGGCGGGCGGATGCACAGGCTCTGGCGCGGACGTGGAAGATGGGGCTGCCAATCGCGGCGACATACGGCTCCGAGGCGGCGTTCTTCACCGTGCTCACGCTGGTGATCGGCACGCTCGGCACCCACGCGCTGGCCGCGCAGACGATCGTCAACCAGGTCATCTATATCGTGTTCATGATCTCGGTCGGCTTGTCGCATGCGTCTTCGATCAGCATCAGCCACGCTTGCTCGCGGCACGACTATCGCGGTGCGAGGCGGCTCGGCTATACGGGGCTCGCGCTCGGCGTCGGTGCAATGCTGATCGTCGCGCTGCCGTATCTCGTCGCCCCGATGCGCGTGCTTTCATTGTTCCTCGATCGCGGTGTGGCCTCGAACGCCGATGTGCTGCGGCTCGCCACGGGCCTGCTGACGATCGCCGCGCTGTTGCAGCTGTTCGACTGTAGTCAGAACATCGGTGTCGGGATTTTGCGCGGGCTGGGAGACGTCAAGAGCTCGTTCCGCATTTCGATCGTCGGCTACTGGATGATCGGCCTGCCGGTTGCCTGGTCGGTGGGCGTGTGGCTCGGGTACGGGATCTACGGCATCTGGATCGGGCTCGCGATCGGGCTGGCCGCGACGGCGGCGATGCTGCTGCGCCAGTTCGAATGCCGTTTGAACGTGCTGGCACAGCGGCGTACGGCGGAGCCATTATGAAGGAACGTCAGCTGCCGCAGAGCAGGGGGCTCGGTGCGGCCATGCGATCGGGGTCGCCCGCGCGCATGCCCGTGCGGCCGTTCGAATTGAAGAAGCGCGGTCGAGGACGCGCCGGCATGGTCGTTCTTGCGCTTGCGCTCATCGCCACACTCGGCACGGTCGCGCTCGCGAGTCTATGTGCCGGCGAATTGCGACTCACGCCGGCCGAGGCCCTCGCTGCGCTTCGCGATGGCGGGGACACGGCCGCTGCACTCATCGTCCGCGAATTGCGGCTGCCGCGGCTCGTCGCGGCATGGCTGGCGGGCGCCGGCCTCGCGGTGGCCGGCGCGCTGATGCAAGCCATCACGCGCAACCCGCTGGCGGATCCGACGCTGACCGGCGTCGTCAACGGCGCGGCGCTCGCCGTCGTGGCGGCGACAGTGCTGGCGCCTGCGATGCCGGCCGGCGCGCTGCCGTTCGTGGCGCTCTCGGGCGGCGGCGTGGCGGCCTTGCTCGCCTTCGCGCTGGCGTGGCGAGCACGCCTGTCGCCAGTGCGCCTGTTGCTGGCGGGAACGACGATCGCCGCGCTCGGCGGTGCGGGTGTCGTCTCGTTGATGATTGCGGCGGGGCCGCAAGCCGGCCCATTGTTCTTTTGGCTCGCGGGCAGTCTCGCGGCCGTCGGGTGGCAGCAGGTCGGCATGCTGGCGCCATGGATCGTGCTTGGATTGCTCGCGGCGTTGGCCGGCGCGCGCGTACTCGACCCGCTCGCGCTGGGCGACGAAGCCGCGCCAAGTATCGGCCTCGATTTGCTGCGCTGGCGCCTGGCATTTGGGGGCGTCGCTGTCGCGCTGTCGGCATCGGTGGTCGCGATCGCGGGGCCGGTCGGCTTCGTCGGGCTGTGCGTGCCGCACGTCGCGCGCCTCGTGCTCGGCGGCGGGTACCGGCGAACGCTGCCCGTCACGGCGCTTCTCGGCGCGCTGCTGGTGGCGGCTGCCGATCTGGTCGCACGCACGGTGGCCGCGCCGCGCGAATTGCCGGTCGGCTTCTAGACCGCGCTGGTCGCGACGCCGTTGCTGATCGGCTTAATCCGTAGCGAAGAAGGGGCTTCGGCATGACGAACGGATCGAAGCGATCGTCGTACGCGGCGACGGCACGTCGGGTGGTGCCCGTGGCGGGGGGCGCGCTTGCGCTGGCCATGGCCATCCTGATGGCGGTACGTTTCGGCGCGGCTGAGTTCCCCTTGACGACCATGATGCGGGCGCTGGCCGATCGGGGCGTCGCGCACGATGCCGCGTTCGTCTTGTGGGACCTGCGGATGCCTCGCGTTCTGCTGGCGCTGATGATTGGTGCGCAACTCGCTGCGAGCGGGCTTGTCCTGCAGGCGGTCCTGCGTAATCCGCTCGCGGAGCCGGTTGTGATCGGCGTATCGTCGGGCGCGACGCTCGGCGTGATGGTGCTCTTGCTGATCGCCAATTTTGCGGGCTCGATCGACAGCAGCCGGCTCGATGCGTACGACCCGACCTGGACGCCGCTCGTTGCTCAGATCGGCGGCGTGGGGGCGGCCTTCGGTGTGTACGCGCTTGCATGGCGCAACGGAACCACGCCGCTACGCTTGATGTTGATGGGCGTGGCGGTCAGCGCCGCGCTCTATGCCGTCGCGATGACGATTCTCGCGGGCTGGGGTTCGAGCCGGATCGAAGTTCTGCTGACGTGGATGAGCGGCAATCTGTATGCGCGTGGTTGGCGCGATGTCGCGCTGCTCGCGCCATGGGCCCTGGCGACGATCGTACTGCTGCCGCCGATCCTGCGCGTCGCGCAGGTGCTCTCGCTCGGCGACGATGCCGCCGCAAGCGTCGGACTCGATGTGGAACGCTGGCGCCTCGTCGCGATTGCCTATGCGGGCGCGGCGGCCGCCTGCGCCGTGGCGATCGCCGGCCCCATTGGATTCGTCGGTTTGGTCGCGCCGCACCTCGCACGGCTCGCCGTAGGCGGGACACTTGTGCGGCAAGCGCCCTGTGCGTTGCTGTGCGGCGCATTGATCGCCGCGCTCGCGGATCTGGCGGGGCGCGTCCTCGTCGCGCCCGCGGAGATTCCGGTTGGCGCGGTCACTGCGCTCGTCGGCGCGCCGCTCTTTCTTTATCTGCTTTCCCGATCCTCCCGATGACACTGATTGCCGATGATCTTTCGCTCGGCTACGGCGCGCGCCGTATCGTCGACAACCTGTCGCTGTCGATCGAGCCTGGCCGGACGACCGTGCTGCTCGGCCCGAACGGTTCGGGCAAGAGCACGCTGCTGCGCGCGCTAGCCGGGTTGCTCGCGCCGCGCGAGGGGCGCGTGCTGCTCGACAGCGTGCCGCTCCATCACTGGCCGCGCCGCAAGCTGGCGCGGCGTGTCGCCTTTCTGTCACAGGCCCAGGACGTGCCCGCCGGCCTGACGGTACGGGAACTCGTTCGTCATGGGCGGTTCGCGCACCGCAAGTGGCTGAGCGGCGAGACCGGCGACGATCGCGAAGCGGTGGATTGGGCACTGGACGCGACGGGTCTCGCCGCGATGTGTGACCGTTCGCTGCTCGCGCTGTCGGGCGGCGAACGGCAGCGTGCGTGGATCGCGATGGCGCTCGCGCAGCGGGCGGACATCGTCCTGCTGGACGAGCCGACTACCTATCTGGATCTCGGGCATCAGCTCGATGTCATGCAGACGCTGCGGCATTTAAACCGCGAACTCGGGTTGACGCTCGTGATGTCGTTGCATGACATGAACCAGGCGATGCGCTTTGCCGATCGAGCGGTCGTGATGAGGGAAGGCCGGCTTGTCGCCGACGGTGCACCGGTGGAGGTATTGACGCCGGCGTTCGTCGCGGATGTCTTCCAGGTGCACAGCGAGCGCCTGTACGGCGCCAGCGATGGCGTGCCGGTGTGTCATCCGCTGGGCACGACGCTACCGGCAAACGAGCCTGGAAACACGCCGACAAACACGCCGACAAACACGCCGACGAATGCGCCGACAAATGCGCCGTCGAACACGCAGCAATGCGGCCGCCATGTCGCGCCGCTTTTTGCGGGGGCGTCCAATGATCGATCGTAAGCGCCGTGCGCTCAGCTTTGCGTTGCCCGCATCGATCGCGAGCCTGCTGTCATCGCGTGCTCGCGCGGCAACGCAAACGCAGGGTGCGCCGTATCGCGTAGTCGACGATCGCGGCGCGACACTGCGCTTCGATGCCGTGCCGTGCCGGCTGGCGACGGTTTCGTATTTCGGCGCGGATACGGCGCTCGCGCTCGGCGTGCAGCCGGTGGCATCGACATTCCTCGTGCGCGGGCGCCAGCCCGCCTATCTGCTCGACCGGATGGAACGAGTACTCGATCTTGGCCAACGTGCAAGCCCGAGTCTCGAGCTGCTGGCGAGCGCGCATCCCGATCTGATCGTGGCGATGCGGCGCTACACGGAAGCGAATGCGGCGCGGCTTCAGCAGATCGCACCTTATCTCGCGCTCGATCTCGAGGTGCGGGAGGATAGCGACCGCGGCATCGAGCGAGTCGGCGCGGCACTGGGCCGGCCCGGCGCCGCCGTGGCACTGAATCGGCGCTTTGTCGATGTGCTCGCGGGATTCCGCGCGCGTTCGGTGTCGCGCATGCGCGCACCGCGTTATCTGTTCGTCTGGGGCACGGGCGCCGCACCGTGGGCCTTCTATGACGAGAACATGACCTGCTCGCTGCTGGGCGCGCTAGGCGGCGTGAACGTCGCCGGCCGCAATCCGCTGCCGGCGCGACGGGACAACACCGCGTTTCAAATGAGTCTCGAGACACTGCTGATCGCCAAGCCCGAGATCGTCTTCGTCTACGACGACGGCGGCGCACCCGCCTTCGATGCGAATCCGGTATGGCAATACCTGATCAACGTGCGACGCGTCCGGATCGTGCGCGTCGGCGATCACTGGATCGAATCGTTCGGTCCGATCGCACGTCATGCGGTGTTGGCGGAGGCCGCCGCGCATTTGCATCCCGGCCAATTCGCCACGCCCGATCTGCGCGCCATCGCGTCGTCATATTTGGCGCGCGCGGCTTGATATTTCAACGATCGATTTCATAGGACTACGCCATGCATACGCAGCTCGGCCCCTGGGCCGTCGAACTGATCGCCACGGAGCGGATCTTGCCGAACGAAGAGCATGATGAGGCGCGCTTGCTGGACGTGCTGAACAGCATCGAGCGCGCCGGCCGCTGGACGGCGCCGATTGTGCTGGAGCGCGCGAGCCTTGCGGTGATGGACGGCCATCATCGGCTGGCGGCTGCGAAGCGTTTGTCGTTGCCGCGGGTCCCGTGCGTCCTGCTCGATTACGGACAGGTTGGCGTTCAGACACGGCGCCCGGAATTCCAGGTCGATGCGACGCAGATCGTTGCGCGTTCGCTCGCTCGTATGCTGTACCCGCCAAAGACGACGCGACACATTTTTCCAAGCCCACTGCCGCCTTGCAACATTGAGCTTGCCGTACTCACGTCGACATCGGGCGTCGACTGGCGGTGCGGTTCGGGCCGATCCGCTGTGCGCGGATAGTGGCCCTGCCGCTCAGCCAGACGCACAGGATCGCATCAGTCGCCGGTCCGCCCGGGCAATTGGTCGGGCTCCGGCTCCGGCGTGCCGATGTCGGGCACGTCGTCGGGCGTGCCGGGGCTCGGGGCATCGGGGATCGTCGGCTGATCGGGGATGGGCGGTTCGGTGGGATCGCTGGCATGAAGGGGAATGAACATAACGTACTCCTCGGTTCGCTCTGATCTGGCTCGGGTTTCGACCGTCAAGCGCCGTCCCACTGCATGCTGAGGCCGCCGTCGATGGTCCAGGTTTGACCGGTGACATAGTCGCCCTCGTCCGATGCCGGAGTCGGCGCCCGTGACGAGCGCGCGTTTGTCTTTCAGTTTCATCGGGAGCTCCCATGCTGAATGAAGCGGTTCGCATCCCGCGACACAGGCGCGCAAGCGCCGTACCGGCGACCGGGGCACAATGTCTGCTGCAACGATTGCATCGGCCTGCGCCATCCGTGCAAAACCAAACGGGCTGACACATTGCATCGCGCTCATCGTGGAAGGGCAGTCATGACGGAAGACAACGGATATGCGAAGACGGCGCCGACGCGCGCCGAGGTGGATGCGTTCGCGGGCGCAACAGTCCTCGAGTTCGGCACCGATTGGTGCGGTTATTGCCAAGGTGCGCAGCGCCATATCGCGGCGTCGCTGGCGCAAGCCCCGCAATTGCGGCATATGAAGATCGAGGACGGACCCGGGCGGCCGCTCGGGCGCTCGTTCAGGGTCAAGCTGTGGCCGACGCTGATTTTCCTGCGTGACGGCGTCGAGGTCGCGCGCGTGGTGCGGCCGATCGATGCGCGTGCCGTCGACGAAGGCGTGACGGCGCTTGCCGCGGCCCCGGGCGGATCCCCGTCGATAAACAGGTAGAACGATCTTTATGTTTTAAATTAACGTTTGCCTTACTGATTCGGTGAAGTCGGGATTGAGCGCGTAATAGATAAATATAAATTAAGTTCCCCGCTCTATTCGTAGGCTGACCAGGCATTCCATTCCCAGTGTGGCCGTGAAGGCCTATTATCCACTTGCCTTGACAAGCGATTTATTCGAGCCTAGTTTCTTAGCGCCGATGTCTTCGGCGTATCTGCATCTGCAATACCCTCCGAAATCCTGAAGTAAAAAGCTCCAAAGACGTTCCGTATTGTTCGGTAATTATTTCGTGCGGTTCGATAGCAGGCTCTTGGTCGTGATCGAGAAGAGGGCTGAGTGTCGACCGGCGTCGGGCAGTGCGCGCCGCAAAACGGTTCGCAACGCGCGGCACGGTCATCGAGAAACGGCAACTCAACTACCAAGGACAAAAATGAAGAAGCGAAATAGGAGTGGTACCTTGATTCCCGTGCGCCCGGCGCGCAGCGGGCTCTGGCTCAGTGCGATGGCTGTCGCGGCCCTTGCGTTGGCTGGTTGCGGCGGTGGCGACGGCGGCTCGTCGGTCGGTTCGGCTGCGAGCGCGAATGCGCAGCAGATCGCGGCCGCGGCACAAACGCCGGGGGCGAACGCACAAGCGCAGGGTTGCGCGACCGATCAGCCCTATACCGACCCCGTTGCTTATTCGTCGAACGCGGGCGATAGCCTGGATCCGACGCAAGTGTCGGAAAAGGCTGCGATCATGCATCACACGTGGACGTCGGGCAAGAAGACGATCAACTACACGACGACGACAGGGCACCTGACGGCGTCCGATCTCGGCGGCAATGCCGAGGCGACGATGTCGTACGTCGCCTATACGGCACCGAGCACGAACGGCAAGCCGCGGCCCGTGACCTTCTTCTACAACGGCGGTCCCGGCTCCTCGTCGATCTGGCTGCGGCTCGGCTCGTTCGCCCCCACGCGCGTGGCAACGCCCGATCCGTTGATGACGAATTGGCCGAACTTCCCGCTCGTCAATAACGCACAGAGCTTGATCGATACGACCGACATGGTCTTCATCGATCCGCCGGGCACCGGGCTGTCAGAAGCGATCGCGCCAAACACGAACCAGAAATACTGGGGCAGCGACGCGGATGTGGGCATCATGCGCGACTTCATCCGCCGCTACATTTCCGCCAACAACCGAACGAATGCGCCGCTGTATCTGTATGGCGAATCGTACGGGACGCCGCGTACCGATATGCTCGCGCTGTCGCTCGAATCGGCCGGTGTGCACCTGACGGGGATCATGCTGCAATCGTCGATCCTGAACTATTTCGCCGATGCGATCGAAGCCGTCGCGATTCTGAGCGGCAATACGATCGATATGGATGCGCTCAAGCTCGATACGGATACGTTGAGCGGCTACTACCCGGGCTACGCCGCGGTCGCTTCTTACTTCAACCAAGTGACAATGCCCGGTGTGCAGGTCGACCCGGCGCTGTTCGCATTCCAGTCGGAATTGTTTGCCTCGACGCACTATTCCGCGTTCAAGCAGTACGCGCAGTCCTGGGTGCTCAGCCAATTGGGCGTGCCGGACTTCCTGGGGCCGCCGGTGTTCCCGGGTTCGCCGACGCTGGCTTCGTGGACGTGGGCTTCGGGCCTGTCGATGCAAGCGTTGAGCGGCTACTTCAACGTCAATCCGTTCAACACGGCGATGCTGCCGGGCACGACGATCGGCCGCTACGACGGACGCGTGTCGCTGCCCGATTCGGACCCGCGCCTGCAATCGGACGGCGATCCGTCGGATATCTTGATTGCGCAGCCGTTCACGACGGCGCTCGCGACGCAGATGCCGACGTACCTCGGCTACACGGCACCGAACGCGACGTACATGCCGCTGAACGACAACATCATCAACGTCTGGGATTTCTCGCATGACGGCCAGCCGCTGCCCGATACGATTCCCGACTTGTTGGCGGCGATCGAGTTGAACCCGCAGTTGAAGGTGCTGGCGTTGAACGGATATCACGATCTGGCCACGCCGTTCTTCAACACGGAAAAGCAGCTCGCGCGTCTGCAAACGGTGCAAGGCTTCAATCCGAACTTGCAAGTGACGTTCTACCCGGGCGGCCACATGATCTATCTCGACGATCATGCGCGTCCGAAGATGAAGTCGGATTTGCGTGACTTCTATGCTGGCCGGCAGGCGCCCGATGCGCTGGGCTTGTGGATGCTGCCTCCGCCGTGGGATGACGAAAGCCCGGCAGGCACGTCGACTTTGGCGGCGGCGCAGACCACGCGTCAATAGTGCGATGTTCGGCACTGGCGATGGCTCGTTACTTCGGCTACTTTTTACTTGTGAGCGGATCATGTCACCCATCGATATGCTGCGACGGCTAACTCCCTTGATTCCTTTGATCGCGTTCGGTTTGCTGGCCGGCGCGGCGCATGCGGCGGCGCTGCAAGCCGTGGCGCCAGTCCATCTTCCGCACCGCGGTAGCGGCGTGGACGGCCCCTACTTTCCCGCCAAACGCGCCCAGGCTGCGATGCCCACGACGGGCAGCACGCTGCAAGCGCAGGCGCAGCAACGGCTCGACGCTCGCCTCGGCGCGAACACCGTGCTCAGCAACGGCGCGGCGATTACCCAATCCCAGGCGCAAGCCAACGGGCTCGGGTATATCGCCAAGCACTTCGACGAGATCGATACGGCGCATAGCGGGCGCGTCACGATGAGCGACGTCAAGCAGTACCTGCAACAGCGTCAGCGCCAGCAGTAACGGCGCACAAACGCCGCCTTGAGCGGGGTCATGCGGCCCGCGTGCGTTCAGACGCGCGCGGGCCGTTTCACATGTGCGCGCTCGAACGAGGGTTCCCTGCATCGTTGGCATGCCGGTTGCAACTCACCGCATAGGGAGTTCCCGCAATCGTTCTATCGGAGGTGTCTCATGCCCGAACGCAAAACGATCGCACGTGCGCAAGCCGACAAGCGCGCCGGCAAGGCGGCGTCGACCCAGGCAGGCGAATTTGTCAAAGAGGAAATCGACCACGTGCGCAGCGGCAAGCATGGCGTGCGTTCGGCCAAGCAGGCCGTGGCGATCGGCTTGTCGAAAGCACGTCGCGCGGGTGTCGCGCTGAAGCCGCCGAAGAAGGGCGAAACGAGCGAGGCGACACGCAAGAAAGCGGAAAAGGACGCGGCCGCGGGGCAGGGCAAGAACACGCATTCGGCGAGTACCGAAACGAAGGCCAAGCGTTCGCGCACGACGACGTCGGTGCTCGAGAAGGAAAGCCGGCGTGGCGCGTCGCACGCAGCTGTCTCGAAGCAGGCAAAATCGGCTGCCGCTAAACGGCCGGCCGCGAGCCGCTCCGCCGCTGCGAAAAAAGCCGCGCAAACGAAAGGCGCTGCCGGCCGCTCGGCCGCCGCGAAAAAGGCCGCCCGCACGCGTGCCGCACGTGCTCATTCGCACCATTGAGCGCGGGCTGCTTCACTCGTTCCGCAGCATCCCTCAGATGATTGCATAGACGCGCGAGCGCGTCGATGCGCGTTTACCTGATCCAAAAACTTCGCGCAGGCTGGTGCCGGATTCTAAAGAATCTGAAAGGTGGGGTCGTTAACGCATGCATGAGCCGAAGAACGCGGCTTGCTGTCTCGCCGGTTCAGTAAGGCCGGCCGAGAGCACACAAGAAATCGCTACGGGGGTAGTACCTTGAATCAGCAAAAAACGTCCTGGACGCGTACGGCCGCGCCTGGCGAAGTGATTTATTCGGAAGGATTCGCCGGGGAGCCGGTCCTCTATGTCATCACCGAGGGCAAGGTCGAACTTTCGACGCGCTGCGATGACAAGAAGGTCGTGCTGGCCACCGTCGGCAAGGGCGAGTTCTTCGGCGAAGCGGTGCTGCTGCAAGCCGAACCGCGGGCCCATACGGCCAAAGCGTTGTCGTTCTGCCAGCTCACGGTGATACACGCGAGCATGGTGGAGGAAGAGCTCGAACGCGCTTCGCCGCTGCTGCGCCACATCGTGCGCACGACGATTCGCCGGGGCCGCAAGAAGGACGATCTGCTCGCCACTTATACGCATGCCGATTTTCTGCCGGGCGTGGTGTCGTATGCCCACGTTCTCGCGCTGATGGCGCATGTGGACAATGCCGATTCGATGGACGGACGCATGCGCCGGGGCCAGACCGACGAAGTGGCGGTGCCGCTGCCCGAAGTCATCAAGAAATGCCGGGCGATCGCGGGGCATTCGCGGCCGCACGTGATGACGATGCTCGGGCGCATGGAAAAGCTGAACCTCGTTTCGCTGGGCACGGGACGCGCCGAGCACCTGAGCGGCAATTCCCGCTTCGGGGGTGACGCGGCATCGAACCGCCAGGTGGTGACGTTCGACCCGGCTCGCATTACCGACCGCGCTCAGCAAGTGGCCGATCAGGATCTCGATATTGCCATCAACAGCGAGCTCGAACTGATCGAACTGGCCGATCTGGAAGCGCTGGTCGGCGTCGAGCGCAAGATGCTGCTCAACAAGCTGTCGCACGACGAAATCGCCGAAGACGTGTTCGCGTTCCGCAAGACGAAGGTGCTGCACTACGTGGAAGAGAAGGGCGTCAGCTACTTCGCGAA